>CASEKR010000030.1 GCA_949288585.1 uncultured Bacteroides sp. | reverse complement strand
CAAACAGGACGATTCAATCATTTCAAACCAAAATGTCAAAGAACGCACTTTATTTGATGACATTTAAACCTGTGCGATTTTATTGCACCAGTAGTAATGGTTAATGATGAATGATGAATGAAGAATTGGCGTGTGGCGGCAGGGAACGTGGCTAACGGGATTCTTCATTTTGCGCCAGCGCGATTCTTCATTTATTTATTTATTCGTCCAGCCACCTCCCGTTGTCCAGCCACACGCCGCCGTCGCGCCACTTGCCGTCCGTCAGGATCCAGCGCGCATCGGCCTCCGTGTCGCTTATCTTGATGGGATAGAACGTGCCGGTCCATGCCCCCTTGCGTCCGTTAGTGTCCAGCGTGAACTCCATCTCCTTGCAGACGTAGCGGCGGTTGCGGATCTCAAACACACGGTTGGGGTCATACACGTTGGGGTCGTAACTCTGCACCTTGATTGCCTTGGTGTAAGCGATGTCATAATTGCCATCGTAGAAGTTTTTCTTTAGATCCAACGGGCGGAGAGAACAGCCTTCCAATTCCATGTTAGGCAAAAAAGCATATCCTGATTTGTACGCCAGGATACCAGCGTTATCGTACTTATCTATATGGGTTGATATCTTCTCGAAGGTATAGACCTTGTTGTTCGCTTCCAATGTTCCTTCCTCGCCCCCTGTATAGAATGCCACATGGATATTGCTTGCCGTGGCTTCACTGGGATCCGTCCAATTAAGAATCTGTTCCAACCCTTCATTGCCTGCATTCGGGTCATCGTCATAACTGGCTGACTCAACCACGGGAATGTACACTGCATAGGGCACCTGGCTTTCCCCCTCCGGAGTCGGCACTCCTACTGTGGGGAAACTGTAATGTTCCATCCGGGCTGGCACTATTTCTAACGCCAATTCTTCTTCTGCCTCCCTGTTGACAGGCGCAAACCGATCCACCCAACAGATGTACTTTGTGACGACACTTCCACCGGAAGGCTGATATACATGCAGGAATAGCCCATCATCCGGGGTATCCGTATAGTACAGGGTCTTATAATCATCCGGGGCATATTCGTCTATGTAATTGACAATCCGTGTTACCTCTTCCAACTCCGGTTTGTAGTCTTCCGGGATTTTCACGACATTCGCTTGCTTCAGGTACCCGTCCGGAAGAGCGTTCAACCTCCAGTAGTCAGTATCTTCGACATTATAGCTTATTCTGGTCTTGGCATAATCTACCAGTCCACTCTCTTCCTCTATTTCCGTTTCATAAGCGTCGATCACTTCTGAGATGTGTACAGATTGTTGCCCGGAGAAGTAGCTATTGTTCAGCAACAGGCGTGCAGTCTTCTTCCGGTTGTCAATCACGAAGGACGCGTTGAACATTTTTTCTATCTGTTCCAAGAAGTCTATGACTTTCCATCCCGGAAGGATCTCGTTCCACTTAAAAGAATACGTGTTGCAGATGAACAGCATCTTGTAAGCAGTGCTTTCAAGCTGGTTCTGCACAAGGGAGTAACCTAAAGCCCGCATCAACTCGCGGATATAGGCACACAAATAAGGCTGAGGAAGATAGTCGGAGACCGAAGTGACCAACGAATCGCTGGTTTCGTCGTATGCCACCTTCATATAATTGTATAGTATATCTGTCCCGGCATCCCTTACGGTTGAGATACAGAAATCTGTATCCGGATAAGTACAGGCGATGGCTTTGTCTTGGGTATCCTTATCCAGGGTAGCGGATGTTTCCGGCATCCCGTCCAACGAGGAGATCAACAAGTCATCCCCTATGACGTAATTCAGTTCCGAGTTTCCGGACGCGATTTGTATCGCCACCGTGCTGTCCGTCCAGCCGGTGATGACTTCCGTTCCGTTACAGTAGACGCGGTTGTCGGCCAGGAGTACGGCGTGGCGTTTAGTGGCGACCTCCTGCACCGAGTTCAGCCGGTTCAGGTGTTTGTACAGTTCCGCATTGGTCGGGTCTGCCAGCGGAAGGGTGATGTCGTAGGTGTATTCGCCGTTCTTGGTGAACAGCGGGTTCTCACGCTTCACTTGGATGCTGAAATCCTTGGAAAGGGCAACGGAAACGCCGTCGATGTAGAGTTCGGTCATGTCGGTAGTCAGTATAGTTAGTAGTCGGTAGATAGTAGTTAGTAGGGGATGGTTAATCGAAGTCCTCCAATTTGAACGAGACGGAGAGGCCATTCCATCCGCCGAAGATGTCATACTCCCACTCGATGGTCAGGTCTGTCGTCAGGCGGATGGATTCGTCGCACAGCAGGTTGCCGTCCCACAGCCGTTCGCGCAGGGCGGTCATGAGGCGCTGCATAAGTTGGTAGTGCAGTAGTTCGTCTTCGTCCGTCTGCTGGCCGCTGGGTACTTTCTCCAGGAGGAAGAGCAGGACTTGGTTGTCCGTGCTGAAGGCGTCCGCCGCGCCCTTGACCTGCATGTCGGGATACTTGGCACAAAGGATGATGCCCCGGCGGTCGCGCAGCTTGCGGATGATGTGCCCCTCGTGGACGGCCAGGGCGATGCCGTCAATCTGTGGGCCTTTAACGGCCTGGTTCACACGCTCCTTCAGTTCAAGGAGCCATTCGCAGTATCTCTGAATCTGTATCATAGTAGTCAGTAGTTAGTAGTTAGTAATAGCCTTATTCGATCATCCCATTCTGTGCGGGGTCGGCCAGGCGGAACGAGAACTCCACCGTGGCCATCGCGCTGCGCCGGAAGTCATGCTCCAGCTTCTGTTTGCTCACGACGATGGGCAGCCAGTCGTCCCCGCAGAGTATGGCCGCCTCGCGGGCATTGAGCAAGTTGTGCCACAGCTTGTATTCCTGCCGGAGATAGACGGGGCCGCTGACGGCGGTGTATTCGTCCGTCACCTTCAGGGCGAACTTGCGCTCCACGCCCCAGAGGTACCCCGTCGTGTCCTCGCTGGAACCGGCCACGGACAGACCGCCCGTGCAGCAGAGGGCCTCGGGCATGTCGTAGACGTTCTTGAAGCGGAAGACGCGGAGGTCGGCATACTTCGACTGGTCGACCAGGAACTCCAGCGCGCCTCCGTTGAAGTGTATCTTGTAACTCTGCAAGGCTGACGCCTCCAGCAGGGTGCAGGCACGGTTGTAGGACACGTCCGCCGTGAAGGGGGCTTCCCCCTGCTTCTCCACCTGCACCACCGTGTCCTTCTCCGTCCCTTCCGGCGTGATGCCCGACAAGATGTAGCCTCCGGCGTGGCTGAACCCGCTGGCATATTCCGGCACACCGGGGCGCGTCACCTTCTGCGACACTTCAGTCAAGACGCCCGGCGCGTCGGCGCTCTTGCGGGTCTGCAGGCGGCTGTACATGACGAGCGATTCCGAGTCTTTCGTCCCGTCGATGTAGAACGAGAAGGTACCTGCGGCAGAGAGTTGCCACTGCAGTTCGCCCGTGCACCACACGCCCCACAGGGCCAGTTCGCAGAATCGGCCCAGGCGGCGGACGCGCACTTGGTCCTGCGCGTCGGGCACATACTCTTCTTCCAATATCTTTTTGCCCCCGTACTCCACGGCGAAAGTGATGGTGGAGTCGGTGTCGATGATGTAGTCCTGCATGGTGGCGCAGAACTCGCGGGTTCTTGGTCTCTGTATTACGTTCATTTTTTTATGATGAATGATGAATGAAGAATGATGAATTTCGGCAGCCATCGGGGAGCGTTTGCCTCCTAACGCAGGAGAGGCGGTCTCCTGACGCAGGAGTCTTCACAGCCTGCACCACTTGCGGCGCGGGTGGTTGCGGGGCAGCAGTTCATAGTCCGGCGCCTGCCCGTCCCTTGCCCGCTTCATCTTGTCCACCCAGCGTGCGGCATCTGCCCGCATCCAGTCGGCTGCCCTCTGCACGTCGTCCAGCGTAGCAGGCTCGCTTTCGCGCATCCCGCTCTCCGCCAGGTAGCCGCGCACCACGCCGCAGGGCAGCAGCTTCAGCGGCAAGCGCGTCAACGCCGTGGCCATTGCCAGGAGACAGGTGGCCATCGCCGCCGCATAGTGGGCGGCAGATTCTTCCGTGTCCAAGTCCTCGTCCAAGAGGTCTTTCCAGCCCGTCCCATAGGCGTCCTGCACCGTCATCACCTGCGCCTCGCGGAGGAAGGGCACCAGCAGCAGGTACGTCCGCCCGCTGCGCTGGATGGGGAAGTAGCGGTCCATCTCCCCGGCGTTGCGCACAATCAGGGTGCGCGTGTCGCGGTACAGGCGCGAAGAAGTCCACTCCTCCGGCTTCTCGGCGTCCAGGTAGTCCACCAGCGAATCCACGGCGCGGAAGTAGGCCTCCAGTTGCAGGGCGTCGTCGCGGTCCAGTTGCCACTCCCACGGCAGCTTGTCGCCCCCGTCGGTGGATACCTTGAACTTGCGCCCGTCGTCCTCGTGGCTCAAGTCATTCTTCTGGTAGAGCCGCAGGCAAGCCAGGATGGCGATGGGTCGTTGCAAAAGTAACCGCAGGCGGTCGCCCTCCTCGGCCTGTTCCGCCTTGGCGATGAGGGCGTAGCCGATGAGCCGCCCCAGTTCGTCCGTGGCCTGTTCGATGTCGCCCTGCACCTTCTGGAAATCGTTGTTGGCGTAGTAGTTGCCCGTCAGGGCGCGAAGCTGTTCGCTCGATTCGATGAGTAATGACATGATGGTTGATGGTTAATGGTTAATGTTTGTATCGCTTCATCAGCTCGTCCGCCCGCTGCTTGTCGTCCAGCAGCTTCAGCAGCACGCGCAACAGCGGCGTGCGGTCTGTCTCCATGGCGGTGCCGAACACCCCGCTCTCGGCCACCGTGTAGAGGATGCTGTTCAGCCCCAGGTCTTGCCCCGATGGCCGCTCCCCGTCCTTGTCCCGCCGCCCGAACACCGGGGCGAAGGTCACCGTCTGCCCGTCGATGATGAACTCCCCCGTCAGCAGGTATTCGCAGAACCGCGCGAACCAGGCGTAGATACCCCACTGCAGCCAGTCCGGCATCACCCGCTGCACGTCCCGCATCAGCGTTGGCAGGTCGTCCGGGTCGAAGGGCGCCCGCTTCCCCGTCGCCGGGTCCGGAAAGCGGTAGAGCACCGCCACCAGTGCCAGCAGGTCGCTCGGCAGGTGGTCTTCGGTGTACAGGTTCATCGCCGCCGTCGCCGCCCGGAACTCGCCGAATGTCAGGTCCCCGCCGTGGCTCTGCGGCCCGCGCAGTTCTTTCCACACCGGCAACAGGTTCCGGGTCGTGTCGAAGCGCAGGGAAATGCACCCCGCTTCATCATCCACCAGCCACATCCATTCCAGCGTGTCCGCCAGCCGGTCCACCAGCAGCATCCCCTCCGTGCCCCGCACTTTCACGCCCCGGCTCTTCAGCACGTAGGCGCACCACGCCCTTTTCACGTCCGTCAGGCTCACACCCCGCTGCGTCATCAGCTTGTAGCGCAGCCCCAGCAGCATCACCCATTCTTCGGGCGACACCTCTTCCCAGCAGTCGGGGAACTCGATGTTCTTTTCTTTCTTCATTTTCAATTTTCAATTCTCAATTTCCTAAACCTGGTTCGTCGCCCTTTCCCCCGCCGTCACGTTGTCCTCCTTGTTGATCACCTTCCGGTACAGCCCCAGGAACACCCCTTTCTTCTCCGGGAAGTTGATGCGTATCGCGTCGTTGATGGCCTCCAGCGCGATGTCCTCGGCAATCTGCGTGTCCGCCCCGTAGAATATCTTCAGCGCATAGAGCATCTGGCTGCCGCTGTCGCTCTTCCCGTCGATGATGATGTTCGCCAAGGCGGGGGATAGCCCGAAGCCGCTCGTGGTGCTGCTGTCCGCGATGCGCGAAATCTTCGCCTGCGCCTCGATGTACTTGTCGATGTTCATCTCGATGGGTTCAATCTTCCACGACTGGGCGTGCCCGTATTCATCCGTGAAGTCCACGCAACTGAAAAACTTGCCCGCGTTGTTCTTGCCCGCCATCACGTCCGCAATCTGCTGTGTCAGGCGGTCCTTCAGCTTGGCTTCCTCCTTCTTCAGCTGCTCCATCGTCCAGTCCGGGTGCATCTCCTGGATCTGGTCGCGCATCTCCTGCCAATACAGGTTCGGCGCGTGCACCACGTAGGCCGCCGCTATCATGTTCTCATTCAGGTGCCGGATGATGCGCGGCAGGTCGTTGGCGTTCTCCAGCCACGGGATGGAGCCGTAGAAGCAAGAAATCGCATACATGTTGCGCCCGAAGCTGCGCATCGAGTGGTAGCGCACCGCCGCCTCGTGCCGCGCCGGGTTCCACTTGTCGAACACCGGGAACCGCCGGAACGTCGTGCTGCGGAACGAGTCGAAATCGCCCACCAGCACATTCCGCACGTCCTCCAGCATCCGGCTGTCGTTCTCCGGCCACACCAGGCGGCAGAACGCCGAGGGCAGGCACTCCAGCCGCGCCACCCAAGGCCGCCCGATGCGCACGCCGCGCCCCATCCGGTAGCGGACGAACACCCCGTTCAGGTGGGTGTACTCCACCAAGGCGGCGCGGACAAACGCCTTGTAGTCCCACGAATCGAGCCACGCCTGTATCTCCGGGTCGTCCACCCATTGCTGCACCCGCTCGTTGCCCTCGATGACGGTGCGATACAAGGCAGGCCCCTGCCCGTACAGCAGTCCCGTCTTCCGGTCCAGGATGCCCGGTCCGAGGTTGTTCCTTTCGAGCAGGTTGCGCACCGCGTTCGGCAGGTTGTTGTCCTTGCCCCACGGCACCACCCGTTCGCCCGCCACGGAGACCGGGTCCCCGTCCCAGTTCTCGCCGCCCAGGTCGAAGAACTGCGACATCGACGCGCTCCAGTCCATCGCGATGGCGTAATGGCCGGCGGCGGTATCCACGAATGAGAATTTGCCTATCTTTTCCATATTTTTTCAGTAGTTAGTAGTCAGTAGTTGGTAATCAGTAGTCAGGATGTTGCCTTGCGGTTCGCCAAGATGCCTTTCAGCCGCTCGATTTCGTGGTCGGAGAGGCCGTACATGATGCGGGACACCAGCTTGTAATACCCGCTGTACATATTCCTTGCATACCAGTTTTTCTTTTTCATCGTATTCTGCTTCTGTCCCCACACGACTTCCATCGTGTTCACCTTATGGCGGTTCCGCTTGTACGCGCTGATGTCCACGGCGCGGCCATAGCTCAGGAAGGAGAACTTCACGCCCGGGTTCTTCCCCTCGTGGAAGCTATCATAGTCGATGCTGTGCAGCAGGCTGTCCGTCTGCCGCAGCTTCCGCTTCTCGATGGCCTCCGTCAGCACGTCCGCCAGCCACTCCCCGTGCTGGCTCAGTTCCTCCTCGATGAACAGCAGCTTCAGTTCCTCACTCTCTTGACTTCTCATATCTGTCAGGTTATAAGATAACGCCACAAAGATACAGGCGGACGCTTCCGCCGGAAAGGACACAAAAAAAGAGGCTGCCCCTGTGTGGGGAAGCCTCCCAATAGAATAGAGAAGGAATGTATCCTTACAGTTCCACTGCTTCCAGTTCCTTGCCAATCTGGCGCAACGTGTCCCGTATCAACTTTCGTCTCTCGGGCGAAGGCATCTTGGTGCCCTTGATGTAGCTGGCCAGCAGGCTCTGCTGGATACCCATCCGTCTCGCCACGGCGGAGATGTTCAGTTCCGGATGCGACAGGAACACGTCCTGAATGCCCGGCTGCACCTCCTTCGTGTCGTCGTAGTAGAAACTTTCGTAGCTCATGTCTTCGTCCAATGCGTCCCAGCGGATGCCGTATTCCCATAACTCGTAAGCCTGCCGCTGTTCGTCCGTGGCCGTCAGCAGGCGCGGATAGAATTTCAGCGACTGGTACAGAGTTTCTCCCTTGTCTGTGGTCACATAGATGCGACCGTCTGCGAACCACAGTTTCCTGATTTTCATTTCATTCATAACTGCCTCCTTCCTTTTGTTTGGTCAAAAAAGGGGAGCCCTTAAAACTCCCCGTGGATTCTTTTCCAAGCCTCCCGGATATTCTCCAGGTTCTCTTCCAGCACATATTCGGCCAGCTTCTGTTCCTTGGGCTTCAGCGTGCTTCCCACGCACTCTACCTTGTCTTTGATGACGAACTTGGCCGCCCCGTTCGCGCTCTTCACGTGGCAGTGTGGGGGCTGGTGGTCTGCCGTGAAGATGATGAATTTCAATCCGAATAAATCTAATACTGTGGGCATATCCTTATCTCTTTTGATTTCATTGCAAAGATAGGATATATTTTTATATCCTGCAAGAAAATGGGATATTATTTTATAACCAAGCACAAAAAAAGCCCCCGCCCATCCGTCGCGGACAAGCGGGAGCCAAAATGTATAAAGAAAATGTTCGATAAGGTCCTGTTCAATACACGTAGGGCAGCGTGACGACGTTCCGGGCGATGTATTCCCCTTCGTCCATCGCGCCCTTGATGACGGCATCCGCCTCGAGCCTGGCATAGGTCAGCGTATAGCCGTGGTACTCCAGTTCCGAGGGCTGCATCCCCGTCTCGCCGGACAGTTCCTGCACCAGGCACAGCAGGTAGCGAAGGTTGTCGATGTGTTCCAACCGGTAGGTGATGGCGGCGTCGTTCATCGTGCACCTCCTTCCTGCGGCAAGATGAAGGCGCGCATAATGTCCTGCAACCAGATGATTTCACGAGCCAGGTCCAGCCGTTCCCGGTCGTCGCCGTTACCCTCTTCGCGCAGCACGAACACCATCAACCGTTGCAGCACGTCAACCGCGTCCGCTGCCGTATTCTGTTCCTGAAGACGATGAATGGCTTCCACCACCTCCTGCGTCATTTTCACATTCGTATCGTTCATCGTTCCCCTCCTTTCTCCGCCTTCTTCGCGCGGTACAGGCAATACCCCAGCAGCGGCAGGCAGAACGGCAGCATCATCGTCAGCACGCCCGACACGATGCAGCCCACATACCAGCAGTCTGCGGCGTTCTCCACTTGGCACTCCTCCGGGAGCACACGGTTCAACAATTCACGGAATCGCTCCGCATCGATGCGGAGCACGGGCACGGTGGGTGTGCCCAGGGTCAGTTCTTTCTTCATTTTTGGAAAGCGATTAAAAATGAAACAATAGGTTAATGAATATACGGGAAGGGTACAAAAAAAGTACCGCTTTCCCGTCGCTTTCCACCTGATACAGGCAGCGGGCGCATTAACGCTCCGCACGGGGGTCGGTACTATATGTATTGCAAGTTGGCCATAAAAAAGGCCAATCCGGCAAGGGTTGGCGAACATCCGTCGCCTGTATCAAATGGAAAGCACTGCAAAGGTAGGGATTGTTTTTGGAAAAGCAATAAAAAAGGCGGAAGAATTTTATCCCCGCCTTTCTCTTTTCATTTATCTATCATTTGGTGAATAGAATTTGTACTGTTTACCCGTATCCACTTCCTCTATAATCAGAAGGTCATAAGTCCAGTTGTTCTTGTCCTCCCATTCTCCGCCTTTATAGATCATGTGGATTTTGTAGACCATAGACTTTCTCACACCGAAATCATTCCGTGTCGAGACCTTTTGGTAGACCATGAATTTATTGCCCGTCTCTTCACTTCCGCGATATCCGCCCGAGAAATTCACTTCCTCGGGATTCTTCAACCGTGCTTTCACAAAATACTCCGAGATAATCCCTGCTTTTGTCAGGGTAATCTTTTGTGCATCTGTACAACTCACAAAAAATGGCATCACCAGGATAGCCATCAAAAACAAACATTTCTTCATACATTCACTATTTATTTGATTAATACTAATTTATACGTACCTTTGCAGGAAACAAAAGCAATTCGACTTATGAAACAGTTCACTACTCAGATTTATAAAGTGAATGACGATGCTGTCTTTCTCCTCTCGTTGGACGTCCTCAAGTTATTCCATGAAAACGCCCGGAAACGGATGGAGGATTATCACAAGCAAGCCAGCGAAACCACGGAGCGGGCCTATAAAATCATAGCCATCTATGCCACGTTGCTCACCTTGCTGTGCGCCTACATCTTCACTCATCCTTCCCCCTTGTGGCAAATGTTGCCCGTCTACCTCTTGTTGGCTGGTACCGCCATCTCCACAGCCCTGATGCTGGCAGTAATCCACCCGCGCAATTACATGCCATTGGGCCGGAAACTCGGCGAATCGCAACCCAATGAATACGCACAGTGTTTTGCGGTGGAAAACGGCGGCAAGGAGTCCGTGGACGACGACATGCAGATGCGCCTTATCCTGCGTGACGAACTCAATATGCTGGAGCGCGCCATCCATTGGCAGGAAAAAACTAATATCCGGCGTGTCTCACTGTTCGGGGCAGCCTTGAAGGCCATATTCGCAGGCATCCTCGCAGCCCTTCTGTCCCACGTCATCCTCATCTTCCTTTAACCGGATTTCCCTTCGTGCCAGGAGTAGGCCTTGTAGGTATAGGCGCAGGTGTGGCCGGTATCTTTGGCGGTAATTTTCCCATATATTCCTAAAATTAACTGGCGGACCCCTCCCCAGCACGTGCCCAAAGGTTTGAAACGACCTTAACCCGGCTGGCTACGGGTTACGCGCTGGAAAGGGGTCCATATAACTTATTCAATTCATTGGGCACGACAAAGATACACAACATCCCCGTCACCACCAAGCAAACCCACAGAAAATCCCCCCTCCGCGGTCGAAGGAGCGGGATGGGCGGCACCTTTGCCGCCATCCCTTTTCCGTTGTTCTCAATACTCGAAGTACCAGGGCAGCGTGGTCGTGTCCGGGTGGCGCGCTATCCACCGCTGCAGGTACTGCACCCGCTTCTCCTCGCGCCTCTGGCGATACCACGCCCGCTTCTCCAGCCAAAGCTCGCGGACGTGCAGCACCAGCCCCGCATAGTCGCGCCCCCCGGCGGTGAGGACGATGCCGCTGATGTTGAACACGCCGGTGATGGCCGTGCCGTTGTTGCGCGGCTTGCGCAGGAAGCGGATCTGGCAGTTCTGGAGGTCAAGGCCCAGGCGGCCGAAGTCCTCGTAGGGGTTGCCGCTGAAGCTGAATGAACACTCGCCCGTTTCGTGGGCAGACGTCCCGAGGCTGCCGAGCATAGCAGCGGTGGGAATGACTGAATTGTGCAACATAACAATAAAAAAAATGGCATCCGCGCCTGTCCCGTTGCTCAACACATTCAGTCAAATGCTGTACGGCCATTAAGCCTGTACACGGGGGTACACGGATGCCAATATTCTACTATTGGTACGTAATATGCGGACATAAAAAATGCCTGCACGGTGTAAATGCAAGCCTCTCGTCCTGCATTTGACTGATATATTATGTGATTGAGCACTGCAAAGGTAGGGATTGTTTTTGGAAACGCAAGGGGAAAGGGCGGGAAAATTTCAATCATAAAGGCAGTCAGGGGCTTGACGCCCCCAACTGAACCAATCCAACCGTTACCCTGGAGGTGACAGTTGCCGCCCTTATTCCTCCTCTTCCGCGTGGAACGGCAGGATGAGCTGGCGGTTGTTGGCCCGCCATTCGTCGATGGTGACGCGCATCACCTGGTTCAGTTCCGCCTTGGCCTCGTTCATCAGCTTCTGCGCGTCCTTGAAGCGGCGTTGGCACTCCTGGTATTCCGTCACCTTGCGCTCCATCACCTTCTGCTTCTCGGCCAGGAACGTCTGCGGCTCGGCAAAGTGGCGGTACAGGGCCTCGTAACATTCCGCCTTGTAGCGCAGCACGGCTGGACGCGCTTCCTCGTTCACCCTCGACGTGTCGATGCTGAACAGCCAACCGAACACGAATTTGTAGGGGATGCAGTACATTTCGCGCTCTTTCCCGTCGGCTCCAACCGCCTTTATCATGCAGGCGGTTGAGCAAAGGATTTCGTCCCTCTCGATGCGTTGTCTCTGCGCTTCTGCGTCTATCCCCAACGCCTCGCATATCGGGCGGATGGCAATCATTTGTTCGTCACTCGTGGCCACGATGTCCACATTGTTCACTCTCACGATGGTTTTTGTTTCCATAATCCTAAGATTTTTACATTAAACATTTGGTTTGCGCGGCAAATGTAAACATAATTATTTGATACTCAAATATATACGTGACTATTTTAACACGATTTTAACGGTAAATATCAGTGATTGGCCAAGGAAAGGGCGCAAAAAGGGCGGCAACCTCGCGGCCACCGCCCTCCACAAACACATCTTAATGTAAAAATCCCATAGATTGTATCCCGGATAATTCCTTTAGCCGAAGGTGCCTTCCCCGCTGCCGTCCGGGCCGTCGTTGTCGTCCGTGCCGTCGTCCTCGGCGGCGGCCTGGCCGTCGTACTTCAGCCACTCGATGCCGCCGGGCACGAGGGCGCGGGTGGCGGTGCCGCCCTTGGTGACTGCGCCTTCCTTGGTGGGGATGAAGGAGACGCGCACGGCCTTCAGTTGCTTCTGGAAGTCGAAGTCGGCCTTGTTTTCCACGCCTTCGGTCTCCAGCGTGTAGCGGAAGGTGCCCAGCCCGTCCAGGCGGACGCTCTTGCCCTGCGACATAAAGTCCGCCAGCACGCCGGGCATCTCGGCCAGCACGGCCAGCACGTCGGCCAGCGACACGGTGCTGATTTTGGCCAGCCGTTTGGCCACTTCCTTGGTGTCGATGGGCTTGCCCACCACGACGGCTTGCGGGTAATAGACACCGAATTTTTCACTGTACTGTTCTTTGTAAAAAGCCATAATCGGTTCTTTTTGTTGCCTCCGGGATAGTTCTCGACTATCGACGCGGTAGTTCTCGACTATCCGCGCGGTAGTTCTCGACTACCTTTCGGCAAGGTTCTACATACATTTTCCGCCGTCAAAGGTACGCCCGGCCACGGGGCGGGAAAAGGACATCTTTCCCGCGCGGCAGGCGGACTTCCTTGCCGCGCGGGCGCATTTTCCTTGCATAAACTTGCATTCTTCTCCGCTAACCCTTTGACCCTGACGCGCAAGACCCTCTCCCGCTGGCGGAACGGCAGCGGGAAGCCCCTCCGAAGCCCGAGCCGCGCCGTCGGAGGTTTGCGATTGCAGGGGGCGCACGCGGCCGGAAATATGACGGAGCAATTGACAATTGACAATGAACAATTGACAATGCGTTGTAAACCGGAATCGTCTCATTGTATCAGCTAATTGTCAATTGTCAACTGTTAATTGTCAATTGTCACAAGTATGCCGCCCCGCTCACATTCCCCTTGCCCTGCCACATCTTCACCACCTCGGGCCGGAGGACGAGGTACTTCAGCGCGTCGGTCAGGTTGGTGCTCTCGCGGGGCAGGCGGTGGACGGGCAGCTTGTCGCCGGTCTTCTCCTTGACAATCTGGGTGGTATTGTCGCGTTCGTTGGTCTTGGCCTTTGTGCGGGTCACCTCCATCTCGCTCTTCAGGCAGGGGCAGTTGTGCTGGTCGATGAGCAGGCGGTACAGGCGGGCTTCGAGGTGGCCGGGCAGCAGCTCCTGGAAGAAGCGGTACTCCAGGTTGGAGGAGATGTTGCCCTGGCCCAGCGACATGAGCTGCACGCGCCAGCCCGTGCGGCGGCCTTCGGCGTCGGTCTCGATGGCCTTCTTGATCTGCGTGGCCATGTCCGCGCCGGTGCGGCGGTAGTTGTTCATGGAGCGGTCGTAGTAGAGCTTGAGGAGCTTGCGGCGGTGGGGGCGGAAGTAGAGGAGGAACTTGTCCGCCAGGTCGCGGACGCTCTGCGGGGGCAGGGTGTAGAGTTCCTTGAGGATGCGCAGGGTGTGGCCCGTCTGCTGGCCGAAGACCATCGAGAGCATGTTGCCCGCGTCCATGCCCGCCTCCAGGGGGCGGCCGGGGTCGAGGTAGCGCAGGACGGTGCAGTCCTGCTCCCAGCCGAAGGGGTGGCGGTCGATGACGTCGTTGAGGAAGCCGTCGGCATAGAAGTTCTTCATCGAGAGGTTGCAGTAGAACATCTGCGCCGCCTCCAGCTTGGGGATGACGGACAGGATATTGGTGGCCGCGCCTTCCAGCCCTTCGGCAAATTCATCATGGAACCAGTCCTCGCCCAGGATGTCCACGTTGACGTATGAGGAGGAGATGAAGAAGAACGACACGCCGCGCCGCGTCTTCACCCACCGCTGTTCCCACCGTTGCATGGTGCGCCGGGCAAGCTGCATCAGGCGTTCGGCTTCGGCCACATCCTTGCGTAGTTCGGCATTGGTGCGGGCTTCGGCCTTCAGCCGCTCGTAGTGCTGGAGGCGGGAGACGTATTCGCGCTTGGTGTCGTTGTAGACAAAGCCGGCACGGAGGGCGAGGAGAATCTTCTGCTTGTCGTTCTGCTTGGCCAGTTTGAGTATCCAGTCATATTCGCCCAGGTGGTTGGGGTTGGGCATATCCGTGGTGAGGGTGCGGCTGCGGTACCAGACGGAGTCGCCGTACTTCACGCGGAAGCCGCGCACGGCCTTCAGCAGGTTGGTGAACTTCTCCTCCGGGAAGTACTTCACCTCGTCGCCGAACACGCCGACATACGAGCGTCCGGCACCGATGGCGGCGCGGTCCAGCGAGATGAAGGTGAAGTTGAAGCCGGTGTAGAACGTCATCGTGTTCTTCCAGTCCGTGCAGACGTTGTACATCCGCTGCCGCCATTCGCGGGGCGGCTCCTGGTTGATGACGTAGTGCGTGCCGGGCATCCAGCCCAGCAGGGAGAGGCCGTCGATGAGCGAGGGGATGACGTTCTTATGCAGGTCGCTGTACGTGTCGGCCACCCAGGCGAAGGGCGCTCCGGGGCAGTCGTGCGCCACCTCCTGCACCCGTTCGGCCAGCACCTGCACCGTCTTGGCGGACGCACGCCCGGCAATCCAGTACAGGCTCCAGGGCTGCATCACGGCAATGAGCTGCGCCATCCAGTTGGCATAGCGCACCTCCACGTCGTCATTCGTAGTGTCCAGTTTTCTCTTGCGTGTCATCGAGCATCTCTTCAAAGTCAATATCCTCTATGTTGGCGTCACGGCGCAGGCGTGTCTTCTCCCGTTCGGGCAGGTCGATGGCGTCGATCTGGCGGCCCAGCTCGTTGCGGTTGGCCGAGGGCAGTCCCACCGCCGCCGGGTCGAGGTCGTACACCTTGACGGGCTTGTCGGCGGGCAGCTGCACCTTCTCCGGGTCGGGCTTGTCCAGCAGCTTCACCTTCCAGGCCTGCGTCTGCAGGTTGCCGTAGACCTCCATATCCTTGGCGCTCGTGGCGTTCTGCAGCACGGCCAGGGCGGCCTTCTGCAGGTTGTCGAAGATGATGTTGCGGTAGGCGTCGTTCTCCACCGTGTCGTTCAGGTAGAACAGATTCAGGGCTTCGGCATACATCCGGCGGGCGCGGCTGCGCTCCACGTTGAAGGGCGGGTGCATCAGGAAGGCGATGGCGTTGTCCTTGCCATACTTGCGGTGTATGCCCACCAGGGCGTAGAGGGCGTTGTAGTAGTCCATCTCCTCGTCCGTAAGCTCCAGGGTGCATCCGGAGGCGAGGTAGTCTTGTAGGGTGTCGAAGTGGGATGTTTCAAACATCTTTTTAATGAAGAATGATGAATGAAGAATTACGCGTCTTCGTCGAAGAAGATCTTGCTGATGCTGTTCTTGTAGCCCATCGCCTTGCGGAACTTGTCGAACCGCTGCGCCTGGGTGACGTTCTCGCCGGTCTGCGCGGCGGCGGACATCGAGAGGCCCTCCTTGGCCTGCTGCACCAGTTGGCCCCGGTCGTAGTGGTACTTCAGGGGGCTGCCCACGAGGTGGAAGTACCACAGGAAGTCCCGTTGCGGAATCTTGTAGTACATCGCAATCTGTTCCGGTCGGTAGCCGATGCCCGCCAGCCGCTCGTATTCGTCGATGTCTATCTTTGCCATCCAGTCAGGATCCTTCACCCATCGGTTGTATGCGGTTACTTCTGAATTCATATACCTTTCTGTTTTTAAGGAAAACGTATTGCTCCTCCATCGAGTTCTCGCCGTAGTTGCCGCTGCCCTCCACCACGAACTGCCCGCGCGGGGTGTCCAGGCAGGTGATCTTCTTGTGGCTCCAGGAATAGGTCAGGCTGATCACACCGCCCCTTTGCAATTCAACCAGCCGTGCGAACACCTTCGGCATACGGAACTGCAGCGTCTCGGACACGTGCAGGTGGATGTCGCCCAGCAATCCTTTCTCCTTCCAGCGCAAGAGGGCGTTGATGATGCGCTCGTTGGTGGAGTAGGTGGCGATGTAGAGGTGGTCCACGCGGCCCGCCCACTTGATGATATATACTATAAAGGTAAAGGCAGTGAAGCTCTTCTTTGTCTCGATGAAGAAGGCTTCGTCCTCCTCCGGCAGGCGGCCGCAGAGTTCCTTCAGGTTGTTCAGCTTGAACGTGAGTAAGGACTCGAACCTCTGGGAGCAGAGGCAGGAGTCCGTCATCTCACGTTGCAGGTCTGTCAAGTCGAAGTAGTATCCCATACCTTATTCCAATAACCGCACAATGTCCGCGCGTTCCTTCTCATATCCGGCCAGCCGCTCCCGGCGCGTGGCGTCGAGGTGGGGCTTGTCGCCCTTGGCCAGTTCGGACTTCACGCGCCAGATGTTCATCTCCACTTGCCGTTGCCGCTTCACCAGTTCCTTCACCGGGAGGCTGTTCAGTTCCTTGCGTCGGCGGAACTCGGCAAAGGCCGGGTGCTTGCCCAGGATGCTGCCGTGCTCCTTGTACCAGCTCAGTTCCTGCCATATCAGGCGGTTGTCGATGTAGTTGTCCACCAGCTCGCCCGCCACCTTGGCACACTGCTCCAGCGTGGTGCAGTGGCGGAGTTGCGGGTGCAGCCGGACGTAAGCCCGGTACTTGGTGAACTTGCGGCTGGCGAGAGCTTCGAGTTCCATCGGGCAGCCCGGTTGGTCCAGGAAGGGGAACTCGTCGCGGAAGCCTTTGCCCGCCTTGGCATCCCTTCACAACTCCGCCGGGCACTTCTCCGGGAAGCGCCGGGCAAGGAACGATTCCAACCACGGGCTGTAGCCGCTGTCGGCATTGTTCAGGAACACCTTGTTGCGGAGGAGTTCGTTCACATACTTCTCGTCCGGCGCCTTCGACACCACGGGCAGCAGGAAGGGGTCGGTCTTCCAGTCCAGCCGCGCCGGGTGCGCCGTGTTGACCGTGTTGAAGTAGATCGAGGTGAAGAGCACGCCCGTCTCCGCCTTGGGGTCGTCGGCGGGCAGCACCGCCTTCAGCTTCGACTTCGTGAACACCACCGGGGTATGCGTGCCGTAGTTCAGCAGGGGTAGCCCCGCCTCGGTCAGCATTTCGACGGTGCGCTCCATCGCCGCACGGTAATGGCCGTTGTAGGCCGCCGGGTTGAGCGTGCCCAGCACCTTGGGCAGGACGATGTGCGGATAGCTGACGGGGTTCATCAGGTAGATGTCATCGTTCGTCCAGATGAATTGTTCCGTTACCGCTGTGTATGTCAGGATCTCGTGCAGCTTGTGCAGGGTGTCCACGCTGGGAATGTCCGACACGCGGGGGCAGTCTATCCACGTCACGTTCTCGCCGTCCATCCAGTCTTCGGGGTCGCCGATGACGAAGATGTGGAACGAGAAGCGGGCAAAGGTATACCAGGAGCGGATGGCGAAGAGCAACTCGTTGCCCTGGGCCATCGCCTTGCAATAGGGAATGACGACCGACAGGTGCGGGCTTTCGGTTGCCTTTCCCTCAGATACGGTCAAGTCCTGCACCGGTGCCGCAGGCAGGGGTGCAGGACTTTCCTTGGTTGTTTTTTTGGACGTGGCCATCAGACGCCCCCTCCTTGCGAGCTTTCGGCGCCGGTCAGGCCGAGCACGGAGTTGATGGTGTCGTCGTCCGTCAGGGGGATGAGCGACTTCGGGATGATGCCCAGCGTGTCGCCGCGCAACGCCGATGCCAGGTTGATGGTGGTCTTGTTGGCCTCGTTGTTGTCCTGCCCCTCGGCGGTGGAGATGGAGAGCGGCGTGCAGGGCGTGCCTGCAATCTTGCAATCGTCGCCCGCACAGTTGACGACGATGCCGCCCAGGTTCTCGTTGACGTTGTTGTTGAGGAACTCCTTGAACTCCTGTTCGCTGCCCGGATGCTCGAAGTCCAGGTGATGGATGAAACCGCGTGCATCGGGGTCGCCCTCGGCGGTGTCATAGATGTTGATGGTGCTCTGCGTGGCATACACGCCGATGGGCTTCTTGCCCTCCGCGAAGGCGAAGGCCGTCACCTTGACGCCCTTGGCATCCTTGGTGAAGGTGGCCACGTCGTCCCAGCGGAACAGGATGACGTAACCCTTCTTGCCCGTGGCACGCCCGGCATTGTTGTTCTTGCGGGGCACGGAGACTAAGCTGTAAGTTTCTTCTGCCATGATTTCAGATGATTAATGGTGAATGATAAATGATAAACAGAGGCAACCCGGCCGCATGCTTTCCGCGTCCGGGTTGCAATCGGTCAGACGCCGTCTCCCTGCGAGGATTCGGGGTCGTCGCCGTCGCCTCCGGCCTCCGTGGGCGGGATGTAGGCGAAGATGGCTTCGGCCAGCCAGAAACCGGTACCTTCCCACCACTCGGCCATGATGTCCACGTTGTAGTGGTTGGTCTCCATACGGATGGAGGTGCGCTGCGGGTCTTTCGACATGAGATGCTTGAAGTTCTCCTTCGGCGTGATGAAGAAGACGCCCGTGCCACGCATACCCTCCAGCGGGGCGAACGTAAAGTTGGTGAAGTCGATCTTCACTTTCTCGCCGTCCTGGTTCTTGAGCCAAGGATATTTCTCGCGGTAGGCGCGGCTGTACTTGATCACCAAGTCCGGGTCGGCGTGCACGAACATCGTCTTGTTGCGGTACAGCGGCTTTACTTGGTCCACAGCCTGGTCTATCTGACTCAACAACGTGGCAGGGGTATCGCTCAGTGCCGTGCCGTCCAGCAGCCAGGTCACCTTGTCGTTGTTGGCGGTCTTCAACGCCTTCAGTTGCGTCACGTAGCCGTCCATGCAATCCAGGGCTGCGCTGGCGGTGCCGCCGTCCGTGCTGGCGGTGTTCTCCTTGTACACGCCCACGGCCAAGGCTTGCTCGCGCTCTTCGGCCAGCTTCGGGAAGATAAGCTGGTAGAGGATGTAACGCACCACCGGCATATCCTGCGGGTCGAGGTTTTCATCGTACAGGTAGCCCAAGATGTCCTCCATGATGTCGGACGGTTTAATCGGCACGTTTATCTTGCACTTGTAGTTCTTGATGGTGAGCGGCGTGAACGTGCTCTTGGACTTCGGCGTCCAGAAAGGCACGAACTGCTGCAGCACGCTGTCAATGGCGGCCTGCATGGCGCGTACTTCCGTCTTGTCCGTCACGATGGTGGACATGTACTTGATAGATTCCGTGGTGCCCACCAAGTCCTTCAGGATCTGCAGCCGCTCGCTGTTCACGTACTTGCCGAACTCCTTCTGCAGTTCGGTCGTGTCGATGGTCGTGTTGCCACTGTAGGCCGCGCCCTTGAAGGCGGCTTCCAACCATTGGTTGTGCGCCAGGCTCATATCCGGCTTGAACTTCTTCGCCATTGTTTCTTCGGTTTTATCACCAGCCACAGCCACGCCTTCCTCCGGAGACGGATCCTTGGCCAGACGGTCGATGGTGGCCTGATATTTCTTTTCCTTCTCCTGGAGAGCCTTGATGCGCTCCACAAGCTTGGCGTTGCTCTCCTTCTCGGCTTCGAGCTGCGCCGTCACTTCGTCCGTCACGGCAGACTCGGCCGCCGCGCCGTCTTTCTCGAACTCCTGCAAGTCCTTCTTGAATGACTCCAGGAACTTCTCACCGTACTTGTCCTTCAACATCTCCTCCTGCGATGGCGAGAGGAAGGATTTGCCCGCCTTGTCCTTGGCGAAGGCCGAGATGCCCAGGAAGGCCAGTACTGCGCTCATTACTTTTCCAAAAAACATAGCTAACTAAGATTTAGAGTGAATATAACTTTCGATTGTCAATTGTGCCGACAGCTCGCGGCTGCGGGCCGTGGCTTGTTCCAGCGTGCCGATGCGGTCGGCCAGTCCCACCCGGACGGCATCCTTGGCGTAGAACATCCGTCCGCGCAACAACCCTTCCGTCTCCAGTTGCAGCCGTGCGCCGCGCCCCCGCTTCACCGCTTCCTGGAAATCGCGGGCCAGCGGATCCAGTTCCTCGTCGCGGATGGCCTTGTAGTCGCCACGCTTCGCCGCTTCGAAGGGAAGGTTCTTGTAGTCGGACAGATTGGAATAGATGGTGTGCTGCTTCACACCCAGATTTTCGTAATACTTGGCGTAATCCATGAAGCTCATCATCACCCCGATGCTGCCCAACTCCGCCGATACCTCGTTGCCTGCCACAATCTCGTTGCAGGCACAGGCCACGTAATACGCCGCCGATGCACAGAGGTCGCAGTAAGCCACCACGGCCTTCTGCTTGCCCTGCGCATGGCGAACCACATCCAACATCGGCGCGATGGCGTCCACACTGCCACCGCCCGAATCCATATCCAAGACTATGGAAGAAATGTTCTTGCTGTCTGCCGCCTCGCGTACCACTTCGGCTATCTCGGTCGTGCCGTAGCTGCACATCGTGCCATACTTCAGCATTGTGCCGTGCACCGGGATGATGGTCGTGCTGCCTTTCGGCGCGTCGTCGAAGGTGCCGCCGTGTTTCATCAGCTTGCCCTCCAGTTCCAGCATCACCGGGAGCGGAGTGTCTTCGGACAAGGCATTGCCATTGGCCAACGAGGCATCATGCAACAACAGCCGTTCCACCAGTAGCAAGTTGGCATCCACCTCCCGGAAGGAGAGGAACCACTTGCCCCGGCAGACCGCACTGTATAAAGATGAAAATGTCATGTTACCCGAAAAAAAATAATACCTATTCTATTTCGGGTACAAAGGTAAAGCGGTAGTAATCTGTTAAAAGGACGAATAAACCTTGGCCGGTTCGGGGCTGTCCCGCTTGAAACTGAGGGTTAAAGCCTGCGGGGAGCCGCCCAGTTCGGTGCTCACCAGCACCGGAAACTCATCGGTGCCGATGACCCGCTGGTCCCCGTTGGTCAGCGTCACCAGCAGCAGGCCGTAATCGGCCAGCAAGTTGCGATATGCGTTCAGATTGTCCGCATTCGTGTCGGTTATCACCGCTTCCAATTCTTGTTCTATAGGTTTTCCGTTCGTTTCACTCTCTTGGAACTCTCCGGACGCGATGGGAATTTGGATGAACGTGCCCCGCACTTGGATGGACGGATTGCCCGGTTTGTTAAGGACGGTCGCCTGCCCGATAGGGAGGAAAGCCAGGCGGCAGATGGCCGCGCGTTTGTCGTTTCGGTTCATTGGCTCTTAATCTTTAAGGATTATTTCAGCGGAAATTGCGTTTTTGCTTACTATTTAATTGGTTAATATATGTCAAGGGAACAAGGATTGCTGGATGTCCCGGTCCACCTCCCTCACCATCCTTTGCCGGTTGCGGTAGTCATACTTCTTCACCGCGTCATAGTTCGTCTGGTTGTTCTTGATGTTGTAGGCGTAGAGGAAGGCGCGGATGATGCGGTCCTGCTTGTACTGCTTCTCGTAGCCCGCCACGAAGTACTCGCGGATGCGCAGCCGCCAGCTGGCCTCGATGTAGTCCTGCAGCATCCGCTGCTTCCACTCGGGGATGTAGATGAAGTTCTCGCGGAAGATGAAGTGGTTCCACTCCTGCACGGGCAGCAGCAGCGTCAGCGGGTGATCCTTGACGGGCTGCCGGGGCGGGCGGTCCGTGACGGTGATCATCGACTGGATCAGCTTGCCCAGGTCGTTGGCGGCGGTCACCGCCACGCCCTCTTCGCCGCGCGGCGTGCCGAACTCGTGGTAGAGGAAGTCGTGCAGGTGCGGCGCCAGTTCTATGGTTACTTGGGGTCTCATGCTTTATCGGATTGATTTTCATACAAATATACGCATTTCTTTTGACATGTTCCCCATTCTGGCTAATAAATTAGTCATTCCCGGGCAGGCACATTTCCGCGTCTGCACCTTCTGCACTTTCTACAAAGCTTCATTGCGCTGTAAAACAAGCGTTTAGAGATATACGCTTTTCTGAATGCTTACAAAAATCCGTCTGCGTCGTAGAAGGTTGGCAGAAGATCCGGGGAAAAGCGCCGTTTTGTAGAAGATTGTAGACGGTTGCAGACGGGAGGAACAAGGGGTAAGACGTTGATTCATTGCATTGTAGAAGTTGTAGAAGTTGCAGACGGGAAAAACCTCCCATTCCGGCAGGCGAATCTGCCCAAAAGAAAACCCCGACCTTCGCAGGCCAGGGCTTCCACATACCTATTGATTATGACAAACTTAGAACGCATAGCCTGCATCGCTCGGCTGAGTTTCTTCTTCGGCAGACAGGTCGCCCGTGCCCATCGTCTCCACGTTCAGGTTGATGTGATACGTCTCCATCAGCGCGGCATAGTCGAAGCACAGGGCCTGCTTGGTGGTGCTCTGCTTGTAGTAGCGCTTCGTGCCGCCGCCCAGGTCAATCTCCTTCGTCACCTCCACGCCCTTCTGGATGACCTTGAAGCGGACGCTGTTCTGCACGCCCAGGTATTCGTGGCTGTTCTCCAGGTAGAAGTTGAGCGACTCGGTGGGCAGGGCGGCGTCGCCCACCTGCTTGCTGTACTTCTTGTAGAGGGGGAAGATGCGGTCGGTGCGCAGGCGGAGGATGGCCTTCGGCGTGCGCCACTGGTAGGGGATGGCCGTCTTGTTGGTCTTCAGCCGGTCCAGGTAGTCGATGCGGAAGTCACTCTCCAGGAAGATCTCCCCGTCCTGCTGCAGGTAGCTGACGACGTTCCAGAAGTTGGCCAGCTCGTTGTTGCTCTTCGTCTCGCGGTTCTGGCGCAGGATGCCCCCGACGCAGATCCGCAGCAGTTCGGTGTACGCGAAGGGCAGCCCGGCCACCGCCTCCAGCGTGCGGAACGCGGCCAGGGGGATGACCCAGTTGCGCTGGATGCGGTCCTCCACCGTCTCGCCCCGCAGGCGGTCGTTCAGGTCGTCCATGCACTGGCGGTAGTTGTCGCTGAAGTCGGCCTCCATCCGGGCGCGGTGGCGGAGCAGTTGCAGGGTCAGGTGGGAGAGGCCCAGGTCGCGCACCGCCTTCAGGTCGTCGAAGGCGCGCTTCTCCTGCGTGGTGAACTCGGTCTTGGTGAACGTCAGGTATATGAGGCGGCTGAAGAGGGCGATGTCGATGGTGGGCATCTCCTGCCCGCTGAGGATGACCCCGCAGTCCACCGCCGTGATCTCGCGCTTCTTGTCGCGGTCCATGTTCATGCGGCTGCGCCCCGTGCCGTCCCACAGGCCCTTGAGGAACTCGCGCTTGTCCAGGTCGATGCTGTTCTTGTACTCGTCGATGTGCACCAGCGCGTTGGCACACTGCGCCACGGCGTCGCCCAGGGCGGCGATGGTGGCGTTCTGGATGTTGGGCGGGGTGTTCTTGATGATGAAGAACGACATCAGGCTGTGCCCCAGCTCGCTCTTGCCGCTGCCCTTGGGGCCGAAGAGGTTCAGGATGGGGAAGCTCTTGGTCTGCCCGGCGATGACGTCGCGGAACAGCGCGGCCAGCAGGAAGCACAGCCCCACCTTGGCGTTGTCGCCAAAGACGGTGATCAGCTTGTCCGCAAAGTCCCGCAGGCTGATATTGTTATAAGGGGTATAGACAAAGCGCCGCTCGAACTGGAACAGCTTCGCGTCGTCGCGGTAGATGACGCTGCACCCGGGCAGGTAGTAGTTCCCACTTTTCAGCCGCACGATGCCGTATGGGTCCGCCTCGTGCCACTCGCCGTCGAAGCAGCCGTTGCCGTAGGCGAAGAAGCCCTGCCGCTGCCAGCCCAGCTGAGTCACCTCCAGGGCGGTCTCTGTCTGCTCGTACAGGTAGGACTTCAGGCGGGTCAGTTCCTTCTCCGTGGCATACCAGATGTAGTTGCCCAGCCCCTCGACCTTGATCTTGAACTTCTGCAGCGACACGAGGTCTTCCTGCTTCATCTCGATGATTTCCTCCTTCTTCTTCTCGTTGACGATGCGGTACAGGCGTTTGGGCAGCAGGGAGTCCTTGATGTGGAACATCGGGGTCATCGTGAAGTTGCTCCACTGCGTCCACGACTTCTCGCCCTGGGCGTAGTAGCCGCCGTGCATCTCCATGAAGCCGTAGGTGCCCAGCATGTCCACGTCCAGGTTGGCGCGGGCCTTCTTGGCGCGGTCGGCCTCGCCCAGCTTCTTCGCCCGCTTCAGGGCCGACGTCCATACGGGTTTGTCCGCATAGCCTGCCAGGCACAGTTCCTTGACGTACATGCCTTCCTTCACCTCGTCCTGCACCAAGGCCAGCAGGGCGCAGACGCGGTTCACGGCCTCGCCGCGCTCTTCGGTGGTCTCCACTTCTTCAAAGGTATGCCGGGCGAACCAGGTGATGAAGTCCTCCTCCTTCAGCGTGTCGAACTTCGTGCGGCTGGTGCAATAGCTGTCCGGGTCCTGCTTGCCGCGGTCCTCGGCCAGGGGAATCTCGCGGACGCTGACGGCCAGCCCGCACTGCATGGCCAGCTCGCCGTTCTTCAGGGCGTTGCGCGTCCCGGCCCCCAGCTTCTCGCCGCGCTCCAGGTTGGGCGGGTCGGCGTCGGGCAGGATGCAGGCTTTCGGGGCATAGCGTTTCAATTGCTCCAGTTGCTCCTTGGTCCACGCCCCGCCCAGCGGCGCCACGGCGTTGTTCACCCGGATGCGTTGCAGTTGCATCGCGTCCGGCGCGCCCTCCACCAGGTAGAACTTCCCTTCCTTGGCCGCCTGGCGGACGGCGAGGTCGATGCCGAAGATGCTCTGTCGCTTGTGGTAGATGTCATTTTCCGGCGGGTTCAGGTACTTGGCCACCTCCTTGGAGCCGGTCATGTCGCGGGCGGTGAAGCCGATGATCTGCCGGGTGCGGTTGCGGATGGGGATGACGGCGCGGCCCCGGTAGCCGTCGTAGTAGCGGCCCTTCTCGTTGCGTTTCAGCAGGCCCATCTCGTTCATCAGTTCCAGGGAGAGGCCGGATGCCTGCGCGAACTTCAGCAGGTCGTCCCACGTGTCCGGGGCGTAGCCGATGCCCGTCTCCTCCACGTACTCCCGCCCCCAGCGGCCTTCGATGTACGCCCTCGCGGCCTTGTGCTCCTCCTTCTTCAGGTTTTCCTGGAAATGGGCGGCGCAGCGGTCGTTGATGACGTACATGCTCTCCCGCTTCATCCGCTCCTTCTCTTGTTCGGGGGTCAGTTGGCGCTCCTCCACCTCGATGCCGTATTGCTTGGCCAGCGTGCGGACGGCCTCGGGGAAGGTCAGCGCCTCGTGCTCCATCAGGAAGCCGATGACGTTGCCGCCCCGCCCGCAGCCGAAGCAGTGCCACGTGCCCCGCGCGGGGTTGACGCAGAACGAGGGCGTCTTCTCCTGGTGGATGGGGCAGCACGCCCAGTACACGCTGCCCTTCTTCTTCAGCTCGACATGGCGGCCGATGACGTCCACCGGGTCGGCACGGTCGAGCACTTGTTCGATGATTCGTTCGTCTATCATAGGTATTGTTTTAATTGACAATTGACAATGGATAATTGAGAATTGAGAAACGGAACCCGTAATTACCGTTCATTGTCAATTGTTAATTGTCAATTATATAAAGTCAGCTTCTTCGGATAAGGGTGCCCCGCTGCTCCACGTGCCACGCCCACAGCCCCAGCCCGTGCAGTTCGCGGATGGCTGTGCAGGCGCATTTCAGGAACAGGTCGTAGTTGTCCGGCCTGACCACCTGCAAGACGTGCAGTTCCTCACCCGGCTGCATCCCCAGCAGGCGCAGGAACACGCGGTTATAGTACCGGCACACCTCTTCCCATCCCAGGCGGGCGGCATAGTCGTCCGCCCACTGGTCGTCTTGGGGCAGGTGTCGGGTCAGGTCGAGCATGGGGCAAAACTATCGGTTACGTAGGGGCGGGGCAAGGACGGGTTCACCTTTCATACGTCGCATTCGCCAGGTCTTCCGTCGTGACCCCGATGGATATCAGCATATCGCGCATCAATTGGAACAGCAGCATCCGGACATCCGGTTTTGGATTTTCTTTCCTTCCTCGCAGATCAATGATGAAATCGTTCGCCTCGTGATTTTTGGTGATGTCGAGGTGATAGACACTCTTCCTGTCATCCTCGAAGGTGACGCAACACGTCTCTTTCGTCCCGCCCAGTTGGTCGTCCCAGAACCATCTATCCAGGTGTGGCTTCTTGTCCAGCCGCACTTGGCGGTACACGTGCAGCCTGCCCTGCCGCAGGATGAGTTGCTGGTCGGTCACGGTGCCCAGTTCGCCCGTCTCCAGGACGCGGACACGTTGTCCTTTCTCGGTGTTTCTGTTTATCTTTTTCATTGTTTTCTCTATTTTTTGTAAATGATTGATTATCAATAGGGGTTAACTTGTGCGTGACAAGTGGCTACCTTGTGCGTGCCTTTGCGCTACATTGTGCGTCACTTTGCGCTACTTTGTGCGTGCCTTTCCGGCACATTGGCGGCTGGCAGCGGGTCGTGTACGGAAAAATGGATGTCGCCGCGCACTTCCTTGATGTATATCATGGCCGCAATCTTGTCGCTGTCTCCCTGCACCCATACTGTCCATACCCTATATCCTCGACCCCGGCTGACAGTCAGCACCAGCGGCCGAGAACTGGAATAGTAACGGTTCAGTTGCTCTATGTGGTTCACGATGTTCGCCTTCAGCGCGTCCAGCGACAGTTCGTCCGCCACCAGGTATTGTTCCAGCGGGGTGACGAAATCCTGAAAGGCTTCCCCTTTCTTGTTGACGCTCTTGTAGGTCTTGATGTCTTCGATGAAGTATCTCATGATAAGTAGTCCTCCTATTCGTCCTTAACCCCATATAATTGTACGGCGAATCTTCCCGCCAATAGTCCTCCCATTCCTCTTCCATTAGTTTCATCAGCGCGTCGGCCTCCTTCTCGTTGTCTTCGAAGTAAGAATCGGCTGAGTCGAAAAGTGGAGGATACCCTTCACATCCGCTGTTCTCCAATCCCCAATATTCAGATCTTTGGAGGTCGTCGGTCGTGAAATAGAATTGATATTCATGGCCGTAGAAGGTCATGTTCACATCGTATGCAACAGGAATCATGAAGCCATCTTCGTCATACTTCCAATTGTTCAACTCTACCTGGTTGATGATTACATTTTCGTTCAGTTGTTTCATAAGTATTCCTCCATCTTTTCCGGCAAGTCCTCCATCAGCCGCTCCAGGCACCCTTCCGGCGCCAGGAGGCACGTCAGCGTCAGGCTGCTGCAGTCCTTGTCATACGTCGTCACTTGTTCCACCCGCACGTAGCCCAGCGTGTCGATGCTGTCCACGAAGTCCATGTGTCCCGACAGGGCGAAGCTGCACGTGGCATGGATGCGCCCCGCTGCCGTAGGCCGGGGCAGCCAGATGCGGTGCCGCCCGTCCGGGGTGTAGATGGTGGCGAAGCCGCGTTGATGTCTTTCGGTTGTTGTTGTCATTGTTGTCTGTTGTTATAGGTTGATGAATCGTCGTCCTTCTTGTCTTCTTTTATCAGGCCATACTTGATGAACTGCTCCACTATTTCCAGCACATACTCAGCTTCACACAGTGCCGTCTGCTGTCTTGGAGTCGCTTCCCCGCCATCCCTCAGATCGCGATACTTCTCAACCCTCTTCTGTAAGGCTCGCTGCTCCTTCTTCAGCAGTTTGGCAAGCGTGTCCGCCTCGCCCGGTGTCAGCACCACCGTATACTTGTCCGGTATGGCATAGTCCTTTTTGATATTCTGAACTCGAATCATTCGGCCCCATTTCTTTCCGGTCTGATGCTCTTTGGCGTAAGAACAATAATAAGTGCCATATACATATCGAAGGTATTGGCAGCCATTGCAGTGTACAGCGTGCATCGTTCAATTCTCCTTTACTCTTTAATCCTGATAATCCTTTCTATCCTCACCCGTTCCGCCCTATACCGGCAGAATTGCCAATCATTCACCATCTCCCCGGCCACGAACAGCCCCGCCAGGCACAACGCCCCGATGCTGCGTTTCAGTGGCGACAGGTCGAAGCTGATGCCGAACGTCGTGCAGAACCACCACGCCGACAACTCGTTTATCTTGCCGATGTGTAGCTTCTGGTATATCTTCCGCAGGATGTTGTCCACCGTGTAGCGGGAGATGCCCAGGTCGTCCGCCACCTCCTTCTGCGACGCACCCCAGGCGATGCGCTCGGCAATCTGCGATTCGCGTCCGGTCAGGACGGCTATGCTTCCTCGGTTGTCCATACGTCGGTGATGCCACGGCGGGCGAAGATGTGGGTGATGGCTTCATAATGCGGCAGCCGTATGTTCACGATGCCGTCGTTCAAGACACGCGAGAAGTAAGTGAGCGACGTGATGCCCAGCAGGTACATGATCTCCTGACGGACATCATTCTTGTCCTCCAAACTCACTTTCATGTACCCTTTGCGGAACGAATAGCGTGTTTTCGCTATTGCTAAATTAGCAAGATTATTATACATTTGTGACATAGATATTATGATTTTTGCGCAAATATAGCTACTATTTTAGTTAATCAATCAAGTTATGATAAAAATAGTAGCCGCTTTAACTATTATTATGAATAAGGGAAAACAACCATCTGAGATGCAAAAGCGTCTGTTCGCTCTTTGTGATGCCTTGGAAATGTCCAGAAGGCAGTTTAGTAAGAGCGTGGGACAAAGTGCTGCCTACTTAGGAAACCTCAAGGATGATATTACAGTAGGAGTGTTGAATAATATATTAGCTACCTACCCTCAAGTGAATATGGTTTGGTTGGTGAAGGGAGAAGGGGAGATGTTTATTCAAGAACCATTGAAAGAAGACCTATCGAGTTATATTATGCAGGAAAATAAAGAGTTAAAAAAGGAAAATAAGGAATTGTATGCGGAAGTCGTACTCTTGCGCAATCAGGTAAAAAGGATGGAAGATAATTATGGTAGGGTAGACATAGCTGCTGATAATGATTTGCCCACCTATTTCCGTACTTTCAAGAATTACGATGCGGACAAGAAAGAGGAATGACACTCTTCCCTCTTGTTCTCGGACAAATTTCGGACGAATATATTATTCAAATTATCAGATTGAAAATGTATATCGTTGATTATCAATATGTGTTTGGTGGGGGGCGATGAAAATAGTATTCGAGCCTCTCCTCCCGTGCAAGGATAATCCGATATGAATCAATGATTTGTATCGGATTGTTCGCGTTTATGCCCATCCATGCGGTTTTCCACCTTGTTTTGTAGCGTATTTTACTATTCCTCGGGACGCTGGAATCTTTCCACAGAAACACTTAAGTGCTTTTCTGGAGTTTTTTCTTCCTTATATTTAGGTGCTTACAGGATTGGAAATGGCTTTGTCTTAAAATGTTTGACAATCTGTCCTTTTGGAGGTGCCAGGCATTTTCTTAACAAGGCGTTGGACCTGCCATCGGGCATGGCTCTCGTGCGGATAGAGGCTGAGGGGGCTATCGGATGTCGATTAGTTTATGGGTTTGCAGGCTGAGGCGCCACCAGGGATGAGCCAACACATATGCCACAGTCTCAGCAATGTTTTGCCCTGAGCAGGGCTGCAGGCTGTAACAGCCGGCTTTTAGCTGTCGGTAGAAGGACTCCACGTCTTGCCCGGTATAGACCAGTTTTACTTCGTCAATCTTCTCCAGCACGACGGGGGCGTTCTCTTTAGGTGAACAGGTCACCCAGTCGATGCCCGGGGGGAGGGGATGCGTGCCGTTGGTCTCGATGCAGATGTAGTGGCCGTCGTCGTGCAGGCGTTGGATGAGGTCGCCGTCGATTTGCAGGGAGGGCTCGCCTCCGGTCAGTATGACAAAACGGGGAGAATAACGTTTTACTTCCGTTGTGATTTCCTCGTTCGTCATCCATGCTCCTTCTTCGTGCTGCGTGTCGCAGAAAGGGCAGCGCAGGTTGCAACCCGAGAAACGGACAAATACGGCCGGTGTGCCCGTATGGACGCCTTCGCCTTGCAGGCTGTAGAATATTTCGTTAATCTTCTTCTTTTTCATAAATGGCGGTGTTTCCTTCCGATTCTTGCACTTCCACGCGGTAGCAGTGTTCCACCTCTTCGCAAATCCAGCGGGCAATGTTCTCAGCCGTGGGGTTGAAAGGGAGCACGTCATTCAGGTTGCGATGGTCCAGTTTCCCCATTACCAGTTCTTTGATGTGGCTGAAGTCTGTCACCATGCCGTCGGCATTCAGTTTGCGTGAACGGCAGTAGATGGTCACAATCCAGTTGTGCCCGTGCAGGGTGGAGCACTTGCTGGGGTAGGAGAGGCGCAGGCTGTGGGCTGCGGATATTTCCAGGCGTTTGATAACGGTGTACATTTCGATGAAGAATGATAAATAAAAAAGTGAAAACGAAAAATCAGTGGAGCGGTTATCCTTCGGAAGAAGGGGCGGAAAGGAAACGTTTCATGCCTTGGGTCTGATAAACCTTGGCGACTCTATTCTCGTCGTTGTAGATAAAATACGCGTCAATCTCCGGGTGGGCTTCGGCAAAGGCGGCCGCTTTTTGCAGGCCCATGACCATGAAGGCCGTGGCGTAGGCGTCAGCACTCATGCAGTCGCGTGCGACGACGGTGGCCGATAGTATCTCATGTTGTACGGGGTGCCCGGTGCGCGGGTCGATGGTGTGGGCATATTTCTTCCCGCCGTGGTAATAGAAATTCCGGTAGTTGCCCGAAGTTGCCATGGCGGCGTCGGTGATGTGCAAGACTGTTTGTAATTCCCCGTGGATGGATAACGAGTCATCCACGGGTTTGTTGATGCCGATGCGCCAAGGCTTCTCTTGCGGACTCGTGCCGCGCACCACTATTTCCCCGCCAATATCTACCAGGAAATTCTTTACTCCCTGCCGTTCCAGCAGGTCGGCTACCACGTCTACGGCATAACCTTTGGCCACGGCACTGCAGGTCAGCATCAGGCGTGGGTCGTCTTTTCCTATCCGTCCGTCGGCATTGAGCCGCACTTTCTGGTAGCCGGTGAATTGCAGCAGGCTGTCTATCATGCTCGAATCGGGGAAAGTACCGTCTTTGAAGCCAAATCCCCATGCATTGACCAAGGGGGCTATGGTGATGTCGAACGCGCCTTCCGTTTCTTGGGAGATTTGTTGGCTTCTGCGGAATACATTGGCGAAGAAGGTGTCCACTTGGACTTCCTCATTGCGGTTAATGCGACTGATGACGGAGGTGTCGTTGAAGGGGGACAGCGAGGCGTCGAATCTTTGCAACTCGGCTTCGATGGCAGCCTTCAGGTTCTTGTCGCATTGGTACGTCACGTTATAGATGGTGCCGAACACGAAACCTTCATCCTTCTGGTAAGGGGTAGGGGCATTGTGTCGCACCAATATCCACAAAGTCCCCGCAATCAGGAGCACCAGCCATGCGAGGTTGTATTTTGCCTTTTTGTTCATAATCCGTTGTCAATTGTCAGTTGAAGAACAAGTGTTCTATTAATATTTTGGTTCCGATGATGACCAATATGATGCCTCCCAGCAGCTCGGCGCGCAATTTCTTTGCCAATCCGCATCCGCACCGTATGCCGAAAATCAGTCCTGCCAGTGAGAATGCGAAAGATACCAGACCAATGATGCTTACGGCGGGCAATATATCTTCCGGGCCGTTCATGCCCACGAAAGCGAATGATACTCCGACGGCCAGGGCGTCAATACTGGTGGCCACGGCAAATGCCAGTACCACTTTCAGCCGGGTCGGGTCGAACATCTGGCGGCAATCTTCATCTTTGAGTGACTCGCGTATCATCCGTATACCCAAGAAAGCCAAGATGCCGAAGGCTATCCAATGGTCTACCGCTTCTATCAGGTAGCTGAAGAGGCTTGCCGCCGCCCATCCGATGAGCGGCATCAGTGCCTGGAAAAAGCCGAAAAAGAAAGTCATCGTCAGCATGGCGCGCCACCGTGCGCGTTTCAGTATAATGCCGCTGGCTATGGACACAGCAAAGCAATCCATGGCGAGTCCCACGGCCAACAGGCAGATTTCAAGTCCTGTCATAATTAGTAGTTCAAAGTTTTCCTCTTAAAATGGTAATTTATAAATAATGCTGTATTGCACGCCCAACGTATTGGATTTGTACTTCCCGAATCCCGGTACATACCACGGGTCACCATATTCTCCGGTCGATGCCGACAACTTGAAACGGAAACGAAGCCCCCAACTCATGTACAGCGATCTCCAGACATGGGCACGTATGCCGGCACCCAGTTCCAGCCATTGCATGGAACCTTTCATACCTGTATGCCGATAAGGGATGCTGCCTCCCCAGATATCGTCGGTCAGGTTGGGATTGCCGATACTTCCCCCGTAGATGGGGTCGCCTACCTCCATGCTCTCAATGTCATAAGTGAAACTGCTGTATCCATAACGCAATCCTACGAGAATCATTTGGCCGTGTTTCTTCTTATACAATGCGTTATAATCTATGCCAATGCGGAAGTAAGGCGCGCCGCTTTTGTAATGTATGCCGTTGTCATTCCAAGCATCTGTTTGTCCGTAGCCCATTTCGACGGTAGGGAAGAAGCGGTGCTTCAGATCCACGCTGGCAATCACCTCGCTGCTCAGGAAATCTCCCCCGAACAATTTGCTACCTATGCCCCAGAGATCCAAGCCGACAGTCACCCCGTTGTAAAGAGGGTATTCTATTTCGGCTGGCTTTTTTTCTTTTTTCTTGGCCACAGGGCGTGTGTCCCTCGACGAAGAATACGAGCCGGAGTATTGTGCCTGTGTCGGCAGGGCCAACAGGAGCAACAATCCGCACAACAGGCTAATAGAACAATTGGATATTTTCCTGACCATAGATGCCGGCTTCGTTATTGGTGATGTGGATAGAGTCCAGTCGGTGGGTTGTGTGTGTGATGTTGGTGAGGCGTTGTTGCATTTGGTATCCGCAATCCATCGACAGGAAATAAGGCGTATTGGTGTGGTAAATGACGATTGTGTCGGTCGTATAGCGGCTGTATCTGAACACTAAGATGGTTGAGTCGGCCGTATAGCGCAAGGGCAAAGTAAGGTCTCGCACTTCTTTCTGGTTGTTAATGATAACACTGTCTGTTCCGAATGCTGTGACGGTGAGCGAATCCAACGTGTCATTGGCCACGAAACCATCTTCGTCGATAGTGTAGAGCTTGCAGTTGGTCATTGCGCGTTCGGCCATGGAGCAGTCTGCTTCTTCCGAACAAGACGTCATAGAACCTATGGTCGGGCAGAGCAGCACACCTGCCAGTATTAATCTGATGAGCTGTTTCATAGGGGACTAAATGTTTTTTTCTATTTGGTAATTGTTGCGTCCGGTGGCGTTGCGCGAGATAAGCTCGCCCAAGAAACCGGCTAAGAATAGTTGCGTGCCGATGACCATCAAGGTCAGTGCCAGGTAGAAGTAGGGCGACTCGGTTACCAACCGATAGGGCATGTCGTTGTACATGTAATACAGTTTGCTGGCTCCTACGATGATAACGGACAGGAAGCCGAAGATGAACATCAGCGAACCCAGGAAGCCGAAAAAGTGCATGGGTTTGACGCCGAAGGTGGAGAGGAACCATAGGGAGATTAAATCCAAGTATCCGTTGAAGAAACGGTTCCATCCGCCAAACTTGGTTTTTCCGAATTTGCGTGCCTGGTGATGCACTACTTTTTCGCCAATCTTGCTGAAGCCTGCGCTTTTAGCCAGGTAGGGGATGTAGCGGTGCATCTCGCCATAGACTTCGATGTTCTTGATGACTTCTTTGCGGTAGGCTTTGAGGCCGCAGTTGAAGTCGTGCAGGTTCTTGATGCCCGAAACCCGCCGTGCCGTGGCGTTGAACAGCTTGGTCGGTATTGTTTTGGACAGGGGGTCGTAGCGCTTTTTCTTCCAGCCGGACACCAGGTCATAGCCATCTTCCGTAATCATGCGGTAGAGTTCGGGAATTTCGTCCGGGCTGTCTTGCAGGTCGGCGTCCATAGTGATGACCACCTCTCCTTCGGCTTGCTTGAAGCCGCAATATAAAGCCGGTGATTTGCCATAGTTCCGTCGGAACTTTATGCCTTTCACTTCTTGGGGATGCTGTTGGTGCAGTTTTTCGATGATGTCCCAAGAGTGGTCGGTACTTCCGTCGCTCACGAAGATTACCTCGTAGGTGAAGCCGTCCCGGGCCATGACCCGTTCAATCCAGGCGAACAATTCCTGCAGAGATTCTTCTTCATTATATAAAGGTACGATTATAGAAATGTCCATTCAGCTTTTATGTTTTGGGTTAAGATTGAGTCTGGTTTGTCCCGTGGTTTTTCTTCATGGCGAAGAGGGCGGTAGGTATGGCCAACAACATTCCCCAGAAAATGTTATTGGAGAAGATTTGCATGGTGATATCTATGGGGGTAAGCCTGGATAATTGTTCCAGGGCTTGTTCCATTTGTTCTTTGTAGGGAGCCATGCCGGAGGTTGCCGGGTTGCTGAAGAAGTCGTTTATCAGGGCCGTGTACGTGTTGATGATGTAGCCTCCGTCGATGAATCGGAAATAGATATAATGGGCGGCGGCAGCCAGCAGGGCGGCGAAGATGTACATCAGCATGGTGAAAAGCCAGGCGTGGGAAAAGGACATATAGCCTCCGCAGACCTGCTTGCGGTAGGTGCTGGCGTAGTAGTATCCCACGAAGGGACCTCCTACCACGAAGGCTATGAATAACAGGAAGAGGAGCGGGTTAGAAAGTCCCAAGGGGAAGAATGCTGCCCCGACAATCCAGAATACGCCCAAGTAGGCTCCGAAGAGCATGGCGTAGCGTTGTATGTAACCTCTGTTTTCTGCCATCTTTTTTTCGTTTGAAATGCGACGCAAAGGTATAAATAATATTGTATGTATAGGCGCGCCGGCTTGTTAAAGTTGAAAAAAGTTTGGCCGATGTATTGTGCGAAAGAAAAAAATGCCTACCTTTGCACCAGCAAAAACGGGTAAGTCCTACACGGCCAGCTCCCTGTGAATCCTCCAGGGCTTGACCGCAGCAAAGGTAGCAGGTCGTAGCGGCGCGATGTAGCAAGCTTACCCACCCGCCTCTTTAGCTCAGTTGGCCAGAGCACGTGATTTGTAATCTCGGGGTCGTTGGTTCGAATCCGACAAGAGGCTCGAGAACTGGAAGAGGGTGTATCAAAATCTGTTTTTTGATACACCCTCTTTTATATATAAAACAGGTATAAGAGAAAGCAGGGCGTGTGGTTATGAAGAATTCGGACATGAGAAAAAGACCGGAATGGCTGTTTTCTATAAATTTCTACATTTAAGTATTTGAATATGAGTCTGTTATGTTCTCTTTGAAACACTTAAGTATCTTTCCCAATATACTTAAGTAAAACTTCGGAAATACTTAAGTGTTTTGACGAAAATACTTAAGTGTTTCGGCGGGAAGGCAGTTAAGAGAAACGGAGATGGTAAAGAATCAGTATATCTTTGTTTTCGATGCCCCTCCTTCTGTTCTTTCATCCTTTCCCTATCTAGCCTCCGGCAAAGGTTGCCGCCATGCCCAGCAGGATGCTGCCGCCGACGTAGAGCAGGAATGTTCCGTAGAAACCTTGGCGTAACAGGGTTGTCCCTTCATGGCTGAAGGTGGAGAAGGTCGTGAAGCCACCGCATAGTCCTGTGGTGAGCAGCAGGCGGGTCTCTTCCGACAGGTGGAAGCGTGAGGACCAGGCGTAGAACAAGCCGATGAGAAAACAGCCCAGTAGGTTGACGCCGAACGTGGGCCACGGGAAGGGGAAAGAGGCGGTGCGGGGGTATTGGTGGGCAAAGGCCTGCACGGCGTAGCGCAAGAGGCTGCCCGTGCCTCCGCCAAGGAAAACCAGAAGCAATGTCTTGACCATTGAGATAGGGATGTATAGTGTAAAAGCGTGCAAAGGTAACTATTTTGTCGTTGGAACAAAAAGAAATAGGTTTATTGTTGGTTATTCGAGTGGAAAATCTTACATTTGCAAGCTTATATAAAGCTACAAAGGTAAAAGGTTGTAGTTTTCATGCAGGTGTTAGTTTTGGAAGCCGTTTCTGGTGGCCTGTTCAAGGCTGGTGGGGCGGCTTCTTTTCATACCGGGAAGTGAAAAAAAGAAAGCCCCCTTTTGTCGTCAGTACCGACTTTTTCGTACCTTTGCACGCATAATTGCTAAATAAATATAGAAAATCATTTCTTATGGGAGGCTTTTTCGGAACAGTATCCAAGGCGTCGTGTGTGGCCGATTTGTTTTACGGCACAGACTATAATTCGCACTTGGGAACCAGACGCGGCGGGATGGCCACGTATGATGCAGAAAACAAACAATTCACCCGTTCCATTCATAATCTGGAAAGTACGTACTTCCGGACCAAGTTTGAAGACGAACTGGGCAAGTTCATCGGCAATTCGGGCATCGGCATCATCAGTGACACGGATGCCCAGCCCATCATCATCAATTCTCATTTGGGCAGGTTCGCCATCGTCACAGTGGCTAAGATTCAGAACATGGACGAACTGGAGGCGGAACTGCTGTCCCAGAACATGCACTTCGCGGAACTCAGTTCGGGGAAGACCAACCAGACGGAATTGGTAGCCCTGCTTATTATCCAAGGGAAAAACTTTGTAGAAGGTATCGAGAATGTCTATAACCGCATCAAGGGGTCATGCTCTATGTTGTTGCTGACGGAGGGCGGCATCATTGCCGCACGCGACAAGTGGGGACGAACGCCCATCGTGATAGGCCGCAAGGACGGCGCATACGCGGCCAGCAGCGAATCGAACAGCTTCCCGAACTTGGATTATGAGATTGATTCCTACCTGGGACCAGGCGAGATTGTACGCTTGCATGCCGACGGGGTGGAACAACTGCGCCGACCCAATGAGAAGATGCAGATTTGTTCTTTCCTGTGGGTGTATTACGGGTTCCCAACCTCGTGCTACGAGGGACGGAATGTGGAAGAAGTCCGTTTCTTGTCCGGATTGAAAATGGGGCAGACGGATACCTCGGAAGTGGATTGTGCATGCGGTATTCCCGATTCGGGTGTAGGCATGGCCTTGGGATATGCGGAAGGCAAGGGAGTGCCCTACCATCGGGCTATCGCCAAATATACGCCCACCTGGCCGCGTAGCTTTACACCGAGCCGGCAGGAGTTGCGCAACTTGGTGGCCAAGATGAAACTGATTCCCAATCGCGCCATGTTGCAAGGCAAGCGTCTGTTGTTTTGCGACGATTCCATCGTGCGCGGCACGCAGTTGCGGGACAACGTGAAGGTACTTTACGATTGCGGTGCCAAGGAGGTGCACATCCGCATCGCCTGCCCTCCGCTCATCTATGCCTGCCCGTTCATCGGTTTCACAGCTTCGCGCAGCAATCTCGAACTGATTACGCGCCGTATCATCAAGGAACTGGAAGGCGACGAGAACAAGAATCTGGAGAAATATGCTACGACCGGTTCGCCGGAATACGAAAAAATGGTGGATGTCATTCGCCAGCGGTTCGGCTTGGATTCTTTGAAATTCAATACGCTAGAGACCCTGGTCGAATCCATCGGGCTGCCTAAGTGTAAACTTTGCACGCATTGCTTCGACGGTACGGGCTGTTTCTGAGTGGCATTTTGGTTAAGTAAAAAAAAGCTTGAATATGACATTAGTAGAAAGATTTTTGAAGTATGTGAGCTTCGACACGCAGTCGAGCGAAGAAACCGGCACGACGCCCAGCACGCCGGGGCAGATGGTATTTGCCAAATACCTGAAAGAAGAACTTGAGGCATTGGGTCTGGAGGAAGTGACGTTGGACGACAACGGTTACCTGTTTGCCACCTTGCCTGCCAACACGGACAAGGAAGTGCCCGTAGTAGGTTTTATTGCCCACATGGATACCAGTCCCGACATGAGCGGCAAGGGGGTATCGCCCCGCACGGTGCGGAACTATGACGGGGGAGACATCGTGCTCTGCGCGGAAGAGAACATCGTGCTTTCGCCCACCCAGTTCCCGGAACTGTTGGAACACAAGGGGGAAGACCTGATTGTGACTGATGGCCGGACACTTCTTGGCGCTGATGACAAGGCGGGCATTGCCGAGATAGTTTCTGCCGTGGTTTACCTGCAGGAACATCCGGAAATCAAGCATGGCAAGATACGCATCGGCTTCAATCCCGACGAGGAAATCGGCCTGGGCGCTCATAAGTTTGACGTGGAGAAGTTCGCTTGCGACTGGGCCTATACGATGGACGGCGGCGAGGTAGGGGAGTTGGAGTTTGAGAACTTCAATGCCGCTTCGGCCAAGCTGACCTTCAAAGGGCGCAACGTGCATCCGGGTTATGCCAAGAACAAAATGATTAATTCGTTACGCGTGGCCAATCGTTTCATTTCCTTCTTGCCGGATAGCGAGACGCCCGAGCATACCGAAGGCTACGAAGGTTTCTATCACTTGGTGGGCGTAAACGGCGATGTGGAACAGACCACCGTCTCTTATATCATCCGCGACCATGACCGTGCGCGGTTCGAAGCCCGCAAGGCTGAAATGCAGCGGCTAGCCGACCTTATCAATGCGGAGCACGGCGAGCAGGTGGTCGTGCTGGAACTGAAAGACCAATATTATAATATGAGGGAGCAGATAGAACCGGTGATGCACGTCATCGACATTGCTTTCCAAGCCATGAAGGAAGCGGGAGTCGAACCGCGTGTGAAGGCTATACGTGGTGGTACGGACGGCGCGCAACTCTCGTTCAAGGGATTGCCCTGCCCCAACATCTTTGCCGGGGGGCTGAACTTCCACGGGCGGTATGAGTTCGTGTCCATCCAAAGCATGGAGAAAGCCATGAACGTGATTGTGAAGATTGCCGGACTGGCTGCCGCTCGCTGACTGCGACCATTAACCGTTGTTTAAAACCATAATCGAATGAAAACGACTCCATTTACCGAAAAGCACATCGCCTTGGGCGCGAAGATGCACGAGTTTGCCGGTTATAACATGCCAATCGAATATTCCGGCATCATTGACGAACACCTGACTGTGTGCCACGCCGTCGGCGTGTTCGATGTGTCCCACATGGGCGAATTTTGGGTGAAAGGCCCGCAGGCTTTGCCTTTCTTGCAGAAAATGACTTCCAATGATGTCTCCGCCTTAGTGCCGGGCAAGGTGCAATACACTTGTTTCCCTAACGAGACCGGAGGCATTGTGGACGACCTGCTGGTCTATCAGTACGAACCAGAGAAGTTCATGCTGGTGGTGAACGCCGCCAACATCGAGAAGGACTGGAACTGGTGTGTGTCCCACAACACAGAAGGGGCTGAACTGGAGAATGCCTCTGACCGCATGGCGCAACTGGCCGTGCAGGGACCTTTGGCCATCCGGGCATTGCAGAAACTTACTCCCATAGACTTATCTTCCATTCCCTATTACCACTTCGCGCATGGTGAGTTTGCCGGCGAGCCGGATGTCATTATCTCCAATACGGGCTATACCGGTGCCGGAGGTTTCGAGCTTTATTTCTATCCCGAAGCCGCTCTGAAGATTTGGGATGCTGTCTTTGAGGCGGGGGCCGAGTTTGGCATTAAGCCCGTCGGCCTGGGAGCGCGCGACACGTTGCGCTTGGAGATGGGCTTCTGCCTCTATGGGAACGACTTGGACGATACGACCTCGCCCATCGAAGCCGGGTTGGGGTGGATTACCAAGTTCGTGGACGGCAAGAACTTTATCAACCGCCCCATGCTGGAGCAGCAGAAGCGCGAAGGCGTCACCCGCAAGCTGGTTGGCTTTGAGATGATAGACAGGGGCATCCCGCGTCATGGCTATGCGCTTTGTAGTGCCGGAGGGGAGCAGATAGGCACGGTCACTTCGGGCACCATGTCGCCCTTGCGCAAGATTGGTATCGGCATGGGCTATGTCAAGCCGGAGTATGCCAAGCCGGGGACAGAAATCTGCATTGATGTGCGCGGCCGCAAACTGAAGGCGCAAGTCGTGAAACCGCCTTTCCGCAACGCGAAGTAAGTGCGAAATTTTTTTATTTTTTCCTCTTGCCGGAGCAGGCAAGAGGATTTTTTTGTTTAATCCTATAACATTCATTAGATGAAACGAACCATTTATTTCTTGTTCTGCTGCTGCCTTCTTTGCCCCATTTATGGGCATGGCAATCAGCAGCCCGGACAAAGCACAAACGCAAAGGAGACGTCGGCCAATCCTGTCGGAACTGTTTCCGCTGTCGAACATGGTGTCCGAAACGACGGGGCACCTATCGGCCCGGAACTGAACCGTTTGATAAAACACTCGTATGGGAAAACCGTTTTCTTTCCGGCCGGAACCTACAATCTGACCGAACCGATGGTTTTACCTATGGACTATACGAAAAATGTGAACCTGTTGTTCGACAAAAATGCGCTGGTGAAATCCGATGTCCATCTGGATGCTCTTATCAAGGTGGGCTACTCAGAGGTTTATTTCAGCGATGTCACGCACAGGCGTTTTTCTTACATCGAAGGAGGCATCTTGGATTGTTACAATGCCGACAACGGCATTCTGCTGGACGGCAGGAAGCAATTGGTGCAAATCCGCAACATGAGCTTGGTCCGGGGACGACATACGCACATACGCATCCATCTGCCGGAACCGGGAGGTACAGGCAGTTCAGACACCAAGATAGACAACGTGACCATCCAGGGCATATCGTCGAACGATGATGTCTATGGCATCTACATCGATCAAGGCTGCTGCGACTGCAAGATTTCCGATACTTTTATTTATAGCACCAAAGAAGCCTTCGTAACCAAGTCGGCCGGGCATATCTTGAACAATGTGCATCTCTTGGCCATGAATACCACCGGGGGAACCGTGCGGGCAGACGGGGAGAACTTCAAAGAAACAGTGGGCATCCGCATAGCTACCGGCGGCTTCTTTGTGTTCAACCAAGTGTATTACGACACGATGGACCGTGGCATCGTAGTGGACGATAACTTCAGTCCAGACCTCTTGCTCGACCAGCAGATTGTCTATTCGTATCTGAACGACTTCGGTACCTGTTTTTTGTACGCCGGGGCAAGCAGCCCCAATTTGCGGGTGAAGATTTCCAATTCAACCTTTACGTTGAAAAACAAGGATTACAAAATTCTGGAATATCCGTCCGGCATTGTGGGCTGGGACATTGCCGACAAATTCTCGTTTGTGAATTGTGTGGTTGACGGTTTGCAGAATCTCAGTCCCTATGACTTGACTCTTTCGCAGCGTCTTCGTGGCAAGTCGGCAGACGGATTGATGTGGAACCGGCTGAATGACGCAGGGTCGCAATGGTATGTATTGGGGGCTGTTGTTGCCTCGCCGTTGCAGAATGACTTGGAAATCAGTCTGACCGATGCCCTGCAAGCCAAACTCTGTTTCAGGTTTGAAGGCGATGGCGTGAAAATACACAGTTATGAATTGGCGGGAGACAACAACGAACAGGTGGAATTGGGTTACGCATTGCACGGCGATTTCTGCGTGTGGATGTTCCGTAGTCGGAAAGGAGGCGTGTTCAGACCGGCCGTATATGACCGTCTGGGCAGCGGGCAATTTATGCCTTTCCCCGACAAGGGACGGGCATATGTGCCTGCGGATTATGGCGTGAGCGAAGCCGACATACAAGTGTTGGCCCATCCTTGAACACCGGAAAAGGAAAGAGGCTGTCTCCTTTCGCAGGAGACAGCCTCTTTAAAAAATCAATGTTTGATTTTATTTCTTTGTGCTCTTTCCGTAGCGGCTCATGAATTTGTCCACGCGGCCGGCCGTGTCTACCAGTTTGGATTTACCAGTGTAGAACGGGTGGGAAGAACTGGAGATTTCCAACTTAATCAGCGGATAAGTCTCGCCTTCGAACTCGACGGTTTCTTTTGTGGCGCAAGTAGAGCGCGACAAGAACATGTCGCCGTTAGACATATCTTTGAATACTACCGGACGGTAATTTTCAGGATGGATACCTTTTTTCATTTCCTATTTTCTTTTTTAGTTTTACTATGCGGTTACTTTTGGTAATAAAGTAGTGTAATGGTCTTTATTTCGGGTGGCAAAGATAAGGCATTTCTTTGGAATAAAGAAAAAAGTTCCCCTAAAAATAGGTTTATCGCGTTTAATTTCTGACTTTTGCATCCGATTAATACGGTTTGATTATGAAAAAGTATCTTTGGGGACTGGCCATGGGTGCCTTCTTTGCTTGCCTGCTGGCACAGGGCTGTATGAAAAATAGGCCGGAGTTATACAGCGTGGCCTTCTACAATTTGGAGAACCTGTTTGACACGATTCACGACGAGGGGAAGGAGGACTACGACTTCCTGCCCGACGGGCGATATACGTGGGGGGCGAAGAAGTATGAAGCCAAGTTGAAGAACCTGGCCAAGGTGTTGTTCGAATTGTCGCGCGACCGGGTGGCGCAGGGGCCGGCCTGCATCGGCGTGGCCGAGGTGGAGAACAGCCGGGTGCTGGACGACTTGCTGGGGCAGCCCGCGCTTGCCCAATATAAATATGTGCATTACGAGGGCCCGGACGGCCGTGGCATTGACTGTGCGCTGCTCTACGACCCGGCCCGTTTCCAAGTGGACCATTCCGCATTGGTCGGTTATGCGCCCCTGGAGGGGGATACGGCCCGTTTCCAGACCCGTGGTTTCCTGGTGGTGGACGGGAAGCTGGCGGGCGAGCGCCTGTGCTTTATCGTCAACCATTGGCCTTCCCGGGGGAACGGGGAGGAATACCGCATCCATGCCGCGAAGCAAGTGAAGGCGTTGAAAGATTCCTTGTTCCGCGACGACCCGCACCTGAAACTGCTGGTCATGGGCGACTTGAACGACGACCCCATGGACGAGAGTCTGCAAGCGCTCGGTGCCCGCAAGGACATCTCCGAAGTGGGCGAGCAGGAGTTCTACAACCCGTGGTGGGCGACGTTGGAAGACGACAGCATCGGCACGCTGTGCTACCGTGGCCGGTGGAACCTGTTCGACCAGATTGTCCTGACGCGCCCCCTGCTGGATGCGCAAGGTGGCGGCCTGCATTATGTGGACCACGAGGTGTTCCGCCCGGACTACCTTTTCCAGCACGACGAGAAATACGAGGGCTATCCTTTGCGCACCCACGGCGGCCGCAAATGGCTGAATGGTTATAGCGACCATTTGCCGACGATTGTTTATCTGGAGAAGAAGTAAAACCTGTTTCAACTGTTTTTTTCTTCGCTTCTCCTTTGCTTCTCCTTTGCTTCACCTTCGCTTTCCCTTCGCTCTCCCTTTGCTTCAACACTGCTATTTTATGGGCCAGACAGCCTTGTAGAGGGAGGTGGGGTGCGGTTGGGGTGCATTGGCTTGACGAACCCTTATGTGAAAATAGACAATGCTGTGCAAGATGGGCAGGGAATCAGGTCGGGACAAAATCAAAGATGCAGGTGGCGGTTCCTGCCTGTCAGTTCGCAAGGGTGCCGCCAAGGACGGCATCGCCCGGCAAAGATGAGTGTCACAAGCGGCAGGGGAACAAACGTTGTGTTAAATGATGTTCCGCGCCTTTAATTTCTTTGCAATTCCGGAGGGGAGAACCGAAATTAATTGCCTTCCGCTGTTTCGTTTTTGAAGGAGAATGCTTATTTTTGCGCAGAATTATGATTCACTAACAATAAATTTTAAAACAACATGGTTAATTACAAAGAATTAGGCCTCGTAAACACCAAAGAGATGTTTGCGCGTGCAATTAAGGGCGGTTATGCCATCCCGGCATTCAACTTCAACAACATGGAGCAGTTGCAGGCTATCATCAAGGCTTCTTCTGAAGAGAAAAGCCCGGTTATCCTGCAAGTATCGAAGGGTGCCCGCAACTATGCCAATCAGACGTTGCTGCGCTACATGGCTGAGGGTGCCGTAGAATATGCCAAGGAACTGGGCTGCGAACACCCCGAAATCGTTCTGCACCTGGACCACGGCGACAGCTTCGAACTGTGCAAGTCTTGCGTAGACATGGGCTTCTCTTCTGTCATGATTGACGGTTCCCACCTGCCTTACGAAGAAAACGTTGCGCTGACGAAGAAGGTCGTAGATTACGCTCACCAGTACGGCGTAACCGTTGAAGGCGAACTGGGCGTGTTGGCCGGCGTAGAAGACGAGGTTTCTGCCGAACACCATACTTATACGAACCCCGAAGAAGTAATCGACTTCGCTACCCGCACGGGCTGCGACAGCTTGGCCATCTCTATCGGTACGTCTCACGGCGCTTACAAGTTCAAACCCGAACAGTGCCACGTTGACCCCGCTACGGGCCGTTTGGTTCCTCCTCCTTTGGCATTCGACGTATTGGATGCCGTGATGGAGAAACTGCCGGGCTTCCCCATCGTGCTGCACGGTTCTTCTTCCGTTCCCCAGGAATATGTAGACATGATCAACCAATACGGCGGCAAGCTGGAAGCAGCTATCGGCATTCCCGAAGACGAACTGCGCAAGGCTGCGAAGTCTGCCGTTTGCAAGATCAACATCGACTCCGACTCTCGCCTGGCCATGACGGCTGCTGTCCGCAAGGTATTCGCCGAGAAACCCGCTGAGTTCGACCCCCGCAAGTACCTGGGCCCGGCTCGCGATGAAATGGAAAAACTGTACAAGCACAAAATCATTAACGTGCTGGGTTCTAACGGCAAGTTGGCTCAATAAGAAGACAACTCCTGCTGCGTAATTTTAGATAAGGAAGGGCTGCCCCGGAAAGAAGGGCAGCCCTTTTCTTTGTTCGTCCGGTTCGGGCGTATGATGGCGGGAAAACAAAAGCAGGAGGAAAACAGCTTCGTTTTCCTCCTGCTTGGTTTGGTTTGGCTTATTAGCGTGTATATAAGGACGCTTTATACCTCCCGTATCAGCTCCATACCCCGCTTGATAGCCTCCTCGTTCATGGGGATGAGGTGGTGGTGGCGTTCGGGCAAGGTCTTTTTCAAGCCCTTGATGACATTCTCCAGCGTCACCATCGGCTTGATTTTCAGCAATCCGCCCAATACAATCATGTTGAACGCTTTGCTGTTGTTCATCTCGTTTGCCGCATCCATCGCGTCGATGCGGTAGACGTGTATGTCCTTGCGGGTGGGCGGGTTGATGATGCCGTAGCCGTCGTAGATGAGGATGCCGCCGGGTTTCACCTTGCTCTCGAACTTCTCCAGCGAGGGTTGGTTGAGGATGATGGCGGCGTCATACTTGCTCAGGATGGGCGAAGATATCTTGTCGTCGCTGATGATGACGGTCACGTTGGCCGTGCCGCCGCGTTGTTCGGGGCCGTAGGCGGGCATCCAAGTCACTTCCTTGCCTTCCATCAAGCCGGAGTAAGCCAGAATTTTGCCCATGGACAGGACGCCTTGTCCGCCGAAGCCTGCTATGATGATTTCTTCTTTCATTGCTGTTTTGATTAAATGATAATTTAGTTGACGAGTTGACAAGTTAACAAGACTACGAGGGCAGGGCTTATTACTTGTAAGTCTGTTTACTAACAGGCCTTGTTGCCTCGTTAACTCGTCCCCTTGTCAACTTATAAATTCCTATTTGTCTTTCAAATCTCCCAACGGATAGAACGGGAACATGTTCTCTTCCATCCACTTGTTGGCCTTCTCGGGCGACATCTTCCAACCGGAGTTGCAGGTGGAGACGATTTCCACCAAGTTGCTGCCCTTGCCTGCCATCGAGTTCTCGAACGCCTTGCGGATGGCCTTCTTGGCCTTGCGGATAGCGGGGACGGACTGCACGCTTTGGCGCGTCACGTAGGCTGTGCCTTCCAGTTGGGCGGCGATGTCGGCAATCTTCAGGGGATAGCCGTGCAGATGCACGTTGCGGCCGTAGGGACAGGTGGAGGTCTTCTGTCCGACCAAGGTCGTGGGGGCCATCTGCCCGCCCGTCATGCCATAGATGGCGTTGTTGATGAAGATGATGGTGATGTTCTCCCCACGGTTCAAGGCGTGGATGGTCTCCGCCGTGCCGATGCAAGCCAAGTCGCCGTCGCCTTGGTAGGTGAAGACCAACCGGCTGGGCCAAAGGCGCTTGATGGCGGTGGCCAAGGCTGGCGCACGGCCGTGTGCGGCTTCTTGCCAGTCGATGTCCAAGTAATTGTAGATGAACACGGCACAGCCCACGGGCGATATGCCGACGGCCTTGTCCTCCATGCCCATCTCCTCGATGACCTCGGCGATGAGCTTGTGTACGACGCCATGGCTGCATCCCGGGCAGTAGTGCATGGGATTGTCGTTCATCAGCGTCGGTTTCTTGTAAACCAGATTTTCAGGCTTGATGATATCTTCTTTTGTCATAATCGCTGTTCTTGTCTTTGTTGGGTTTGGTAATCTTGGTGAAACGTATGAAGCTCTCCGCCATCTTGATGATTATCGCCGCTCCGCACGTGTAGAGGAAGAAGCGTTGGTCTTGCGCCATCGTGAAGTAGAAGATGACGGCCAGCAAGGCCAGCAGCATGAAGAAGAGGTTCAGTATGTTTCGTATCTTGTCAATGTCCATAGTCCAATGCGTTACGTGTCAAATCATTGCCTTCAGCGCCTCGACAATCTCGTCCGGGTCGGGCACGATGCCGCCCAAGCGTCCGAAGTGCTCCACCTTGACCTTGCCGCCGACGGACAGACGGACATCTTCCACCATCTGCCCGGCGTTCAACTCGGTCACGAGCATGCCTTTCACCTGATTGGCCATCTCGGCAATGGCTTGCGTGGGGAAGGGCCAGAGGGTGATGGGGCGCAGGATGCCCACCTTGATGCCCTCCTCGCGGGCCAGTTCCATGGCCTTCTGTCCGATGCGTGCCATGGAGCCGAAAGCCACGATGAGGTAGTCGGCGTCGTCGCACTGGATTTTCTCGAAGCGGACTTCGTTCTCTTCTATCTTCTTGTACTTGGCCTGGAAGCGCAGGTTGTTCACTTCCATCGCTTCGGGCTTGAGTTCGAGCGAGGTGATGATGTTGGGCTTGCGGTCTTTGGTGCGTCCCGTGGTGGCCCAAGGGCATTGCGCGATGACTTCCTCGTCCGTGCGGCGGGGCTTCTGCGGGGGCAGCACGACCTTCTCCATCATCTGCCCGATGACGCCGTCCGCCAAGATGACAGCCGGGTTGCGGTACTTGAAGGCGAGTTCAAAAGCGAGGCCCACGAAGTCGGCCATCTCCTGCACCGAAGCAGGGGCGAGGGTAATCAGGCGATAGTCGCCGTGCCCGCCTCCCTTGGTGGTCTGGAAATAGTCGGCTTGGCTGGGCTGGATGGTGCCCAATCCGGGGCCGCCGCGCATCACGTTGACAATGAGGCAAGGCAACTCGGCGCCTGCCAGGTAGGACACGCCCTCTTGCATCAGGCTGACGCCGGGGCTGCTGGACGAGGTCATCACCATCTTGCCGGCACCGGCGCCGCCATATACCATGTTAATGGAAGCCACCTCGCTCTCGGCCTGCACCACGACCATGCCCGTCGTTTCCCAAGGCTTCAACTCGGCAAGGGTTTCCAATACCTCCGATTGGGGAGTGATGGGATAGCCGAAGTAACCGTCCGCCCCGCAACGGATGGCGGCACGGGCGATGGCTTCGTTCCCTTTCATCAATACTACTTCTTCTGCCATATCTTCTGATGTTTAAATGAAGAATGAAGAATTAAGAATGAAGAACAGGCTGCTTCCAAGATTCTTCATTCTTCATTATTAGTTCTTCATTAATTATTCAACTCTTACTTTGTACACCGATATGCAACCGTCCGGACACACCGTGGCACACGATGCGCAGCCGTTGCACGTATCTTCCAATATCTGCTGGGCATAGTTGTAGCCCTTCAAGTTCACCTCCTTGGCGAGTGCTATCACGTGTAGCGGGCACGCCACGGCGCAGAGGTTGCATCCCTTGCAACGCTCGGTGTCCACCACGATTGCTCCTTTTATCTTAGCCATAATTACGTTATATTTTAGTTAATGATTATACATATCCTTGTTGTAGAACTCCAGAATGTCCAGCAGGGCGCGGCGGGCGTGTACGGCAGGGCTTTCGGGATTGAGGTCGGTGGCACGCTGGTAATCGTTCAGGGCCTGCTGCCAGTTGCTCTGCTTGCGGTAGGCGTTGCCGCGCAGGTAATAGGCCTCGTCCTTCCCCGCGAAGTCGTCTTGCAAGAGGGCGTCCAGCTTGCGGATGGCCTCGTCCACCTGGTTCTTCCACAGATGTTCTTTTATCAGTTCCAGTTGCTCCATACGGATGTCTTTCTGATTAATCAGCCACAAAGATAGGCTTTCTCGGGGAGAATCCGGCGTTTTGGGTGTGAAATTTTGGAAAAGAGTGGGCTTCTTCTTCCTGCCCTGTCCGGGGAGAAGCTTCCTTGGCGTCTTATTTTGCGCCGTCGCAAGTACCCACTTGGCAACCTCACAAGTACCTACTTGGCAACTTTACAAGTCCCTACTTGGCAACTTTACAAGTCCCTACTTGGCGACCTCACAAGTACCTACTTGGCACGCCTGCGGATATTATTCGATCAGCGTATAGTCTCCGGCTTCTTCGCTCACCTGTGCCTGCAATTCGGCCAGCGAATACTCCTTGCCTGTGAACTTCACCGTGGCCACGGGCGGGTCGAGGGTGACGGTGGCGCTGACGCCTTCCAGTTTGTTCAATGCTTTCTCCACATGCATGCGGCAGTGGTTGCACATCATGCCGCTTACTTTGAATTGCTTTTCCATTGTCTTTTCTTTTAAAATGTTAGGTTGATAATCATCGGTGCTTGTAGCTTGTAGCTCGTAGCTCGTCACTCCCAATCTTTTTCTCCGCAGCCTTAGGCTGTTCGTCACCACGCTGACGCTGCTGAACGCCATGGCCGCCCCGCCAATCATCGGGTTGAGCAGGAAGCCGCAGACGGGGTAGAGCACGCCGGCGGCGATGGGCACGCCTATCGTGTTGTAGATGAAGGCCCAGAAGAGGTTCTGCCGGATGGTGCGCACCGTCAGGCGGGAGAGGCGCAGGGCTTCGGGTATCTTGCGCAGGTCGGAGGAGATGAGCGTCATCTTTGCCACGTCCATGGCAATGTCGCTGCCGCTGCCCATGGCGATGCTGAGGTCGGCCTGCGCCAGGGCGGCACTGTCGTTGATGCCGTCGCCCACCATGGCCACCACCTTGCCCGCTTGTTGCAACTGCCGGATGTAGGCGGCTTTGTCCTGGGGCAATACGCCCGCCTTGTATTTCGCGATGCCTGCCTGCCGGGCGATGGCCTGGGCGGTGGCTTTATTGTCGCCCGTCAGCAGATGCACTTCGATGTCTTCGGCTTGCAGGGTGCGGATGGCTTCTACGGACGAAGCCTTGATGCGGTCGGCTATGGCGATGACGGCCAAGGCTTCCGTCTCGTTGGCAAACCAAATTACCGTCTGCGCTTCAGCTTCCCAAGCTGAGGAGGCTTCTTGCAGGGTGGGGGAGATGCGTTTGCCCTCCATCAGGCGGCGATTGCCTGCATAATAAGCGACACCCTTATAGGTGCCTTTCACCCCTTGCCCTGTCAAACTCTCGAAGTTATCCACGCTCCATTCTCCATCTTTCATTCTTAATTCTTCATTCAGCAAGATGGCTTCCGCCAGCGGATGTTCGGATTTCCTTTCCAAGGCCAACAGGACGGGGGCGTATTGCTTGGCTTCCTCGTCCGTCCAAAGGATGTGTTGCACGGCGGGATGTCCCTCGGTCACGGTGCCCGTCTTGTCCAATACCACGGCATTCACCTTCTTGGCCGTCTCCAGGCTTTCCGCGTCCTTGATGAGGATGCCCCGCTCGGCTCCTTTGCCGATGCCCACCATGATGGCCGTAGGCGTGGCAAGCCCCAAGGCGCAGGGGCAGGCGATGATGAGCACCGTCACCAGTGCCAACAGGCCGTGGGTGAATCCGTCCGAGGAATCCAATACCATCCAAAGAATGAAGGAGAGCAGCGCGATGCCCATGATGACAGGCACGAACACGGCGGCCACCCGGTCCACCAGCTTCTGCACGGGTGCCTTCGAGCCTTGCGCGTCCTGCACCAGGTGGATAATCTTGGCGAGGAGTGTGTCCGTCCCCACCTTGTCCGCCCGGAAGCGGAAGCTGCCTTTCTGGTTGATGGTGCCGGCATAGACCTTGGTGTCCTTGCGCTTGGCCACGGGCACTGGCTCGCCGCTCAGCATGCTTTCGTCCACGTAGGAACTGCCGTCCGTCACCACCCCGTCCACGGCGATGCGTTCGCCGGGCTTCACCTGGATGATGTCGCCTGGCCTGACTTGGGTGATGGGGACTTCTTTTAATGCTTCATTAATCACGAGGGTGACGGTCTTCGGCTGCAACCCCATCAGCTTCTTGATGGCCTGCGAAGTGTTTCCCTTGGCCCGCTCCTCCAGCAGACGTCCCAACAGGATGAAGGCGATGATGACGCTCGATGATTCAAAATAGACGTGCGGCGTAATTCCCCTGGACAGCCAGAAGTCGGGGAAGAACAGGTTGAACACGCTGAACAGATAGGCCACGCCCGTGCTGCTGGCCACCAGCGTGTCCATGTTGGCCGAGCCGTGCCGGAGTTGCTTCCAGGCATTGCCAAAGAATGACCGCCCCAAAACGAACACAACCGGCGTGGAAAGTGCCCACGTGACCCAGCCTGCCCACGCCCTGTCCATGAAGCCCATGCCGATGACGGCGATGGGGATGGCCAAGAGGATGGCAAAGAAAGTGCGTTGCTTCAGTGATTTGTATTTCTTGACGTGCGCTTCTTCCACCTCGGGCGTGTTGCAGGGCTTCGGGCGAGGTCTGTGCCGGGTCATATTCCACCAAGGCCGTGGCGGCGGCATAGTTGACGGATGCCTGGCACACGCCCGGCTGCTTGTTCAGCGTCTTGTCCACGCGGGCGGCGCAGGCGGCGCAACTCATGCCCAGGATGGGGAAGGTTTCTTGTCGGTTTGTATTTGCCATAATTCTCCTTCGGATAGTTTTGGTTGATTGCGCTGCAAAAGTACGAAGAAAGATATAGAAAACGTGCATTCTTCCCCGCAACTTGGTTGCAATGTACGGTTCTTTGCGATTACGTCCAGTGTGAAAACATACGCTTCGCCCATCCCGTCTGTACGGCTCCGCGCATGGCCAGGTAGGTCACGAACGCCATCCACAACGCATGGTTGCCCCATGTGTCCCGCAAACCATAGTAAAGCCCGAAAAAGCACAAGGCCGCTATGAACATGGCTGCCAGCATTCCTCGCGTGGCCGTCGCCCCAATAAAGACCCCGTCCCATACGAAAGCCGCCATGCCCGCCACAGGGATGGCCAATGCCCATAGGAAGTATTCACCCGAAGCGGTTATCACCTCCTGCTCGTCTGTCAGCAGGCTTAGGAAAGCATTCCCGCCCAAGGCATAGGCCGTGGTAAACAGCAAGGCCATGCCCATTCCCCACATGAACAGCCGCCGCACGGTGGCTCGGAACATCGGGCGGTCTCCTGCGCCGATGTACCGCCCGCTCAATGCCTCGCCGGCATAGGCGAAACCGTCCATTACATACGAAAAGAGGGTGAAAAGTTGCATCAGCAAGGTGTTGACAGCTAGGATGATTTCCCCCTGCCCGGCCCCGGCTGAGGTAAAGAACATCGTCACTGCCACCAGACACAGCGTTCGCAGGAATATATCGCGGTTCACACCGAAGAAACGCGACATGGCCTCCCGTTGCCATACTCCCTGCAAGGCCAGGGAATGGCGGCGCAAGTAGCCGTAGTTGTGTGACCATAGTCCTAACCCCATGAGGAGGCCGGCCCATTGCGCCACGAGCGTTCCCAAAGCCACGCCCTCCACCTTCATCCCGCAGAAATAGACGAACGACAGGCTGGCCGCTATGTTTACTACGTTTTGCGTGATGGCTATCATCATGGGAATGCGTGAGTTTTGCATCCCGATGTACCAGCCCGTTAGTCCGTAAAGCCCCAGCATGGCCGGTGCTCCCCAGATGCAGATACGGAAATACGTAGTGGCCAGTTCACGTATCTCATCCGTGGGGTGGATGAACAGGAAGGCCGCCTGCACGATGGGGGTCTGCAATGCCACTAACCCCATGGCAATCAGTAGCCCCAATCCCACGGCCCGTGCCAACAGGCGTAACACTTCGTCATCATCCCTCCGTCCGTAAGCTTGCGATGTCATGCCGCTGGTGCCCATACGCAGGAAACCGAAAATCCAATAGATGATATTGAACAGCAACCCGCCCACGGCAATGGCGCCGATATAGGCCGGGCTGCCCAAGTGTCCCACGATGGTGACGTCCACCAACCCCAACAGGGGCACGGTAATGTTGCTCACGATGGAAGGCAACGCGATGTGCAGGATTTGTTTGTCGATAGGTTTCATGGATAATGGTTCAGCCTGTCATAGGATATACGCCACTTCCTTGAATAAATACGCGCGTTCCCGCCCCGCCCGGTCTTGCAGGACGAAGCGTCCGTCTTCTTCCACGCGCAGCAGGCAGGCTTCGAAGCATCCTTTGGCGTCTTCATAAGGGTACCAGCCTGTGCGGCGGAACAGGGCCTGGCCGTAGCGCGTGGCAATGTCCGCAGCCACGGCGCGACGCCCGGCTTCCGGCTGTCGCAGTCCTTCGTAGTATGTGCGTATCCGTTGCACAATGCCTTGCAGTATCTGACTGCGGTCGTGCTCCTGTCCCGTAATCTGTTTCAGCGAGACCGGGTTAGGAGCATCGCTTCGGAAGGTCTCTTGGTTGATGTTCACCCCAATGCCGGCAATGCTACGCGTAATACTTTCCGGCGAAAGCTCATTTTCTATCAGCAGGCCACAGATTTTCTTTTCGTGCCAATAGATGTCATTAGGCCACTTAATGCAGATGCCTTCTGTCCATTGCTCCAGTTCTTCCTTGACGGCCAAAGCAGTGAGTTGAGACAAGAGGAACTGCCGTTGCGGGGACAAGAACGCGGGATACAGCACGATGCTGAACATCAGGTTCCGGCCCCGTTCCGATTCCCACGAGTTACCCCGTTGGCCTTTGCCGGCGGTCTGGTAGTCGGCGCAGACGGTGGTGTATTCCGTTATGCGCTCCCGGTCACAAAGGTATGTCAGGTAGCGGTTGGTTGAGTCTGTTTCATCCAACTTTATGAGTAAGAATGGGTGTGTAGCTGTCATTGGGTACATGTTTTTAAGTAAAAATGGGCGAGTCAAAAGCATCTTCGATGTGGGTTATCTGGAATTGCCCATCTTTTCCTACCACGTCGATGATGTCGAAGCGGATATCCGCATCTATGTTATGTAGTTTGATATAGGCGTCTGCGGCTACTACGATGTGGCGTATTTTCTTCCAGTCCACCGCTTCATGCGGTTCACGGAAGTCCGTGTTCCGTCGAGTCTTTACTTCGACAAACACCAACAAGCCATCTTTGCAGGCCACAATATCCAGTTCCAGGCGGTTTTTCCGCCAGTTGCGGTCACGGATGTCATATCCCTGTCGAAGTAAGTAGTCGGCGGCGGCATCTTCTCCTGCCTTCCCGAACTGAGTATGTGTAGGCATTCTCTTGTCTTTTTGGTCTCCAGATGCAAAATTAGGCTTTTTCTGTTTTGTATTTGCCAAAGGAAGCTTAAATTTGCAAAGAATATGAGGAAAAGGACTAAAACCAATACCAAAGATGCCTTGCGCGGAGTGAAGCGCAAACAGCGCATCGTATGTCTGATGAGCGACGAAGAGTTGCGCATTGTCGACCATTACCTGGCCCGCTACAAGATAACGAATAAGTCACGTTGGTTCCGCGAGACCATCTTGGGGTTCATCCACAAGAACATGGAGGACGATTACCCCACGCTCTTTTGTGAACACGATATGAGAAGATAAAAAAACGATGGACGATACTTTCTACATGAAACAAGCTTTGGCTGAGGCACGCAAGGCGGCTGAAAGGGGCGAGGTGCCCGTGGGTGCCTTGGTCGTGTGCAAAGGACGCATTATTGCCCGTGCCCATAACCTGACGGAGACGCTGACAGATGTCACCGCCCATGCCGAGATGCAAGCCATTACCGCCGCCGCTTCTGCTTTGGGGGGCAAGTATTTGAACGAATGCACACTCTATGTTACGGTAGAGCCATGCGTCATGTGTGCGGGAGCCATAGGCTGGTCACAGTTGAAGCGCCTGGTCTATGGCGCGGAGGACGACAAGCGCGGCTATCGGCGCTATGCCCCCCAAGCCCTGCACCCGAAGACAGAAGTCACGTCAGGCATCTTGGCCGAAGAATGTGCCGCACTGATGAAGGCTTTCTTCTCCTCACGCAGATAGTCCGGGGGCGGCATGCATGAAGAAATATGCCGCCATCCCTATCAGTATTATTCCCAACACTCCATAGAACCAGCGGGCCTGCCGCCGTCCCACGTTGCGCACCACGAATTGTGCGTTGCGTGCCGTGAAGAACCAGTCCCAGTCCAGCAAGGCAGCCAGCAGCGACAGGCTGCCCGCCAGGGCGAATATACCCTGTATGATGTAATGGCTCGCCATGTGTCTTATTCCGGGTCTTCGATGGTCAGCAGGCGGGACCCGTCCTCTTGTTCCTCGATGGTTACCTTCACCGTGTCGCCGGGCAGCAGTTCCTCTATCAGCTCCGGCCACTCAATAAAACAGACAGCGCCGCAATAGAAATAGTCCTCGTAGCCCAAGTCATACACCTCCTCCAACTTCTTAATCCGGTAGAAGTCGAAGTGATAAATCAGTTCGCCCGTCGTGTCCGAGCGGTACTCGTTGACTATTGCAAAGGTGGGCGACGTCACCATGTCCGCCACGCCCAGTTCTTCACACACGGCCTTGATGAAGGTCGTCTTGCCTGCGCCCATCTTCCCGTAGAGGGCGAATACGGTGTGGTCTCCCATCTGCCCGACAAACTGGCGGGACGCTTCTTGAACTTGTTCCAGCGATTGGATTTTGATTTCTGTCATGTCGTTATAACTTATTTTATTAGATAATATTCTTTCTTTGCTTCCATCCTATCCATAAGCTTTTCCCCGCTTTACAGAGGGCATAGATGATGATGGAAATAAAAATGATAGATGCTCCCGAAGGAATGTTCATGCGGAAAGAGAGGTACAGCCCCCCCAGGCAACTGAGGTAGCCTATCGCAATGGAAAGCAGGATGATGCCCCCAAAGCGTTGCGAGAAGAGGTTGGCCGTCATCTGAGGGATGGTCAGCAGGGAAATGACCAGTACGATGCCTACCATGCGTAGGCAAGCCACGATGGTCAGGGCGATGAACATCATGAGTACATATTCCAATAATTGCACCCGGATGCCCTGCGAACGGGCAAACTCGCGGTCGAACGCTACGTAGACAATGGGTCGTCGGAACAATAGGAAGAACGCGACTAACATAGCCGAGATGCAGCAAAGAAGAAGAAGGTCGCCCCGCGTGATGGTCAGGATGTTTCCGAAGAGGTAGGCAGAGAGGTCGGGCGCAAAGCCGGGGGACAGGAACATGAATATCACGCCCACCGCCATGCCCAAGGCCCAGAAGACCGCGATGGCCGAATCCTCCCGCATCTCTTTGCGCTTGCCCAGCCATTCAACGCCAAACGACGACAGCACGGCAAAGACAGCCGCAGAGAGGAGGGGCGGCACGCCCAGGTACAATCCCAGCCCGATGCCCCCGAACGAAGCGTGGGTCAGCCCCCCGCTGATGAACACCAGCCGCCGCGTGACGATATATGTCCCCACCAGCCCACAGGCAATGCTGGCGAAGAAGCTGCCGATCACTGCATGTTGTATGAAAGTATATTGCAAGATATCCATCATAAGCCTTCTCCTTGTTTCCCGTTTCTCAGTTCGCCCACAATGAGGAACACCTCATCTTTCAGCACGTCGGGCAGCGCGATGCCCCGCAACTGGAGGCTGCGCACCCACCCGGCCACATCCTCTTCCCGCATGGTGTAGAACACGTCGCGGAACTCCTCCACCTGCTCCGGAGTATAACCATCCGGCGGAGTGCCGATGTAGCGGTCCAGTTCCTCGTCGTCGTAATACTCTATACCCTTGCTCACGGCCGCCAGCAGGCTTTCCTTCTCACACACCTCATGTTGCCCGCAGCACTCCATATCCACAGTCTTCACCTCCGGCATAGCCTCCATCTCACCCCGTTCCACCTTCCTTTGCAATGTTTTATTGCGAAGAATGCCGACCACTGCGGTAAACAGGGCCAATATAATTAGTGCGATGATGAGTATCCACATGTGAGTTCCCTTTCCTTATATCTTAGTTAGCCTTTCCCCTTTTTCGGCAGAAAGGATGGGCAAAGATATAATTTATTTAGGAGAAATAAAATTTATATCCTCTCTTAATTCAGATTTATGCTTATCAATGATGGGAAGGGGCTTTCCGTTCTTAAAGAGACCCTTAGAGTTTATTTAAAAATCGCCATCCCTGTCATTCTGAACGACGGTCTCTGTCATTCTGAACAACGGTCTCTGTCATTCTGAACAACGCTCTCTGTCATTCTGAACATCGCTATCTGTCATTCTGAACATCGCTATCTGTCATTCTGAACGCAGTGAAGAATCCCCCTCTATCATACCCTCTGTCATTCTGAACATCGCTATCTGTCATTCTGAACGCAGTGAAGAATCTCCCTCTATCATGTCCTCTGTCATTCTGAACAACGGTTCCTGTCATTCTGAACAACGCTATCTGTCATTCTGAACGCAGTGAAGAATCTCCCTATAACATAGTAGTATTCAGGAGATTCTTCGCTTTGCTCAGAATGATAGAGACAATCACTTCAGGAGATTCTTCACTGCGTTCAGAATGACAGGAGGCATGATAGAGGGAGATTCTTCGCTTCGCTCAGAATGACAGGCACTATCATTTAGAATGACAGAGAAAACCACTTCAGGAGATTCTTCGCTTCGCGAACTAAGACAGCGACCGGAGGAACAGAGGATTGGGCTATACGATAGAGGTGACGATACAGTTCGTTTCGGCCGGGAGTCATGAGCTCGTTTGTTCTTGTACGGCTGAAGGGCAGGGCGCAATAGAGGCCGATGATATCCGGCTGGCCATCAGAAGGGCACTGTACGGACTATTTGGCCGATGAAGGGTATATATCCCTCCCAACATGATACCGCCGGCCGTTGGCTTCGCAAGCCGATGGCCGGCGTCTCTGTTTTACTCTGCTTCATCGTTTTAAGAAAATATTTCCCACATTTTCCAAAGAATACTTGACAATTCGGCGAAATCCGCTTATATTTGTACTAACATATTGTTTAACCCGTCTTTTTGTCAAGAATTAATCAAACGGACAGATGGCCAAAGTCTCCCCGTATTCCCGTCGGGGATACACGAAATTCCCGTTGGGGTTCAACGAGGGTCTCGTGGGGGTTCAACGGGATGGTCGTGGGGGTTCAATGAGGGTCTCGTGGGGGTTCAACGGCAAGGCGCTGGGAATCAGCGGGCTATGAAGGCGTTTGAAGAGGACAGGCAGAAGGCACTAAAAAAGAGATTTGTATGATTTTTTGGAAAAGAGTGCAACAAGCAATCAACGAGCTGTGGTATCCACGCAGCATCACCGTGGGCAAGCCCGTAGAGACACAGGAATTGGCCAACCGCATTGCGCGCGAAAGCACCGTGTCGCCCGCCGACACCCATGCCGTGCTGCGCGCCCTGCCCAACGTCATGGCCGACTTCATGAAGGAGAGCCGCGCCATCCACTTCGAAGGCCTGGGCTGGTTCCGCTACACCATCAATGCCATGGGAAAGGGCGTGCCCTCGAAGGAGGAGGTGAGCGAGAAGCAAATCAAGCGCCTGCGCGTGCAGTTCACCCCCGACCGTACCCGCAACCTGGAGGGCGGATACACGCGCGCCCTCATTGCCGATGAGGGTGTCACCTTCATGGAATGGCTGGGCAAGGAGAGTGACGAGACGAAGTTACCCGACGAGAGTGAGGATGACGATAGCGGGCAGGGCACGTTTGGGTGACAGAGTTTATGAGTCATTGGGAAATCCCGCAACGGCGTACCTGCGTTGCGGGGTTTCTTTATAAATAAAGGTATAGTGTCTATTCTGAAACGGCCATTCCTGTCATTCTGAACGACTACCCCTGTCATGTTGAACGACTACCCCTGTCATTCTGAACGAAGTGAAGAATCTCCTAAAACGGTTCCCTCTGTCATGTTGAACGCAGTGAAACATCTCCTGAATACTACTATGACAGAGGGAGATTCTTCACTTCGTTCAGAATGACAGGTACCATCGTTCAGAATGGCAGAAAGAATGCCAGAGGGAGATTCTTCACTTCGTTCAGAATGACAGGTACCATCGTTCAGAATGACAGGAAGCATGATAGAGGGAGATTCTTCACTTCGTTCAGAATGACAGGTACCAATGTTCAGAATGACAAGGATAATGGGAATTTAAATAAGCACTTAATTTTTATCCTATACTGATGGCCTTACCAAAAAAAAATCATATCTTTGTACATGTTTCCCAATCCTACGCACACCATTGGGAACGGGAATCACCAACCGACGTTTATTCATAATTTAAAGACATATCAACACGATGGGAGCAGGAAAATGGATAGGAGGAATCCTGGGATTCATGGCAGGAGGCCCTTTGGGAGCCTTGGCGGGATTTGCTTTGGGCGCCTTGTTTGACGACAATACTTTGCAGGAACAAAGTGGAAAAAGAATGTACGGGCAGCCCGAAGGACAGTCCTACTACGAAGGACGGAGGAACAGTTTCCTGTTCTCCATGCTCGTCATGGCGTCATACATCATCCGGGCCGACGGACGCATCATGCACAGTGAAATGGAGTTCGTACGCGGTTTTCTCCGCCGCAACTTTGGCGAGCAAGCCGTGGGCGAGGGCGAACGAATCTTGCTGAACCTCTTCGAGGAGAGGAAACGGATGGACGCGGCCCACCCGGGCGCCTTCCGCAACACCATCCGCGAATGCGGGGCGCAGATTGCGGCCAACCTCAGCTATGAAGAACGCCTGCAACTGCTGGGTTTCCTGGCTGAGATTGCGCGGAGCGACGGGCATGTCAGCCCCGAAGAAGTGGATGCGCTCAAGGAGGTGGCGGCCTGCATGGGAATGTCTACGCAGGAAGTCGAGTCCCTGCTGAATCTTCGCGGGAATACCCTGGAGCAGGCATACAAAGTACTGGAAATCACCCCCGATGCCACTGACCAGGAGGTGCGCGCCGCCTATCGCCGCCTGGCCCTGAAGCACCATCCCGACCGCGTGGCCACCCTGGGCGAGGATGTCCGCAAGGCTGCCGAGGAGAAGTTCCAAGAGATTAACAATGCGAAGGAACAAATCTACAAGGCAAGAAACATGAAATAATCCCTGTGTGTAATATATATAATAAGGTGTAAAAACATTGACATATGGAATACCAAATCATCGGTCCGACCACCCTGGACGCCCTTATCAGCCTGCCGTCGTCGAAGAGCATCAGCAACCGCGCGCTTATCATCCATGCCCTGTCCGGTGGAACCACCCGTCCCGCCAACCTGAGCGACTGTGACGACACCCGAGTCATGAACCTTGCTTTGAGTAATCCGGGTACAGCGATAGACATTGGCGCGGCAGGGACGGCCATGCGTTTCCTGACGGCTTATCTTTCCGTGACACCCGGCACGCGCTTGCTGACCGGCTCCGAGCGTATGAAACACCGCCCCATCGGCCCGTTGGTGGATGCCTTGCGGAACCTTGGTGCGAAGATTGACTACGAAGAAAGAGAGGGTTTTCCGCCCCTTCGCATCATCGGGACACGCTTAGAAGGTAACTCTGTGACCCTGGCAGGCAATATCAGTTCGCAATACATCTCTGCCCTCTTGATGATTGGGCCGATGCTCCCGCAAGGGCTTCGCCTCCACTTGATAGGTGAAATCATCTCCCGGCCTTACATCAATCTGACCCTACAATTGATGAAAAGCTATGGCGCGGAGGCCGGATGGATCACTCCTGATACTATCTGCGTCCATCCTGGTGGGTACAAGGACACAGCCTTTACGGTGGAAAGCGACTGGAGCGCCGCTTCTTACTGGTATGAAGCCTTAGCACTTTTTCTCTTCAAACATAGGGGACAGGCCCTTCCGGACAATATCCGCGTATCTTTGCCGGGCTTACGCGAAGATAGCTTCCAAGGCGACAGCCGGGGCGCCCGGCTTTTTACGAAGCTCGGTGTACAGACCCGTTATACCCCCACGGGCGTGACACTCATGCCGGGTAATACTTGCGTAGAATACTTAGAGGAGGATTTCGTAGACATCCCCGACCTGGCACAGACCTTCGTAGTCACTTGCTGCCTGATGGGTATTCCCTTCCGATTCACCGGCTTGCAAAGCCTTCGAATCAAGGAAACTGACCGTATGGCAGCATTGGCAGATGAATTACGCAAGTTGGGCTATGTATTATCCTGTGAACAAGACAGTATCCTGGCCTGGGACGGTAAGCGTTGCCCGGCCCAGCCTTCGCCCCTCATCCGTACTTATGAGGACCACCGCATGGCCATGGCCTTTGCCCCCGCCTCCATCCTCCTACCGGGACTACACCTTGCCGAGCCTCAAGTCGTCTCCAAGTCATACCCGCATTTCTGGGCGGACTTACGGCGCGCCGGGTTCGATGTGCGTGAAGTGGACTGAGCGTCTCTTAAAATTCTCATTGTCCCTGTCATTCTGAGCGATTGTCTCTGTCATTCTGAGCGAAGCGAAGAATCTCCTGAAACGGCTCTCCCTGTCATTCTGAGCGAAGCGAAGAATCTCCTAAAGTGGTTTTCTCTGTCATTCTGAGCGAAGCGAAGAATCTCCAGAAATGGTTGTCTCTGTCATTCTAAATGATGGTGCCTGTCATTCTGAGCGAAGCGAAGAATCTCCAGAATACTACTATGTCATAGGGGGATTCTTCACTGCGTTCAGAATGACAGGGAGCATGTTATAGGGGGATTCTTCACTCCGTTCAGAATGACAGGGAGCATGATATAGGGAGATTCTTCACTTCGTTCAGAATGACAGATAGCGTTGTTCAGAATGACAGAGGACATGACAGAAGGAGATTCTTCACTCCGTTCAGAATGACAGATAGCGATGTTCAGAATGACAGGGGGCATGATAGAGGGAGATTCTTCACTCCGTTCAGAATGACAGGAGAGGCGATTTTTAAACATGGGGTAAGCAATATACAATTTTCATGACAAATCTTTGCTTTTTTCAAAACTATGCTATAATTTTGTCGCAAAGTATACGAAGTATGAGAACATGGGTCACATATCACTTTCATCATCATTCCTCCGGCATATGAACTCGGTGGGCGATGGAGCTGTATATAATCAAATACTGACAAAGAAGCGAGGCTTGCCGACACAGGACGGACAGTCTCGCTTCTGCGCTTTTTTTATAAACGGAATTGGAACAACTAAATATCAGAATTATGCTACGAATTGCTGTACAAGCCAAAGGACGACTCTACGATGAAACCATGTCCTTCCTGAACGAAGCGGATATCAAACTGAGTCCGACCAAACGTACCTTGCTGGTACAATCGACCAACTTCCCCCTGGAGGTGCTCTTCCTCCGGGATGACGACATACCCCAGTCGGTGGCAACCGGCGTGTCCGACATCGGCATAGTAGGGGAGAATGAGTATGTGGAGAAGGGCGAAGATGCGGAGATTGTGAAGCGCTTAGGATTTAGCAAATGCCGCCTCTCTCTTGCTGTCCCCAAGGATGTGGACTACACCGGCATCGGATGGTTCGGGGGACGGAAGATTGCTACCTCTTATCCCAACATCCTCTCCAACTACCTGCGTGAGCGCGGGGTCAAAGCAGAGGTCCATGTCATCACTGGCTCGGTGGAGGTCTCGCCCGGCATTGGCCTCTCCGATGCCATTTTCGATATTGTCAGTTCAGGTTCGACCCTGGTCAGCAATAGCCTGAAGGAGGTCGAAGTGGTCATGAAGTCCGAAGCCCTGCTTATTGGCAATAAGGCCCTCTCGCCCCGCAAGCAGGAGATTCTCCGCGAATTACTGTTCCGGATGGATGCTGTGAAGATGGCCGAAGATAAGAAATACGTCCTCATGAATGCCCCCAAAGACAAGTTGGAGCAAATTGTCTCCGTCCTGCCCGGCATGAAAAGTCCCACCGTCATGCCCCTGGCCCAGGAGGGTTGGTGTTCTGTACACACTGTGCTCGATGAGAAATGTTTCTGGGACATCATCGGCAAACTGAAAGCCCTCGGGGCACAGGGCATACTCGTGTTGCCCATCGAAAAGATGATTATATAATAATGATATAGCAGAATCCAGAATCATGATACAGATAGATTATCCATCCCGTTCCCAGTGGGCGGAATTGCTGCGACGCCCTGTGATGAATATAGAAAGCCTGTTTGATACCGTGCGGGACATATTGTCCCATGTGCAGGCAGAGGGCGACAAAGCCGTATTGGAGTATGAACGTCAATTCGACCACGCCTCTCTTTCTTCTCTTCCCGTCACCCCGGAAGAAATGGACGAGGCCGAAGCCCAGGTCTCCGATGCCTTGAAAGAGGCCATACACTTGGCCGCCGGCAATATCCGTGCATTCCATGAGGCCCAACGCTTCGCCGGATGTCACGCCCAGACGCAACCGGGAGTGGCCTGTTGGCAAAAGGCTGTCCCTATCGAGCGTGTCGGTTTATACGTGCCCGGAGGCACCGCCCCCCTGTTTTCCACCGTGCTTATGCTGGCCATTCCCGCCCGCATTGCCGGATGCCGCGAAATCGTCCTTTGTACCCCGCCGGGTAAGGACGGCCGCGTCAACCCTGCCGTACTCTATGCCGCCCACGTGGCCGGGGTAAGCCGCATATTCAAAGCGGGTGGAGTGCAGGCCATCGGAGCCATGGCTTACGGCACGCAAAGCGTTCCAAAGGTATATAAGATATTTGGCCCGGGCAACCAGTATGTCACTGCCGCCAAGCAGTTGGTCAGCCTTCGCGATGTGGCTATCGATATGCCCGCCGGCCCCTCCGAGGTGGCCGTCCTGGCCGATGGGGACGCACGACCCGATTTTGTGGCCGCCGACCTCCTGAGCCAAGCTGAACATGGCATAGACAGCCAAGCCATACTGGTGACTACTTCTATACCCTTGCGCCAGGCCGTAGTGGAGGAAATCGGTCGACAGTTGCCCCTCCTGCCCAGGCGTGACATTGCCGCCCGTTCGTTGGAGAACAGCAAACTCATTGTGGCAAAGGATATGGACGAGGCTGTCGAATTGGTTAACAACTACGCGCCCGAGCATCTCATCATCCAGGCAGAGGATTATGCACGCATCGCAAAGTATATCATCAATGCCGGTTCCGTCTTCTTAGGGCCGTACTCCACGGAGAGCGCAGGCGATTATGCTTCGGGCACCAACCACACCTTGCCCACCAATGGATATGCCCGGGCTTATAGCGGGGTAAGCCTCGATAGCTTTATCCGCAAGATAACTTTCCAGGAAATTACGCCCGAAGGCTTGCGCCGCATAGGGCCTGCCATACAGGAAATGGCTGCCAATGAACATTTGGAGGCACACCGCAATGCCGTAACCATCAGAATGCAAAGTTTAAATACAGACTTATGAAAACATTACAAGAACTGACGCGCCCCAACATCTGGGCCTTAAAGCCCTATTCCTCGGCCCGCGACGAATACAAAGGCGTAGAGGCTTCTGTTTTCCTCGACGCCAATGAGAACCCCTATAATGGCCCCCACAACCGTTATCCGGATCCCTTGCAAGTGGAATTGAAGAAGAATCTCTCTAAACTGAAGGGCGTTGCATCCGAACATATCTTCCTGGGGAATGGGAGTGACGAAGCCATTGATTTGGTCTTCCGTGCTTTCTGCGAACCTCGCCAGGATAATGTCGTAGCCATAGACCCTACCTATGGCATGTACCAGGTATGCGCCGAAATCAACGAAGTGGAGTACCGCAAGGTTTTGCTGGATGAACATTTCCAATTCTCGGCCGACAAACTTTTGGAGGCTGCGGACGCGCACACTAAGCTTATCTTTCTCTGTTCGCCTAACAATCCTACGGGCAATGACCTCGACTCTTCCGAGATAGAACGGTTGCTCCGGCGTTTCGAAGGATTGGTGGTGCTGGACGAGGCTTATAACGACTTTTCCGAACAACCTTCGTTCTTGACCCGTTTGAATGAGTTCCCCAACCTCATCGTCCTCCAGACTTTCTCCAAGGCATGGGGATGTGCGGCCATCCGCCTGGGCATGGCCTTTGCTTCGAAGGATATTGTCGGCTTGCTCACCAAGATTAAGTATCCCTATAATGTGAACCAATTGACCCAACAACAGGCTATGGAGATGTTGCACCGATATTATGAGATAGAGCGTTGGGTGACCATGCTCAAGGATGAACGCAATCATCTGGAGAAAGTTTTCCGTACTCTCCCTTGCGTGGAACAGGTTTTCCCCTCCAATGCTAATTTCTTCTTGGTCAAAGTGACGGATGCCGTGCATATATACAATTACTTGGTGGGCGAGGGCATCATTGTGCGAAACCGCCATACAGTATCCCTCTGCGGGAACTGCCTGCGCATTACGGTCGGCACGAAGATGGAGAATGAAACATTGGTAAATGCTCTGAAGCAGTATATAGGTTAAGCAGATGAAGAAGAAAGTATTATTCATTGACCGCGACGGGACACTGGTCATCGAGCCGCCCGTGGATTATCAACTGGACTCGCTGGAGAAGTTGGAGTTCTACCCTAAGGTCATGCGGAACCTGTGGTTTATCCGCACCAAGCTCGACTATGAGTTTGTGATGGTCACTAACCAAGACGGGTTAGGCACTCCATCTTTTCCAGAGGAAACTTTCTGGCCTGCCCACAACCTGATGCTGAAAACGCTGGCGGGTGAAGGCATCTGCTTTGACGACATCTGCATCGACCGGAGTATGCCTCAGGATAACGCCCCTACCCGCAAGCCGCGCACGGGGATGCTGACGAAGTACATCGGCAATCCCGACTATGATTTGGCGCAAAGTTATGTCATCGGTGACCGTCCGACGGATGTGGAGTTGGCCTGCAACCTGGGGTGCAAGGCTATCCTGTTGCAGAATGATAAGACGTGTCTGGAGGGGAAGGAACGACTGGAAAATGCCTGTGTATTGGCCAGCAAAGACTGGGATCTCGTGGCTGAGTTCCTCTTTGCTGGGGAACGCCGAGCCGAAGTCAGAAGGACAACCAAGGAAACGGATGTGCATATCGTCCTGGACGTTGATGGGCACGGAGAATGCCGGATACATACGGGCCTCGGGTTCTTTGACCATATGCTGGAGCAGATAGCGAAGCATGGGGGCATGGATCTTGAAGTGTCGGTGAAAGGGGACTTGGAAGTGGACGAACACCATACGATAGAGGATACGGCGTTGGCTTTGGGCGAGTGCCTCTACCAAGCCCTCGGGAGCAAGCGTGGCATTGAACGTTATGGCTATTCGGTGACGATGGACGATTGCCTCTGCCAAGTATGCCTGGATTTCGGAGGAAGACCGTGGCTGGTGTGGCAGGCCGACTTCCTGCGCGAACGTATCGGAGAAATGCCCACGGAAATGTTCATGCACTTCTTCAAGTCGCTGAGCGATGCGGCGCGCATGAATCTGCACATCAAGGCCGAAGGCTGTAACGAACACCATAAGATAGAGGGCATCTTTAAAGCATTGGCGCGTGCCCTGAAGATGGCTGTCCGGAGGGACGTCTACCGTTTTGAACTGCCTACTTCGAAGGGGGTCTTATAGGATACAAGACTTTATTACTTTATTTAAATTGATACACCATGAAGAGTATGAAAAGAAGAGGATGGATGCTTGCTTTGATGGCAAGCGCCACATTGACTATGCAGTCGCAGACGCATGAGTTCGTAGTACAAACCAAGAAGCCGGGTGCGGAGATACAACCCACGATGTATGGCATCTTTTTCGAGGATATTAACTTTGCTGCCGACGGGGGCTTGTATGCCGAGTTGGTCAAGAACCGTTCTTTCGAGTTTCCCCAAGCACTGATGGGGTGGAATACGTTCGGTCGTGTGGACGTGAAGGACGATGGGCCATTTGAGAGGAATCCCCATTATGTCCGTCTGAGTCCGGCGGGGCATCCTGCCAAGCAGACGGGGTTGGACAACGAAGGCTTCTTCGGCATTGGTGTCCGTGAAGGGGAGGAATACCGTTTCTCCGTATGGGCAAGGGTGCCGGAAGGAGATGCCGGTGCCCGCCTGCGGATTGAACTGGTCAACACGGCCTCGATGGGCGAAAACCAGGCCTTTGCCACGCAGGAATTGACTGTCACATCGAACGAATGGAAGAAGTACCAGGTCATCTTGAAACCCACCGAGACGCAGGAGAAAGCCAAACTACGCATCTTCCTGGCATCGCCCCATACGGTCGACCTGGAGCATGTCTCCTTATTCCCTGTGGATACGTGGAAGGGGCATGAGAACGGTATGCGCAAGGACTTGGCGCAGGCGTTGGCCGATTTGAAGCCCGGTGTATTCCGTTTTCCCGGAGGATGTATCGTGGAAGGCGCGGACTTGGCTACGCGGTACCAGTGGAAGAACTCCGTAGGCCCTGTGGAGAACCGGCCTCTGAACGAGAGCCGGTGGCAATATTCGTTCCCAAACCGCCTGTTCCCCGACTATTACCAGAGCTATGGCCTGGGGTTCTATGAGTTTTTCCTGCTGTCGGAGGAGATTGGGGCGGAGCCTCTCCCGGTCTTGAGTTGCGGATTGGCCTGCCAGTTCCAGAACAATGACCCGGGTGCACACCAGCCGGTAGACCAACTTGATTCTTACATCCAAGACGCCCTCGATTTGATAGAGTTTGCCAACGGTGGGACGGACACCCCTTGGGGCAAGGTACGTGCAGAGATGGGCCATCCGGCTCCGTTCGGGCTGAAGTTCATCGGCATCGGCAACGAGCAGTGGGGCGAGGAGTATCCCGTGCGTTTGCGCCCCTTCGTCGAGGCCTTGCGCAAGGCGCATCCGGAGATACAGGTTATCGGCAGTTCCGGCCCCTATGCGGAGGGGAAAGACTTCGACTACCTGTGGGGGCAGATGCGTGAGTTGGAGGTGGACTTGGTGGACGAGCATTACTATTGCCCGGAGACATTCTTCCTGACCCAGGCTGCCCGCTATGACAATTACGACCGGAAGAAAGGCCCCAAGGTCTTTGCCGGTGAATATGCCTGCCACGGAGTGGGCCGGAAGTGGAACCATTTCAATGCTTCCCTGCTTGAGGCTGCCTTCATGACGGGACTGGAAAGGAATGCCGACGTGGTGCGGATGGCCACGTATGCGCCGCTCTTTGCCCACGTCGAAGGGTGGCAATGGCGTCCGGACTTGATTTGGTATGACAACCTGCGTTCGATGCGTACGGCCAGTTACTATGTGCAGCAGTTGTATTCGCTGAACAAGGGCACGAACGTGTTGCCGCTGACGATGGACGGGAAGCCCGTCACCGGTGCCGAGGGGCAGGATGGGTTGTTTGCCAGCGCTGTCTATGACGAGCCGACGGATGCGGTGATTGTGAAGGTGGCCAATACGTCCGACCGGGCGCAGACCATTGACATCCTGCTGAAGGGGATGGGGCGGAAGGAGCAGTTGGTTTCCGGGCGTTGTATCCGCCTGCAGTCTGCGGACCTCTATGCGGACAACACGCTGGACGAGCCGGAAACCATCGTGCCCCGCGAGGAGACGCTGAGCGTGTCGGGGCAGTCGTTGCAGGTTGAGATGGCTCCCAAGAGCTTTGCGGTCTTCATCTTGAACAAGTAGCATCGCACCACACTGCCCATTAGGGACGAGAGGCTTGGAAGGAGGTTCCTTCCAAGCCTCTTGCCGTTTTGGCACGTTTATCTGTTTGCGTGAGTTCAATACCAGGGTGAGTATTCCATCCCGAAGAGTTCGGCCACGGCCTTGTGGCACACCTGGCCTTCCGTGATGTTGATGCCGCGCATCAGTGCCAGGTCGTCGTGGCAGGCTTCTTCCCAGCCTTTGTCGGCGATGGCCAGGACGTAGGGCAGGGTGGCGTTCGTCAGGGCCAGCGTCGAGGTGTGGGGAACGGCGCCGGGGATGTTTGCCACGGCGTAGTGCGTGATGCCGTCGACGGTGTAGACGGGGTCGCTGTGCGTGGTCGGGTGCGAGGTCTCGAAGCAGCCGCCTTGGTCGATGGCGACGTCGACCATCACCGTGCCGGGCTGCATCAGGCGGAGCATGTCGCGGGTGATGAGGTGCGGCGCCTTGTCGCCGGGGATGAGCACGGAGCCGATGACAAGGTCTGTGGCCGGCAGTTCTTCGCACAGGTTGTGGTGGGTGGAGTAGAGCGTCTTTACGTTCTTCGGCATCACTTCGCTGAGGTAGCGCAGGCGGTCGAGGTTGATGTCGGCGATGGTCACGTCGGCACCCAGGCCGGCTGCCATCCAGGCCGCGTTTGTCCCGACGGTGCCTCCGCCCAGTATCAGCACCCGTGCGGGCCGGACGCCCGGGACGCCGCCGAGCAGGATGCCTTTCCCGCCTTGGGGGCGTTCGAGGAAGCGTGCCCCTTCTTGTATGGACATGCGGCCGGCGACTTCGCTCATGGGGATGAGCAAGGGTAGGGAGCCGTCGACGCGTTCCACGGTCTCATAGGCGATGCACGTGGCCCCGCTCTTGAGCATGGCTTCGGTCAGGGCGCGGTCTGCCGCCAGGTGGAAGTAGGTGAAAAGCACCTGGCCGGGGCGGATCAGCTTGTATTCCGGCTCGATGGGTTCCTTGACCTTCACAATCAGTTCGGCCTGGGCGTAGATATCGTCGATGGTGGGCAGAATCTGGGCGCCCACGGCCGTGTAGTCTTCGTCCGGGAAGCCGCTGCGTAGGCCGGCTTCGTGCTGCACGTAGACTTGGTGTCCTCTTTTGACCAGTTCGATGACTCCCGCCGGCGTCATGCCCACGCGGCTTTCGTTGTTCTTGATTTCTTGGGGTATTCCGATAATCATAGTCTTTACGGCTTTAAATGAAACATGCCCGCAAGTTAGCGAAATTCTTGGTTCGCTGTCCTTGCGGGCATGTTGTTTTATAACATAATTATCCGGAGGCGGGGGGGGTATGCCCCCTGGGGTACGGGGGAGCATGCTCCCCAGGGTATGGGGGAGTATGCCCCCCAGGGTATGGGGGGGTATGCCCCCCTGCCTTGGCAGGCTTCAGCCAGCGGTCCAGCCAGGCGAAGAACGTCCGCTGCCAGAGCACGCCGTTCTGCGGGCGGAGCACCCAGTGATTCTCGTCGGGGAAGATAAGCAGCCGCGAGGGGATGCCGCGCAGTTGGGCGGCGTCGAAGGCGGCCATGGCCTGGTTGGCCAGGATGCGGTAGTCCTTCTCGCCGTGGATGCAGAGGATGGGCGTGTCCCAGCGGTCCACGAAGCGGTGGGGCGAGTTGGCGAAGGTGCGCTGGGCCGTTTCGTTCTCCTTGGCCCAATAGGCGCCGCCCATGTCCCAGTTGGCAAACCATTTCTCCTCGGTTTCCAGGTACTGCATCTCCATGTTGAAGATGCCATCATGCGCGATGAAGGCCTTGAAGCGTCCCTCGTGGTGCCCGGCCAGCCAGTAGACGGAGAAGCCGCCGAAGCTGGCGCCCACGCAGCCCAGGTGGTCTTTGTCGACGAACGGTTCCTTGGCCACTTCGTCGATGGCCGTCAGGTAGTCCTTCATGCACTGGCCGCCATAGTCGCCGCTAATGGCTTCGTTCCACTCCGTGCCGAAGCCGGGCATGCCGCGACGGCAGGGGGCTACGACGATGTAGTCGTTGGCCGCCATGATTTGGAAGTTCCAGCGGAAGCTCCAGAACTGGCTGAGGGGGCTTTGCGGGCCGCCTTCGCAATAGAGCAGGGTGGGATACTTCTTCTTAGGGTCGAACTGCGGGGGATAGATGACCCAGACGAGCATGTCCTTCTGGTCCGTGGTCTTTATCCAACGCTCTTCCACGCGGCCCATCTCCAGTTGGTCGTAGATGTGTTGGTTTTCGTGCGTCAGCTGGCGGCTGGTGGCGGCCTGGTTCTTGGCGGCGGTGCCGGGAGCCACGATGTAGATTTCGTCGGCCTGGCTCATCGAGTGGCGTGTGGCGATAAGGTTCTTGCCGCAAAGGGCGATGGAGCCCCTTCTTTCCAGTCGTTGAGGCCGAGGGAGTAGATTTGCGTGGTGCCGTGCCACGTGGCGGTGAGGTAGAACGCGGAGTCCGACGCCCAGACGTAGCTGTCCACGTTGGTGTCGAAGCTGCCGCTGGCGCAGAACTTCTCCTTCTTCTCCAGGTCGAGGACGTAGAGGCGGTTCAGGTCGCTCTCGTAGCCGTCGCGGGCCATGCTCTGCCAGGCGATGTGGCGCCCGTCGGGCGAGAACTGCGGGTTGACATCGTAGCCCATGTTCTTGTCTCCAAGGGGCGAGGAACCGAAGGCGTTTATGACGGGTTCCCCGGCCAATGCTTTCTGTATCTTTACGGGCACTATCGCTTTTACCTCCGGGTCCTTGCAGAGGTTGATGGTGCTGTCCGCCTTCAGGTCGTAGAGGTAGATGTCCGAGTCGGTGGAGGTGGCGTAGGCCTTTCCTGTCTTCTTGCGGCAGGTGTAGGCGATTTTGTCCGACGCCGGGCTCCACGCCAGTTGTTCGATGCCGCCGAAGGGTTTCATCGGGCTTTCGTAGGGCTGGCCTTCCAAGATGTCTTTGACGTTGCTGATTCCCTCGCCGTCGAAGTCGGCCACGAAGGGATGCGGGGCGGTGGTCACCCACTCGTCCCAATGCTTGTACATCAGGCTGTCCACGATGATGCCGCTGGTCTGTGGCAGGTCGGGGTATTTCTCGGCGGTGCTCTTCACCGTCTTCACCTGCGAGATGAAGAGCAGCTTCCGCCCGTCGGGGCTGAAGGAGAATCCGTCGATGCCGCCTGCGTAGTCGGTCAGTTGGCGGCGTCCGGTGCCGTCGGGGTTCATTTCCCACACCTGGCTCGTGCCGCTCTCGTTGCTCAGGTAGGCCAGCTTCTTGCTGTCTTTGATCCAGGCGGGCTGGTTCTGTTGCCATTCGTCGCGGGTCAGCTGGGTGTTGGCGCTGCCGTCGGCGTTCATGAGGAAGATTTCCGTGTTACTCTTGTTTTGGGGGACGCTGTAGTAGCTCACGGTGTAGGCCACCTTCTCCGCGTCGGGCGACACGGCAACGCCGCCAATGCGTCCCATGGCCCAGAGGGCTTCGGGCGTCAGGCGATGGTTCTCAATGCGGATATCCGACCGCTGGATGAGGAGGCTATCCGCCGCCTTCGCGTCCGGGGCTGTTTCCTTGCCTCCGCCGCAGGAGGCCGTTGCCAAAAGTATGGCTGACATAGTCATAAGGTTTAATAGTTTCATATTCTGTTTATTAAATTACTCTATACGGTTTCGGCCTTTGCCCCCTTGGCGAAACACTTGGTTCCAGTGCGGTGGAACATTTGGTTTCCGCCGGGGAAACTCTTTGTTCCAGTGGGGGAAACTCTTTGTTCCAGCCGGGGAAACACGCTGTTCCGGTTCGGGGAAGGCGTCGCTTTCCGCCTGCGAAATTACTAATTTAATGTTAAAGCCGGAGGCGGGGCTTAAACTTTTTATTTGCCCATGCGTCAAAAGAGTCGTAAGGTTTAACTAAATGACTGACGTATGAAGACAATGAAACTGACTGTGGTATGCCTCCTGGCGGCTATCTTTGCTGCCGTCGGAAGCGTGTCGGCCCAAGAGAAAGGCCGCGATTATTCGGAAGAGAAGTTGAAACTGCGTGCCGAGATGATGGCCCTGGACATGGCAGAGAAGTATGACCTGGACGAGAAGCAGGTGGAGAAGCTGGCGGAAGCCAACCTCGAATGGCTGCGCAGCCGGGGCGACGTTCCCGCTTTCCGCCGTCCCGGGCTGCGTCCCGACGGTGACCGCCGTTGGGCAGGCCGCCACCACCACCGCCGTCCGGCGCACTACCGCGATGGCTGTTGCGGGGCACCGTGCCGTCCGGCCGACCCTTGCTGCGGCGTGGACGGGCGCCCGGCTCCCGACTGTCCCTTCGTGGAGGGGGAGCGCCGCCCGCCCCTGTCGGAAGAGGAATTGGCGAAGCGCAAGGCCGAGCGGCAGGAGGCTTTCGAGAAGCATAGAGCCGCCTGGGAGTCTTACGACAAGAGCCTCCAGAAGATTATGACCGACGAGCAGTATAAGGCTTACCGGGAATCGTTCCGCCGCCGCTGAGGCACGGGACGTGTAAGAACACGGAGCGCAGGCGTCTGCGGGAAGCCCCCTTGGCGGGGAGGGCGGCCGGCGGCGCCTGCGCTCCGTGCGTCTTTGCGGGCGTCAGATTTGCTTGCCTGCCCAGCGGCCCCGGCGGATGTAGAGCCAGCAGAACAGGAGGATGAACACACCGTAGACGATGTCGGCGCTCCAACAGAGGGCCACGTCGAGGCGCAGGTAGAGGATGGTCCACGTGATGTAGGCGGTGTAGATGGCCAGGCTGCTCAGTTCGAGGGCGAGGGCCGTGCGGGTGTTGCCCGTGCCGGAGACGGACTGGAAGTAGACGTTGGCGGGCACGAGCACGAGGTAGGTGGCGCACATCATCCACAGCGAGGGCACGGCAGCGGCGCGCAGGTCGGGCATGTCGGTATAGACGCCGAGGATGAGGTGGGGGAAGACGGCGAACAGCAGGGCCAGGGGCAGCACGAAGAGGTAGGCCAGGCGCGTGTGCTGGCGGATAAGCCCCGGCACGGCATCGGCGTGTCCCCGCCCGATGAGGTTGCTGGTCAGCGAGCCGCAGGTGGAGGCGAAGGCCATCATGACCATGAAGAGGATGCCCGAGGCGCTGCGCACGATGTTGGTGACGGCCAGGGCACGTTCGCCCAGGTGCTCGATGTAGAGGAAGAAGAGGAACCACGTCCCCAGCGAGAAGAAGTTCTGAATCATCGTCCAAAGCGACACATTCAGCATCCGCCGCAGCACGCCGGCCTGGCAGCGGGGGATGCTGTCCAGCCCGTATTTCCGCATATCTACGTGCCGCCGGGTGTAGACGATGAAGAAGAGGAGCGACACGCCCTCGGCCAGCGACGAGCCGATGGCGGCGCCCGCGATGCCCAGTGCCGGGAAGCCGAAGTTGCCGAAAATAAGGATGTAGTTGAACACCACGTTGCTCAGCACCATCACGATGGAGTTCAGCGTCAGCGTTCGCGTCTGCACCGTGCCCAGGAAGTAGGCGCGGAAGATGACGGCGTTGAACGAGAAGAAGGCGCCGAACACGCGCCAGTGCAGGTAGTCCTCGGCGGCGCGGCACACGGCGGGCGACGAGATGATGCGCTCCAGGATGAGGGGCGAGAGGAAGTAGCTGAGCAGGAACATCACGGCCGCTAAGCATGTCTGGAAGTAGATGCCGTGGTAGAACAAGCGACCTATCTCGCGGTAGTTCTCCTCGCCGTTGCGCCGGGCGATGAGTATCTGCGTGCCGATGCTGAACCCGAAGGCCACCATGAAGATGACCATGTAGAACACGCCGGCAATGGCCGACGCCCCGAGTTCGACTTCGCCCACGCGTCCCAGGAAGGCAGTGTCCGTCATGCCTATCATCTGCTCCATGATGAGGCTGATGAGGATGGGGTAGGCGATGTGCCAAATCTCGCGGTTGGTGTACATTCTTGTTTGCATGTGTAAGCGGGTAAAAAGTGGGTAATTATTGTTGACGAGTAGGGCTTCCCGGCATCGGACGGCGTTTGATGTGGAATCAGACGCCGTCCGATGTGACATCAGACGGCGTTTGATGCGGGATCAAACGCCGTCTGATATAGGTACACTCGTCGTTGTTGATTATCAGGATGTTGCGAGCGGCATCCCTGCCATGAAATTGTGTTACATCATCTCCCGCGCCGTTTCTCCTGCTCCAGGCGTTGCCGCTGCATCTCTTCGGCCTGCTTCTGCATGGCCTCCAGGCGGGCGGCAAAGCCCGTCTTGCGCATCTGTCGCGGGTCTTTCTTGTTGGCTTCCAACTGGTCCAGCAGCTTCTCTTCGTTCGTCGTCCGGCGCAAGATGATGGTGGTCACCACGCTGATGAGGGTCGAGATGAAGTAGTAGTAGTTCAGGCCCGACGGATAGTCGTTCAGAATGAAGAGGAACATGACGGGCATCAGGTACTGCATCCACTTCATGGCCGCCATCTGCGGGTTGGCGCCCGTGTCTTGCTGCTGCATCATGAACTTGGCGTTCAGGATGTTCGTCACCGTCATCAGCAGGCAAAAGAGGCTGAGGTGGCTGCCCATGAACGGGATGTGGAACGGGAAGTTGATGATGGCGTCATACGTCGAGAGGTCGTCCGCCCACAGGAAACTCTGCTGGCGAAGCTCGATGGCGCTCGGAATGAACATGAACAGCGCGATGAAGATGGGGAACTGTATCAGCATCGGCAGGCACCCGCCCATGGGGCTGACACCGTATTGGCTGTAGACGCCCATGATTTCCTGCTGCTTCTTCATGGCGTCCTCTTGCTTGGGATACTTCTTGTTGATTTCGTCTATCTTCGGCTTCAGCACGCGCATCTTGGCGGAGGACAGGTAGGTCTTCCATGTGGCGGGGAAGACGGCTGCCTTGACGATGATGGTCAGGAATAGCAGCACCACGCCCATGCTCAGCCCCAGGGCGGACAGCCAGTCGAAGAGATTGATGATGATCCACTTGTTAATCCAGCGGAAGAGCGGCCAACCGAGGTAGACCAGGCGGTTCAGTTCCCAGTCCTTGTCGCGTCCCTTGTCCAGGGCGGTCAGCGTCTTGTAGTGGTTGGGGCCGAAGTAGAGGTAGAGGCGGGTAGGCTCCGCTCCGGTGGGGTCGAAGGCCGTATTTATCTCTGCGCTGTAATCCTTGATGTACCCGCTGTCTTTCTGGTCCAGCTTCGACTCCAGCTTGGCCTTCTGGAATCCGGCCTCGCTCAGCATGACGGCGGAGAAGAACTGGTTCTTGAATGCCACCCAGTTGAGCGTCTCGGCAATCTCTTCCTTGTCGTTTTCGTGGGCGGAGAGGTAGTCCGAGCCTTCGCCGTCTATCTTGTAGGTCAGGTCAGCCAAGCGATTTTCATAAGTGAATCCTTTCTCCAGTTGGCGCGCCCGTTCGCTCCATTCGATGTCCACGTGACGGTTGGTGGCTGCCAGCTTGCCGTCCATGCCCACGGCCTGGATGGTGAAGTCCACCAGGTAGTTGTCCGGATGCATGGCATAGCGGAAGTCGATGTAGCTCGCGCTGTCGGCCTGGAGGCGCATGGTGACGGTGCTGTCCGTCTGCTCCACCGGGGTGAAGTAATAATCCTTGGTCTGTATGATTTCCTCGCGGTTGTAGAAAAGGAAGTTCATCTCCGCGTCTCCCCCGCGAAAGAGTGTCAGGGGCGTCACCTTGTCTTGCTCCATGTATTCCTTCAGGACGGACTGGTAGATGGTCCCTCCCTTGGTGCTGAGGGTCAGGCTGGCGACGTTGTTCTCAATCGTCACCAACGAGTCGGACCCGTGCATGGCGGTGAAGAACAAGGCGGACGAATCTCTTCGTGCGGCCCGCTCGTTGGCCAGGGCGGCCTCGGCCTTGGCCTGGAGTTCGGCTTCGCGCTGCTGCGCCTGGGCTATGGAGTCATAGTAATGTTGCTGGGCTTCCAGCTGCTCTTGGCTGGGGCGGCTCAGGATGCTGAACCCCACCAGCAAGATGCCGATCAGCACCAGCCCGGTAATGGTGTTTTTGTCCATTGGAACGTATGCTTAAATAGGATGTATATATAAATAATGTGTATGTTTACTTCTGTTCATTCTCGATGGCTGCCTTGACGAAGGACAGGAACAGCGGATGCGGGTGGAGCACCGTGCTGCTGTATTCCGGGTGGAACTGCGTGCCGATGTACCACTTCAGCGCCGGCACTTCCACCACTTCCACCAGGTCCGATTCCGGGTTGATGCCCACGCACTTCATGCCTGCGGCTTCGTATGCCTCCTTGTAGTGGTTGTTGAACTCGTAGCGGTGGCGGTGGCGCTCCTGGATGTGTTCCGTGCCGTATGCCTCGTAAGCCTTGCTCCCCTTCTGGAGGATGCATTCGTAGGCGCCCAGGCGCATGGTGCCGCCCATGTTGGTGATGGACTTCTGCTCTTCCATGATGTCGATGACGTTGTGCGGGGTTTTCTCGTCCATCTCCCGGCTGTTGGCGTCGGCCAGCCCCAGCACGTCCCTTGCGAACTCGATGGCCATGCATTGCATGCCCAGGCAGATGCCGAAGGTGGGTATGTCATGCTCCCTGGCATACTTGGCTGCCACCAGCTTTCCGGGGATGCCGCGCTCTCCGAAGCCCGGGCCTATGAGTACGCCGGCCATGCCTTTCAGAGCTTCGGCCACGTTGTCATCGGTCAGCTTCTCGCTGTTGACAAAGTCCACTTTCACCTTGCGGTCGTTGTAGGTGCCGGCTTGCGAGAGGGCTTCACGGATGGATTTGTAGGCATCCTGCAAGTCGTATTTCCCCACCAGGGCGATGTGCAGGGGAGGGGTGTTCTCGGCCTTGTGGCGACGTTCCAGGAACGAGCGCCACGGTCCCAATCCCGGCGTGTCGCCCACGGGCAGGCCCATCTTCTTCAGGATGGTGGCGTCCAGCTTTTGCTCCTGCATCAGGATGGGCACTTCGTAGATGGTGGGCGCGTCGATGCTCTGCACGACGGCTTCTTCGTCCACGTTGCAGAACTGTGCTACCTTCTTGCGCAGGTTGGCGTTGAGGTTGTGCTCGGTGCGGAGTACCAGGACGTCCGGCTGGATGCCAGCGCTCTGCAGTTCCTTGACGGAGTGTTGCGTGGGTTTCGTTTTCAGTTCGCCGGCGGCGGCCAGGTAAGGCACGTAGGTCAGGTGCACGCACAAGGCGTCACGTCCCAACTCCCATTTGAGTTGGCGGATGCTTTCCAGGTAGGGCAGTGATTCGATGTCGCCCACTGTCCCGCCTATCTCGGTGATGACGAAGTCGAACTTGTATTTGTTACCCAGCATCTTGACGTTCCGTTTGATTTCGTCGGTGATGTGTGGGATGATTTGTATGGTCTTGCCCAGGTAGTCGCCCCGGCGTTCCTTGTCGATGACGCTTTTGTAGATGCGGCCGGTGGTGATGTTGTTGGCTTTAGTGGTCTGTATGCCCAAAAAGCGTTCGTAGTGCCCCAAGTCAAGGTCGGCCTCGTGGCCGTCTACGGTGACGTAGCACTCGCCGTGCTCATAAGGGTTCAGCGTGCCCGGGTCGATGTTGATGTACGGGTCGAACTTTTGGATGGTTACTTTATAACCTCTTGCCTGAAGCAATTTGCCGATGGAGGAGGAGATGATGCCTTTTCCTAAGGAGGAGGCCACTCCGCCGGTGACGAAAATGTACTTTGTTTCTCCCACTGTTATAGTCTTTTAAATATCAGTTCTTCAATTCAAGGTGCAAAAGTAGGAAAAAAAAGAGGAAGAGCCTACGTTTTGCGGAACATTTTCTTTGCAAGTACTCCGGTGCTTCTTCGCAAGTACTCCGGTGCTTCTTCGCAAGTACTCCGGTGCTTCTTCGCAAATACTCCGGCGCTTCTTCACAAGTACTCCGGTACTTCTTCGCAAGTACCGGCGGGGCCGGAAGAGGATACTAAATCTTCGTCCGGGCAGTAAATAATCACTCCTTTTTGCTCGTACACTTATATATTTAAACTAAATTTGCACCAGACAAAGAAACATACAGGAAACTTATGAGAACAAAACAACTGATAATATGCGTGCTATGGGCTGTGTTGCCGCCGGTAGTCCATGCGCAAGCCGTTATGGATAGCTTGGACGTAGCGCCCGACACGTTGGTAAGTGTAGCTCCGGCGGATACATTGCATCTGCAATCGCTGGATACGCTGCATCTTCAACCGGTGGATACGTTGCATCTTCAACCAGCAGATACGTTGAGAGCAGAGGCCGCAACTGCGGATACCTTGGCGGCTGTTTCCGATTCGATAGCCTTGGATACGCTCCCTGCGGTTGACAGTGCTCCGGCCTTATCGCCATTGTTGCGGGATTATTTCGTCTTGAAGCTTCAGCCTGGCAAGGCTTCCAATTCCTTCAGGCTAGATACGGTGTCTGTGGCTTATGAGAAACTTCTGGGAGTCTTGTCCTACCTCAACGATTCGGCTGCCCCGGCGCGTTATATCGAGCACGACCCCGACTATTACCGCCTCTTCATTCCTTTTACATACTATGAACGCCCCATGGACCGCTATTCGCAATTGCAATGGCATTTCACCGGGGGCGACAGCCTTCGCGCTCCTTCTGCCGCTCCTTTGCAGGTCGACTTGTTGCCATATACCCGCATGGAACGGGTGGCCGAGGCGGTCGACCGCGCCATGCTTTCTGCCTATGTTGACTGTCCCGGGCTGATTGTGCGGACGGAACAGCAGGTGGAGTCGCGCCCGGTCTTTCGTGACGACATCGAGAAAGAAGAAAAATCGCGCCCCTCGGTCTTGAAGCTTTTCAAGTCTGAAAGCATGAAACACGTGCGGCGCGAAGACCCCGAAGTCATCATACATAAGCCCAATTGGTGGACGACCGGGGGGAACGGTTCCTTGCAATTCGCCCAAAACCACATTTCTGACAACTGGTATAACGGCGGCGAAAGCACGCATTCTCTTCTGGGAAGCATACAACTCTATGCCAACTACAATGACCGCGAGAAAGTACAGTGGGAAAACCTGTTGGATGCTAAGTTAGGATTTATCTCCGCCCCCTCCGACCAGTATCACAAGTATCTGATCAACAACGACCAGATGCGCATCGCTTCCAAACTCGGTTTGCGGGCGATTGCCAACTGGTATTATACGGTCGCCACCGAGTTTAAGACCCAGTTCTGTAAAGGCTATGGCGCCAACAGTCAGACGATGAGTTCGTCTTTCCTTTCTCCGGCCGACTGGACGGTGAGCATTGGTATGGATTATAAATTGAATAAGCCGAAAGCGAACCTTTCCGTCTTCATAGCCCCCTTGTCTTATGCCATGAAGTTGGTGGCTAACTCGGATGTCAATGAGACCTCTTTTGGCTTGGAAGAAGGGAAGACCACCAAGCATGACTTTGGCTCGCAACTGAAGGCCAACCTGACTTGGAACATCTTCTCATTTGTCACGATGACCTCGCGTTTCGACTATCTGACGAGTTATATGACGGTGCGCATCGAATGGGAAAACACGTTCAAATTTATTCTTAACCGTTACTTGTCTGCTACACTTTATGTGTATGGCCGGTTTGACGACGGGGTGGCTCCTGCCGAGAATGGTTCTTATTTCCAGGTGAATGAGAACTTTGGTTTTGGGCTGAACTATACGTGGTGAGGAGGTGGCGGGGAAAAGGTACGGGCACAAAAAAACGAGTTAGTTCTCACGAACTCCTCGCCTCTTGAAGAAAAGCCAAATTGGCTTTTCTTTTTTACATCCAAATGTTACCTAAAATCAATCTTTACTTTACCTTTAAAAACAAACTTCAATTACCTAATACTGAAAACTCATTTTAATCTTTACCTTTTTACCTAATTACCTATTAATCCAAATCTTTAACCTATGAAAATGTTTTATGTATTACTCAGCAATTTCCCAATTGCGTTGCAAAGGTACGGGCTTTTTTGATATCTGCAAATAGTTACCCCTAAAAATATATGTTTTATAACATAGTTTTTGACTTTCCCCTCCCGACTTTGCACTTATAAACAGTTTTGCTTCCTTGTTCGTTTCTTATGGCAGGGATTCCTGTTGGGGATTGTGCGTTTTTTGCCATTCCGGAGGTGGAAAAAGGGCAGAAGATAGTTTCCATCTCATAAAAAAATCCGATATTTGCACCCATGATTCAGATAGAGACCATACTTGATATATTGTGGAAAGGTTTTATCATCGGCGTGATAGTGTCTGCTCCCTTGGGTCCGGTAGGAGTGCTGTGTATCCAGCGCACACTGAACAAAGGACGATGGTACGGGTTCGTCACCGGTGTGGGAGCCTCCTTGAGCGACATCTGCTATGCCTTGCTGACGGGATATGGCATGAGTTTCGTGTTCGATTATGTCAATAAGAACATATTCTACCTTCAGCTTTTCGGAAGTATCCTTTTGCTGGCTTTTGGCATTTATACCTTTCGGAGCAACCCGGTCAGGTCGCTCCGGCCACCTTCGGGGAATAAAGGCACCTATCTGCATAACTTTGTGACGGCTTTTCTGGTCACGCTTTCTAATCCTTTGGTCATATTCCTTTTTGTCGGCTTGTTTGCCCGTTTCTCCTTCGTGGGCAACGGGGCTTTAGTGTCCGAGAGCATCATCGGCTACGTGGCCATTATCCTAGGAGCATTGTCATGGTGGTTTGGGATTACTTACTTCGTGAACAAGGTACGGAAACAGTTTAACCTGCGGGGCATCTGGATGCTGAACCGCATTATTGGGAGCATCGTGGCGGTTGTCGCCGTGTTGGGTTTAGCTTTTACGTTGATGGGAGAATCGCTTTACTGAACGAAATGAAGATAGCACAGGGATTAAAAGAAAAGAATATCGCGGAATACCTTATATATATGTGGCAAGTGGAAGACTTGATCCGTGCCAATGGTTGCGATATGGATAAAATACGGGCGAACGTCGTCAGCCAGTTCCCGGCCGATGACCGCTCTGCCTTGGAGGAATGGTACGGCAATCTGGTGGAGATGATGCACATTGAGGGAGTGACGGAGCAGGGGCACCTGCAAATCAACCGCAACATCCTGTTGGACTTGACCGATTTGCATGTCCGCTTGCTGGCGTCTACGCGTTATCCGTTTTATAATGCGGCCTACTTCAAGGCGTTGCCTTTCATCGTGGAACTGCGCCAGCGGAACGGGCACAAAGAGGAACCGGAATTGGAAACGTGTTTCGAGGCTCTGTACGGCGTGTTGCTGCTCCGCCTCCAAAAAAAAGAGATTACCCCTGCCACCGGGACGGCCATCAAGGCTATCAGCAACTTTATCTCCTTGTTAGCCAATTATTACCAGAAGGACAGGACGGGAGAACTAGATGGGGACGATTAACGAAACGACATATAACTGACGAGAACTATGAACATTTTGATAACCGGTGCCAACGGTCAACTTGGCAATGAGATGCGGATGCTCTCCGCCGAACATCCTTTGCATACGTATTTCTTCACCGATGTGCAGGAACTGGACATCTGCGATGCAGAGGCCGTGAAGACTTTCGTGAAGGACAACCACATTGACGTAATAGTGAACTGCGCCGCCTATACCGCCGTGGACAAGGCGGAAGACAATGCCGAATTGTGTGACAAGCTAAACCATCTCGCTCCCGTATACCTGGCCGAGGCCGCCGAGTCATGCGGGGCGGCGTTGGTACAAATCTCTACGGATTACGTGTTTGACGGTACGGCCCATGTCCCTTATACCGAAGAGGCGCCCACCTGTCCCAATTCCGTTTATGGGCGCACCAAGCTGGCTGGCGAGCAGGAGGTGATGAGCCGCTGCACCCGTGCTATGATTATCCGTACCGCTTGGCTCTATTCCACTTTCGGCAACAACTTTGTGAAAACTATGATTCGCTTGGGGCGCGAACGTGGTACGTTGGGCGTAGTGTTCGACCAAATTGGTACCCCGACATACGCAGGCGATTTGGCGCGTGCCATCTATACCGCCATAGAGCAAGGCATTGTGCCCGGCATTTACCATTTCAGTAACGAGGGCGTCTGCTCGTGGTACGACTTCACCCTGGCCATCCATCGTTTGGCAGGCATCACTACCTGCCAGGTGTCGCCTCTGCATACGGACGAATATCCCGCCAAGGCACCCCGTCCGCACTACTCTGTGCTGGATAAGACGAAGATTAAGAAGACCTACGGCATCGGCATTCCCCATTGGGAAACCAGTCTTGCCGAATGCGTGAAGCGACTGATTGAAAACTGAATCCTTATTAATATATGCCTAATCAAGAGATAGAAAGAAGAAGAACCTTCGCCATCATCGCGCACCCGGACGCCGGTAAGACGTCACTCACCGAGAAGCTCTTGCTCTTCGGAGGCCAGATACAGGTGGCCGGCGCGGTAAAGAGCAACAAGATTAAGAAGACCGCCACGTCCGACTGGATGGACATTGAGAAGCAACGTGGCATATCGGTTACCACCTCGGTGATGGAGTTCGACTACCACGGATACAAAATCAACATCCTCGACACGCCGGGTCACCAGGACTTTGCCGAGGATACCTACCGCACGCTCACTGCCGTGGACAGCGTCATTATCGTCGTGGACGGCGCCAAGGGTGTGGAGACCCAGACGCGCAAGCTGATGGAGGTGTGTCGCATGAGGAACACGCCCGTCATCATCTTCGTCAACAAGATGGACCGCGAGGCCAAGGATCCCTTCGACCTGCTGGACGAACTGGAGGAGGAACTGCACATTAAGGTGCGCCCCCTGACGTGGCCCATCGAGAGCGGCATTCGCTTCAAAGGCGTCTATAACATCTACGAACACAACCTCAACCTCTTCCAGCCTTCCAAGCAGGTGGTGACGGAAAAGGTGGAAGTAGATATACACACCGCTGAATTGGACGAGCGTATCGGTACGGACTTGGCCGACCGCCTGCGCGGCGAACTGGAGTTGATAGAGGGAGTTTACCCCGACTTCAACGTGGAAGATTACCTGGCCGGACATCTCGCCCCCGTGTTCTTCGGCTCGGCCCTGAACAACTTCGGTGTGGAGGAACTACTCAACACCTTTGTTGAGATAGCCCCCAGCCCCCGACCCGTCAAAGCCGAGGAGCGCGAGGTGATGCCCGAAGAACCCAAATTCACCGGCTTCATCTTCAAAATTACGGCCAATATCGACCCCAACCACCGCTCGTGCGTGGCTTTCTGCAAAGTGTGCTCCGGTAAGTTCGTGCGTAACGCACCGTATTACCACGTGCGCCACGACAAGACCCTGCGTTTCTCCAGTCCCACGCAGTTCATGGCTCAGCGTAAGACTACCATTGACGAGGCCTGGGCGGGTGACATCATCGGCCTGCCCGACAACGGCACATTCAAAATAGGTGACACCCTGACTGAGGGCGAGCATCTGCACTTCCGAGGCCTGCCCAGTTTCTCACCCGAGATGTTCAAGTACATTGAGAACGCTGACCCCATGAAGCAGAAGCAACTGGCCAAGGGTATCGACCAACTGATGGACGAAGGCGTGGCCCAGTTGTTTGTCAACCAGTTCAACGGGCGCAAGATTATCGGCACGGTGGGACAACTACAGTTCGAGGTCATCCAATATCGCCTGCTCAATGAGTACAACGCTTCCTGTCGCTGGGAACCCCTCAGCCTCTACAAGGCTTGTTGGATAGAGAGCGATGACCCCGCAGAGTTAGAGGCCTTCAAGAAGCGCAAGTACCAGTACATGGCTCGCGACCGCGAGGGGCGCGACGTATTCCTGGCCGATTCGGGCTACGTGCTTCAGATGGCGCAGATGGACTTCAAGCACATCAAGTTCCATTTCACCAGCGAGTTCTGACTCCGTACTTGCCAAGGCTCCCTATGCAAGGAGCACAAAAAAAGAGTGCTTCCCCTTTCGGGGAGGCACTCTTTTTTATGTACGTATGGAGCAGTCGTCAGTTCCTGAACACCAGTCCATTGCCTGCGGCGTCGGCATCCACCGTGATGGGCTTGTTGCGGTCCACCTCCTGCGCCAAGAGTTTCTTCGACAGGTCGTTCAGCATGTAGTGCTGGATGGCACGCTTGACGGGACGGGCACCAAATTCGGGGTCGTAGCCCGCACGGGCCAGGAAGTTTACGGCATTGTCCGTCATCCTCAGCTCTACGCCGTTCTCGGCCAGCATCTTCTGCACGTTGCCTATTTGCAGGTTGACTATCTGCTTGATTTCCTTCTCCGTCAGCGGCAGGAACATGATGGTCTCGTCGATACGGTTGAGGAACTCTGGCCGGATGGTCTTCTTCAGCATGTTCATCACCTCACGCTTGGTCTCCTCGATAATCTGAGCCTTGTTCGAGCCATTCAGCTTCTCCATCTGACTCTGTATATAGGGGCTGCCCATGTTAGAGGTCATGATGATGATGGTGTTCTTGAAGTTCACCGTGCGGCCTTTATTATCCGTCAGGCGGCCGTCGTCCAATACCTGCAAGAGGATGTTGAACACGTCGGGATGCGCTTTCTCAATCTCGTCGAACAGGACCACCGAGTAGGGTTTGCGGCGCACGGCCTCGGTCAGTTGGCCGCCTTCGTCGTAGCCCACGTATCCGGGAGGCGCTCCTATCAGACGTGACACAGTATGCTTCTCCTGATACTCGCTCATGTCGATACGTGTCATCATCGACTCATCATCGAAGAGGAACTCTGCCAATGCCTTGGCCAGTTCCGTCTTGCCGACACCCGTAGTGCCCAGGAAGAGGAACGAGCCAATGGGCCGCTTGGGGTCTTGCAGGCCGGCCCGGCTGCGGCGCACGGCGTCGGCCACGGCCTCGATGGCTTCCTCCTGCCCGATGACGCGCTTGTGCAGTTCGTCTTCCAGGTGGAGCAACTTCTCGCGTTCGCTTTGCAGCATCTTGCTGACGGGGATGCCTGTCCAGCGGGATACGACGTCGGCAATGTCCTCTGCGTCCACCTCTTCCTTAATCATGGCCTTGTCGCCCTGCATCTGGTGGAGCTTCTGCTGGGTCTCCTCAATTTCCTTGTTCAAGGCTTGGAGCTTGCCGTAGCGTATTTCGGCCACCCGCCCGTAGTCGCCTTCGCGTTCGGCCTTGTCGGCCTCGAACTTCAGGCGTTCTATCTCTACCTTGTTCTGCTGAATCTTGTTCACCAGGGTCTTTTCGCTTTGCCACTTGGCCTTGTACGAGTTTTCCTGCTCCTTCAGTTCGGACAACTCTTTGGCTATCTGCTCTAACTTCGGGGTGTCGTTCTCGCGTTTGATGGCTTCGCGCTCAATCTCCAGTTGCTTGATTTTGCGTGATATCTCGTCCAACTCCTCGGGCACGGAGTCCACTTCCATGCGGAGCTTCGCTGCCGCCTCGTCCATCAGGTCGATGGCCTTGTCCGGCAGGAACCGGTCGGTGATGTAGCGGTTGCTCAGTTCGACGGCGGCGATGATGGCGTCGTCTTTGATGCGGACGTGGTGGTGGTTTTCATACCGTTCCTTCAACCCGCGCAGGATAGAGATGGTGCTGGCTGTGTCCGGTTCGTTGACCATGACTACCTGGAACCTGCGTTCCAAGGCTTTGTCCTTCTCAAAGTACTTCTGGTATTCGTCCAACGTCGTGGCGCCTATGCTGCGCAGTTCGCCTCGTGCCAAGGCCGGTTTCAGGATGTTGGCGGCGTCCATGGCGCCTTCGCCCTTGCCGGCGCCCACCAGGGTGTGTATCTCGTCGATGAAGAGGATGATGTCACCCTCGGACTTCTTCACTTCGTTGATGACGGCCTTCAACCTTTCTTCGAACTCACCCTTGTATTTCGCGCCTGCCACCAGCGCACCCATATCCAGCGAGTATATCTGCTTGTTCTTCAGGTTCTCGGGCACGTCGCCCCGCAGGATTCGATGGGCCAGTCCTTCGACGATGGCAGTCTTGCCCGTGCCCGGCTCGCCTATCAGGATGGGGTTGTTCTTCGTGCGTCGGCTCAGGATTTGCAGCACGCGGCGGATTTCGTCGTCACGCCCGATGACGGGGTCCAGCTTGCCATTCCGCGCGGCTTCGTTCAGGTTGATGGCGTATTTCTCCAGGGCCTGGTAGGTATCTTCGCTCGATTGGGAAGTCACTTTGTCGCCCTTGCGCAGTTCCTCGATGGCTTTGCGCAGTTCGTCTTCCGTCATGCCGGCATCTTTCAGGATGGTAGATGCGGTGCTCTTGACGGTCAGTATGGCCAGGAGCATGGGTTCCAGCGAGACGAACTCGTCGCCCATCTGCTTGGAGTAGCCGATAGCTTTCTGCAATACCTCATTCGACTCGCGGCTGAGGTAGGGTTCGGCGCCCGACACTTTGGGCAGGGAGTCTATTTGCCGGTCCAGCACCTGTGCGACCTGTTGCGGGTTCATGCCCAGCTTCTGGAAGATGAAGTTGACGATGTTCTCGCCCACCTTCAGGATGCTTGCCAGCAGGTGCACCGGCTCGATGGCCTGCTGTCCCCTGGACTGTACCAGGTTCACGGCCTCTTGCACGGCTTCTTGTGCTTTGATTGTAAAGTTGTTGAAGTTCATATTCTTATCTCCTTTCTTTAGTTTGTAGTGATACGCTGAGGAGGATGCAAAACGTTTGCCAGGCATCTACGAGTGACAAATAGGCAGGTTTTTGGAAGGATGTGCGGACAATATGTCAGCTATCGGACGGACAAAAAATATCCCCGCAGCCGTGTGGGGCGCGGGGATATGCTTTGCTATGAAGTAACGGGTGGGTTACTTGTTCAGTGCGAGGGCTACGTTTACGGCGCAAGCCACGGTGCAACCTACCATCGGGTTGTTACCGATGCCCAGGAATCCCATCATTTCCACGTGAGCGGGAACGGACGAAGAACCTGCGAACTGGGCGTCGCTGTGCATGCGGCCCATCGTGTCCGTCATGCCGTAAGAGGCGGGACCTGCGGCCATGTTGTCCGGGTGCAGCGTGCGGCCCGTGCCGCCACCGCTGGCTACGGAGAAGTAGGGCTTGCCGGCCAGTACGCGTTCTTTCTTGTAAGTACCTGCCACGGGGTGCTGGAAGCGCGTGGGGTTCGTGGAGTTACCCGTGATGGATACGTCCACATTCTCGTGCCACATGATGGCCACGCCTTCGCGCACGTCGTCGGCACCATAGCATTTCACCTTGGCGCGGGGACCGTCGGAGTAGGGAGTTTCCTTCACTACTTCCAGCTTGCCGGTGTAGTAGTCGAACTGCGTCTGCACGTAGGTGAAGCCGTTGATGCGGCTGATAATCATGGCGGCGTCCTTGCCCAGGCCGTTGAGGATGCAGCGCAGGGGGTTCTTGCGCACCTTGTTGGCCATCTCTGCAATCTTGATGGCGCCTTCGGCTGCGGCGAACGACTCGTGTCCGGCCAGGAAAGCGAAGCACTGTGTCTCGTCGCGCAACAGGCGGGCGGCGAGGTTGCCGTGTCCCAGTCCGACCTTGCGGTCGTCGGCCACGGAGCCGGGGATGCAGAATGCCTGGAGGCCGATGCCGATAGCCTCGGCGGCGTCAGCGGCGTTCTTGCAGCCTTTCTTCAGGGCGATGGCGCAGCCTACGACGTAGGCCCACTTGGCGTTTTCGAAGCAGATGCCCTGCGTCTCCTGACAGGTGAGGTAGGGGTCGATACCGGCGGCGTCACAGATGGCGTTGGCCTCTTCGATGTCTTTGATGCCGTATTCGTTCAGTGCGGCAAGGATTTGCTTGATACGGCGGTCTTGGCTTTCAAATTGTACGGGTCTAATCATTGTCTGTGTCCTCCTT
>CASEKR010000029.1 GCA_949288585.1 uncultured Bacteroides sp. | reverse complement strand
GCCTTTCAGAGGGCTGTAGAAATTGCGCATCACATTGCGGAGCACGGGAAGGTCCTCGTCCTCGTGCATGACGTCCAACAACGGGGCATCGTACTCATCGATAAGGACGACCACCTGACGGCCGGTCTGCTCATAAGCCGCCTTGATCAGGTTGGCCAAACGAGTATTGGTATCCGCCCAAGGCACAGACACGGCAGACAAGCCAAACTTCCGTTCGTGCTCTTCCAACTGGAAAGCCAAAAGACGCTCCAAACGGTCCCTATCCACATGTTTGGCCAAGCTCATGTCGAAATGAAGCACCGGGTATTGCGTCCATTCCTGCTCCAACTTCTCGATGGCCAACCCTTCGAACAACCCTTTCCGTCCTTCGAAATAACTGTGGAGCGTACTGGTCAGCAATGACTTGCCGAAACGGCGGGGACGGCTCAGAAATACATACTTGGCCGCACCATGAGCCAATTGATAGACATACGCCGTCTTGTCTATATACAAATAACCCTTCGTGCGAAGTTCCGAAAACGTCTGGATTCCTACCGGATAAAGTCTGCGTGGCTGTTCCATGATGAAAAAATTGTTGGGTTCCCAGGACAAAGATACGAATATTTTTCCAATGCAACGGCCGGAATAGGATTTTCTTCTATTTGCTTGTCACTTCCCTATAAAGCTCCAGCATCTTTTGCGCCATCAACCTGGAAGAATACTTCTGCTCCACCAAGCGGCGGGCATTGCGCCCCATACGCTCCAGTTCGGCCTCAGGAAGCAGGCGAAAGTCATCCAACGCATCGGCCAGATGCTCCACATCCCTCTTCACCCACCAGCCACAATCCCATCCCAGCAAATCCCGCCACGGCGTCCCCCGGGTCGTAATGACCGGAGTGCCGCAGGCCAAAGCCTCGGCGATGACAATGCCGAAGTTTTCCGAATGGGTAGGTAGCGCCAACACGTCCGCCTCGCGCAACAACCGCCACTTCTCATCGCCATACACCCCACCCAGGAAACGGACCTGTTGACTGATGCCCAACCGGACAGCCAACCGTTTCAACTTATCCACATACGCCCGCTCGCCTTCGCCGGCAATCAGCACCTCGTAGTCCCGCATCCTGTCTTCCAATGCCGCCACAGCCTCTATCAGCAGGTCGGCCCCCTTTTTGACATGAACGCGCGACAAGAACAAAATCTTTTTCGTCGGCCGCCACGATTCTTTCAAGCCAATGCCTTCCACCTCAATGCCATTAGGAATCACCGCGACACGGTCATTATACCCCAGCCTCAGTAGATTCTTTTTCTCGCTCTCCGCCGTCGCGTGCAGGCAATCAGCCCTCCTCACCGCCTGCTTCTGATACAACCAAAGAGCCGGAACCTTGCGCGTCCAATAATGCCTGGCCATAATCCACGGCTCCAGCATCCCATGCGGCGTCAGCACCACCTTATAGTCCTTCTGCTGCGCAAGACGTTGCGCTAAAACACACTGCGGCATCCAGCAGCAATTGACATGCACCACGTTCGGCCGGATCTCATCCAACAGTATTCCCCACTCCCGCCTCATGCCGCCCAGCAAAGAAGGACTGATATTATGCACACGGGCATTCTCCACATCCACCGGATTATCCGAAGGATGCGTGACGATGTGCAAATCGGTAAGCAGTCCCAATTCCTTTGCCAGGAGCTGGAGATAAGCGGCGGTGCCGCCGGAAGAACGGTCAAGGCTGGGAATGTAATGAAGAATGGTCATAATTCTTTAGTCCAAGGTTTATGTACAGAATTGCCAGACAAACAGTCCACCATATAACGGGCTATCACCTTCCCGCTGATGCAACGCTTGGCCCAATCCAAACGATACTGCCTGTCTGCCCGTATTTCTGCTATACGTTCGCTGCACTGCTGCAAAATACCAGCCAATTGCCGGCTATCTCCACTTTTAAACACACACCCGCATCTTTCATCTTCCAGCAAATCCTTCGCCCCGCACTTATCACTGCAAATGACATACAATCCACGCTGCAAAGCCTCGTTGACCACGGCACCCCAGCCATCGTAACGGGAAGGCAGAATCAACATATCATACTTTGGCATCCGTCTATGCACCTCACCCATCGCCATCCGGCCATGAAAAGCCACCCGGCCATTATGACCGGCAGCTATATTCTCCAACTTATCCTTCTCCGGGCCATCACCTATTATATCAAAAGAGAAATTGGCATTTTTTAATCGAAATAATGCTTTCAACACTAATGCCACATCTTTATTTTTATCTACAGAACCGACAAATAATAACCTAATAGAACCAGTCCGCATACAAGGTTCAAATACCCCATTTATATCATTTTCAGTACAATACGAAAAGAATACCACTTTCCATAAACTGCTCCATCGAGTGTAATATCGTAAGGACAAATCGCCAAAAGCAAAAACATACTGAATGTATTTTACATACTGATAATCCAATAATAAAAACCGGACGCAATGCAGCCATAAAGGCCTAAATAAATACACATTAGGAGCTTCCGTAATGATGGCACGTTCCACATTAAACCGAAGGCTTAACTTAAACCACCTGAAAACATCCTTATCAGCCCGAATGCCTGTAAACAAAGCCACCACGTTATTTCCTTCCAACAAGCCCTCCAAAACCTCATCCGAAGGAAACAAGTAGAACTGTATAGATGTCCCCTCTAACAAATGACGGCTATCCCAGCCCATCTCCTTACGAGACTCGTAATCAATGCGCGGCGTTATCAAACATACACATTCAACGCGTTTATCCGAAGACAACTCCTTTATATATGGGACTTGATGGGGACTTATGCAGTTTTGAAAAAAAAGTAATCTCATAACAACTGCTAATATTACACAAACGTATCCCTTATCCATGCATCAAAATCCAAGGCTCTCTGTCTCCATTCATAAGCATCAGCTTCAATGGTAATTTTCTGTTTAGCAATAGCCATTCGTATAGCATCCGCTAAACTCTCCACAGAACCTGGTTGATAATAAACACCTTCATCTCGTAAGACTTCGTATGGTTCACCAACTTTAGAAGTTATAATAGGTTTCTTATAAGGAAGATACATATATAATTTACTGGGACATCTGGCCCAATCTTGTATGGTGTCATTCATCGGAAGCACAAACACATCTGTCATGGAAAAATAAGTAGTTATTTCTTCCTCATTTACATATCCGGGCATCCATACTTTATCTTGAAATAAATGATCTGCAACATATTGTTTTATACGGAAGAAATCATCGCCTCTACCTAAAAGCAAAACTTTTATTGGCAAATCATTTATTTTTTGACATGCTTTCACAATATCCATACTGCGATAAGCCTTAGATAAACTACCCAGATAAGTAATATAAATATCATTTTTACCTTTTGTCAAAACAAATTCCTTAGGTTTTGAACTTATTCTGCAAATAGTACCTTGATATGCATACGGGAGATATAACATTGGCTTATGGGTATGCCAGAACGAATTTGCTCTTTGAGTATATATTCGTTGCAAATAACGACTTGCATTCAGAATTCCGTCGCTATAAATAATCGAATAATATTCATTCAACAACACATAAAATCTACGCCACCATTTTACATCTCTAATAGCAGACTGTAATTCTGAATGTTCAACCAATCTCTTACATTGGAAACGAGTTCTAACTATGTTTCTGAACACAAAAGCACACAAATATACATAATCAGGTTTGATTTGTGCCAATAAAGAAGTTTTCTTTCGCCTTTCATCCCATGCAGACGTATAGGAAAGGAAAAAAACTTTTATCCCATCGCCACATTCCAACGAAACCCGATGCCTATTCTCCTCCGTATCCTCCATGATGATAGAAACCTGCCAACCCAACTCAGTCAAAGGATTGGCCAAACCCAAAGCCCGTTTGGCAGTGGCAATGTCTTTAATATCTCCGGTCGTTACAAAACAAATCGATTTCATTGGATTATGATATTGATACAGCCATCATCTCTTTACGCTTATGCTCTCCCGCCTTAACAGAAGCATAAATAACAAATATAATCGCAAACGCTATCGGCATCGTCAATCTGAAATGGGATTGCGGGGAAAAGAATGCCGTCCACAACAAATTGAATACATTATAAACCAAAACCAATTTATAACGATTATCACACCTCATAAAACTTAGAATCCCTTCCCTTGCAAAAAAGAAGAAGATATAGCCAATTGCCAAGAAAGCGAATATCCCATTCATCATGCCAGCCCCAATCCATACAGAGTGAGAAGGTATCATATAATGCAAATCCACTGGCAGGTTTCTTAAATTGTCATGCAAGGCATACATCATTCGCAAGTATTTTCCGGTCGTGTCATAAGGCCAAGCGCCATGCCCGAACCAGAACTTATCCATGAAAGCCTGCCATGCTACCCATGCTTCGCTGCGTCCAGCCATCAACAATTCAATGGGATTATAGGGATTCTCACAAAAAAATATTTGCCTGTTGTTTCCGCTAACTATTTCTCCCGACAACACCTGATTTACATAATAGGCATAACAACCATAACTAACCATACATAACGCCACGAAAGAAAGAATAAGCATTCCTCTTTTCCTTATAAACAAACGATGGCTCATCATATAAGTCACCAAACCTGTAAGGAAAGCCATTCCGCCACTACTTCTGGCTCCTAATACAATTAATAGAATGCCAAGACATGAGAAAAGAATGGGAAAGTTTCTGTTCCTCAGAACGATGGAGAGACATAAAAACGCAGTAATTACTATGGGAGAAATATAGAACTTCAAGTAAGCCGCAGCTTCTCCTTGCATAACCTCTTCTATGGTCTGCTCTTCCACTCCCACTTCAGAAAACAAACGCATAATTATTTGCGAAAACAAAAGAATCAGAATTAAATTCTTCCATCTCAACAAATAATAAATCAGAAACAAAAAATGGAGATAAGAAACAATCGTTATGGCAAGCCCTTTCAAACTACTGCTCCAATCATTGCCTACCATATATTCCGAAAACATCTGAAAAAACAACAAGGCTATATACGCAAGAGTTATTTCTCGGAGTTCTTTTGACCTTCTCCAATTCACCTTAGGTAAAATAACAACAGGAACATAAAACAATAAGAATAGCTCACTGATTGAGATTTCTCCAACCAAAGTGAATTTGAACGCAAAACCCAATTCAAATAAGAATAAGGCCAATGCATACTGATAGGTACGGAAGCGTTCCATTAAAATGCTATCTAAAGTTTTGCAGGACAGGATAAATACGAAGCTATTTTCCTTTCATCTGTTCCAAGAGCCTCTTACCTGAAACGCCCCAATTCAATTCATCGAGGAATCTCATATAGGAATTAATGCAAAGTCGCTCATACGCCTGTTTATCAGCAAAGGTCTCTTTAATATAAGCAGCAAAAGTTTCCGGCTTCGTTCCCAACTCAAACAACTGCCCGTTTATGCCATCCTTTATAATAGTCGGTATGCCACCCACACGATGCGACATAGAAGGAAGCCCATAAGCACCCGCCTCACAGAATACAAGTCCAAACGCCTCTGCCAAAGAAGGGACAAACAAGAAATGGGAACTTTTATACAAACCCACCATCCTCTTCATGCCTTCCCCCATCTTGTTAATAAATCCATGATTGACCACATACGAAGGCAAAGTAACCGGAATCTCTCGCAAACCTACCAAATGTAATTCTACCGGAAATCCGTTCTCATGAAGCAGCTTTACTGTTTGAAGGACAATATCAGTCCCCTTACGATTCCAGTCCACACCAACAAACAGGACCTTACATATCCGCATGTCCTTATTCCGCAAATTCTCCAATACAGAAGATTCTGAAGGAATCTCATCAATATTAGCCCCTAACGGAATAACACCTATCTTTTCATTGGGTATGCCATAAGCCTTTTTGATTACCTCGGCTGAAGCCATAGAAGGAGTGAATATTTTTCGGCTTCTATCTAATGCCATTTTCTCAATAGCATGGGCCTCTTTTGTCCTATTCATCAACCGATTAAACCCTTGCGTCAACATATACTCATAAACGCCATCCACATATACGAAAATGGGAATATCTGTTTTCAGACAAGCCACAGGAATGGTGCTCAACGACAATATAGCATCTGTATCAGGCTCAAGATGGGACAAGATAAACTTTCCCCAACCTTTTGAAACCGCCATAGAACGCACCGCCTGATAATTCTTCCTCAACAACTTTGCCACAATCTTTAGGAAAAGTGCCTTCAAGGTTATCTTCCTATACCCATAAATACAATATAGCGTACAACCTAAATTCTCCAATGCCTTCTTGACATAATAGTCCGTTCCGCTCCAAGAATTTTTTTCATAAGGAGAACCAAGCACTATATAAGCGACTTTCATAAACGCATGATTAGTTAGGTTATTCTATATGAACATGTATATCATCCATGCAATAGTTATCAAAACATGGGTCATTCAAATCACTCGGTACGGATACTTCCATTACCTCTACATTCTTAAACGAATCATCCAATTCGCTACAATGCTGCTTATTATAAACACGTCGAAAGCCAACGCCTTTCAACTTGCCGGGCACACCTACTATTAATGAATACAAAGGCAAATCCGAATAGTCCTTCAACAACATGCTTCCATTAGACACTATACAATAATCCGGAGTCTTAACCCCCTTCTTTATAACAGCATGATTTCCTATCCAATTGTATTTTCCAATAGATATAGGAGCCAGATTTCTTGAAATAGTAGCGGCATTTATATTCAAGACATAATGGAAATCCGCATTCATCAACAAACTGCCAAATGCAATCCTGGTATAATCCCCAATTTCGACTTTAGGCCCTACCAAGATTTGAACATTTTCTCCTATCATGACCTCCTTACCAAAACATATCAATGAATCTTCTCCTAAGACATGAAGCGTAGTACCTCCCATAATAACGCAATCCCCATTAAATTCCATTATCCCTATGTTTATGATAACGGTAGGACTCTGACGAAAGAAATGACGCTTGCCAATACGAATCATACCGGAATGCAAATTCCCATTTACTTTTATTTTCCCGATATGCTCAATCTTAGTGCCTTGATAAATCCAAAGAGGGAATTTTATAGCATCCCTAAAAGAAAAAGCAATCAAATTGAACCACAAAGTTTTATGGATAGAAATTGCTGTTCCCCTCCACTTGTTAAAGAAAAACCTAAGCAGATAGAATTTGCGCAAAAAAGTCACCATTTTTTTCGTTCTCTTCTATTTACAAATTCATTCATAACAGCAAATAATATATTTCACTAAATATGAAAGACATATGAAACCTTCAGTAGCTTTTTTAAAATATTGGATATATATGAATACATATAATACTTCTTATATATTCGTTTCAATTCATTTATGCGCGTTGGATAAGTATATGTTGCTAAATACAAAGCCTCTCCTAAAATACATTTTTCCCAAAATGACTTCTTTGTAAAATCCATTGAGAATATGAAATCACCATTTATATTTGAAGCAGGTCTACTTAAACTATTGCTGCTGCGATTATATTTAAACATAATATCTGGTATAATATAAACTACGGATTTCTTCAATATACGTAACATAAAATCCAAATCTTCATAACGAGAAAAAGACTCATTAAAAAGAGTATCAACAAGCTGTTTCTTATTTATTAATACACAACCTGGACACATCGTCATTTTATTAAAGAACAACCACCTATATTTATTCCGTTCATCTAATATACCTCTATATTTTCTACTTCCGAACAAAGCAAATTCAGTTCCTCCCTTGATATTAACGTAATTCCCAACAATGACATCAAAATGTTCTTCTTTTGCGAGAAAAATTATCTTATAAAGTTTCTCCAAACAACCTGACTGTAAGAAATCGTCTGCATCCAAAAATAATATCCACTCCCCTGATGCTTTCTCAATCCCATAATTTCTTGCAGAACTAACCCCTCCATTTTCCTTCCTAAAAAGTTTAATGCGAGGGTCATTTATAGATTGAACAATACCTGCACTATTATCTGTACTTCCATCATCCACTATTACAAGCTCAAAATCTTTATAACTTTGTGATAGAACAGAAGCTATCGTTTGAGTTATATTTTTCTCTTTATTGTATAAAGGAATAATAACCGAAAATAAGGCCTCATTAGTTTGCATATATTCCTATACAAGATTTTACCTTATTAATAATAAAAACTCGTTCTTGCTTCAGTAAGCCTATTTGAAATATGAATAGACCAGCAATACTAACAATAATAAAGGAACACGTAAAGAAGTTCGTCATTACAACCGGCATAAGAATATTCAATAAGCATATAAATAAGAATGTTGCCATAAGAACCAGAATTATTCGAAACAGAACATATCGTAAATAAGATTGAAGGGATAAATTTATCATTTTCTTCAACAAAAACAGACGTACACCTTGAGTCAAGATGGCTATGAATAAATGAATCAGAAACACTATATACGGCACTGCCATCATCTTCAAAGCGACATAAGAGATAGGGACAATCAGGAGCAAGATTCCTCCTTCAACAATCTGATACAATCTTATTTTTCCTATCGCCATTGCACACATATTCAATGGATTAGATAGTACATCAATCATGCTTATAAAAATAATAATCTTAAAAAAAACAACTGTATAATCAGGTACCTCACCTAACCACCACATTAAAACTTTATCTGTTTGTAAAATAACAGGCAATGAGATTATAAAAACAAGGAAAAAGGAAAATCGTGAACTTCTAAAAACCAAAGTATACATATCAGACAGATTTCCTGCTGCATAATTTTTTGTAATCTGAGGATTTACTGCCATCTGGAAATTACGGGCAAACTGATTTATTCCACCTTGCAATTGCACAGCAATTCCTCTTGCGGCATTTATTGTCGGCCCAAAGAAAATATTCAACAGTACATTAATTCCCTGCGTAAAACCTATGTATGATAGATTGCCAATCATATTCCACCCAGCAAAACTACACATATTCTTAAACAAGGCTTTATCTTTGCAATATTTATACTTACTCTCTAAAAACGTTCTACGGCAATATACAATATAAACCATAAAATGAATAAGAGAAATAGCAAACATCAATATGGAATAAAAAATCAACCTATCAGAAGAAAATAGACATAAAATATAAGCTACTAATAATTTAAGCAATGTTTCTACAATTGAAATATATGCAAACACATTCATCCGCTCATAAGACACTATTATAGCAATATAAGGTAATGCCAATACCCCTATGCAAGAAGAAATCAACGAACACTGATATGCCCAATTTGCCGCCACCATTTTACCCTTAGGAATCTGCATATAATAATTCAGGAAATAAGCCCCTATCGTTTCCCCTATCAACAATACAAAAATGGCTATAAGGATATGTATATTCAAACTTGTAGAAAAGACAGTATTCATCCTTTTTAAATCCGCATTTCTACCTAATTCAAATGTAAGAAAACGTTGAGTTGCACTTGACATTGAAATATTAAAAAAAGAAAATAATACTATCACTCCTCCTACAACACTATAAATACCGTAATCTTCAACGCCTAATGTTTGTAATATAACACGACTTGTATAAAATGTTACCCCCATATTAAACAACATACGGAAGTATAACATCAATGTATTCTTCGCAATCTTTGCATTAGTTCCCATAGCAAATTTTATCGCTGACAGAATAAGAATTTATAGAACAAAACACGACTCTTAATTTTCAGCACAACATATATTTATGAGTGGACATACCTATACACAAAAAGACAAGCAATAAGATAATGTATCAACAACATTCGTATCTATCTCTTCATCTTTTCCTATACAGATACAATTCCGTTTCCCGCATGTAGAAAAAAGATATCTGGAAATCATGAAAAACAAAGAAACAACACTACGTCCAATTTTGCCCGGAATAACGTCTTGCAACAGATGATTAAACGGCATTCCTAATATTACATGTGAATAGTCATGATAATTAGAAGGGATATATTACACCAGTATTATTTCACTTTTAAGAAATAATACTTTTAATATACGCCAGCTATTTGCACATCCTCTCCATCCGACCTACCCATCCCGCAAACCTCGGACACTTCGCAAGCATGGTATCAATACCCACTTGCAAAGCTATTAAATTGCCTTCCAAAACCTTGCGATAATCAGGTTTTATGGCAAGCAACCTTTTGGAAGGCGCACCTTCCGGAGATGAATTGATATCCTCCGGATTATCATAAGACAATATGATACTCGCTGTCTTCCGGGCACATTCTTCCGGGAAATAATATTCAAAGCCTGAATTATCAGAAAACAGCAGGGCTTCAAATTCATGTAATTGTATGTAAGAAAAGAAACGCCTGTCTGCAATACGTTCATTCATCACTGCCTCCAACGCCTCAATACGCTCTATATCATCAGACTTAGCCATACATTCCGCATATCCGGGCATAGTATTCGGTATTCTGAAATAATCGATAAAAGTGGTTACAATGAAATCTGTTTTATCAGACATCAGAAGCAACTTAACCGTATTATACAAATGCGCATAGTTTACCATTCCTCCTCTGCCTGTTCTGCTGGTACGAATCAAGACGGGAGTAACACTGAAAATGCCAAAATTCCACAAATAAGGAGCTATGACAGAATTGACGAACTCCTGCTCAGTCTGTCCTTCGACCACTATATAGATACGCTTCATAGTTGGCCTCCTATCATGTTTTTCTCCCATAAGTCACTAATAGACAAATCATAATTGTCTATCCATTTGGCCAACTCATCTTCCCGCAGATGCCTGAACACAGACTGATTATCCGCCCTATCCACCACGATAATATCCTTCACATCAAAACAATTCACCAAATTGGTAGACTGAGTAGAGAGGATTACCTGACTCTTAAGGGAAACCCTTTTGACCAGCTCCGCCAATTTGTTGATAGCTGCCGGATGCAAACCCAACTCCGGTTCATCTATAATAATCACTTCGGGGGGATTGGACTGCAAAAGCAAAGTGGCAAGGGCAATAAAACGCAACGTCCCATCCGAGAAGCTATAACCATTCAGGTACATATCTGTCCCTTGCTCTTCCCATTCCAAACGTATAGCCTCTTTGTTATTAGCATCCGGACGCAACTTAAATCCTTTGAAATAAGGAGCAATAGAACGAACGACCCCTTCAATCAAACGAAAGCATTTTTCATCGCTCAGCATCAGATGATACAAATAGGCTGCAAGATTGGAACCGTTATCGCGCAAGTAAGCATTATCATTTACATTACACTCGCCGCGCATCGGGGAACTGGCACTTGTATCGTGGAAATGATAAACCGTAAAACTGCTTAAATATTTCCTCAGATAACCGGCCCTCCACTTAGGATTTTGAATCAACGAGGATTCTTCCACGGCGTTATCCCACAATGTTTTGTTCCATTCCGAATAATCCTTGCCTTCCTTACGATGGTTGTTGAAATAATCTCCCGTGTTTTCGATATAGCCTTTATTGGATTGTGCCGGCCTTATCTCATAAAAGAAAGCATTGGTATTGTCAAAATCGAGCAATCCCTGGATGGAAGAAGATACCTTCCTGCCTTGATACAACAAGCTGTCTATCCCGCCTTTTGCCAACGTATAACTGCCAAAACGCTGCTCATAGATAGCCTTGGTCAACTCAAAAAAGGAGATAAAATTGCTTTTACCAGCCCCATTTGAGCCAATCAACACATTCAATGAGTTCAAAGGCAACTGCAAGTCTTTTATCGACTTATAATTCTTTATCGAAACTTGTTCTATCATATCGTTCTTCTAAACTGGAATGCTTGCCACAAAGAAACAATTTTATCTTGAAACAGACAAACTTTCCTCATAGGAAATACCTGCTAAATCATTTCCCATTACCATACCTCCCCGACACCACCCGGCACCGCCCCGCCATCCAAGGCAACCACCTCTTCGCCACCTCCACCGGCACCACCAGCAGCAGGCAGGCCGCGCAAGCCACCTGCACCGACCAGATAGAGGCGGGGAAATCCCATTCATTCCCAACCAACCTGACAATCAGCAGAATCACCTGATGGCAGAAGAAATACATCAGCAAGGAATTACGCCCCAGGTAGTGCAGCACCCGGTTGCCGAACCAGAACTTGCTACAAAATACATAGACAAAGGCTATCCCGCACAAGGCGTACAGATAAAACATAGGCAGATTACTGAAATAATTGCGGGCAAAAGACACACGGGTAATATCAAACACTACATCCAACGCATAGAGTGCCGGATAGACCGACAACGCCAGCACCGCTACCCATCTTTTGTCCAAATAAGCCAGCAGGTTCCGCGTCCGCACAATGACGCCCAACAGCATGAAGCACAAAGCGATGCAAGCCGCAGGCAGGTGCCATGGCCAAAACCTGAAAGGCACGGACAAAGGAGTAAGCCACCAAAGCAGAGAAACCAAGACAATCATGCCCGCCAAATAATAACTGTTCCTGCTGACAGACAGAATGCCGGCCAGCAAGACTTCACCCACAATGATGGCGGACATGAACCAAAGTTTGGAGCCGGAAAGCAATTCACGGAGATAAGGCAGGAAAATATCCCAATTGCCTTCCAAGTAGACTTCATAATAAGCCGCCTTCGCGAAATAAGTCAGCGTCCAATACAGGAGATAAGGAAGAAGCAACGACTCGGCAATGCGTATCAACTTGTATTTCCAGTCCCACGTTTTCCCCGGCAGATAAAACAGATAGCCGGAAAGGAAGAAAAAACCGCTCAAGAAGAACGGAGCCAAAAACTTGTTATACTCCCAAGGAGCCCCCGAATGATGGAGTATCACCAGAAACATGCAGACTCCCCGCATGGAGTCTATCCAACCGATGCGAACATTTTCTCTTTCTTTGACAACTTCCATCCCTAAACTTGCTCGACGCCCGCTTCGCCCTTGGTTCGTTATTCCTTCGTTATTGGCTCGTTATTGGTTCGAGTGCATAGAAACGAACAATATACGGAGAAAGCGCGTCTTTAGAGTGAGAAAAAATTATTCCTTTCCATACCCATAGCCGTAACCATAGCCATACTTCTTGCCGTATCCATACTTGCCGTAACGCCCGTATTTGCCATAACCGTAGTAGTAACCATTCTTCCGTTTATCCATATCTATGCCGTTGACAAGGGTGCATAGGGTGGGCAATTGCTTGTCTTGCTTCAGGTCGTTGATAAGGGCATAGTCGTTCTTATGGGTGAAACCGGCGCGGCAGACGTACACACTGGCATCGGCCACGCGGGCAATGAGGCGGGTGTCGGTAACGATGCCGATGGGGGCAGTATCCAGGATAATATAATCGAAGTGCCGGCGCAGCAGGGCGAAAGCCTCGTCCAACGACTTGCGGGCCACCAGTTCCGTCGGGTTGGGCGGGACGGCGCCGCCGGGCAGGACATAAAGGTAGGGCGAGACAGACGTGGCCTGGCAGAGCGACAGCAGGTCGGTCGACGCGGGCGATGCCAGGTATTGGGTGATGCCTGCGGACTTTGGGGGCAGGGAGAACAGGCGATTCAAAGCGGGTTTGCGAATGTCCATGCCCACGATGAGGGTCTTGCGCTCCAACAAGGCAAAGCTGACGGCCAGGTTGGCAGCCGTGAAGCTCTTGCCTTCCCCGGGGGTGGTAGAGGTGAAGAGGATGACCTTCTGCCCTTCCTGGAGCATGTATTGCAAGTTGGTACGCACGTTGCGGAAAACCTCTTCCATCAGGCCATTCTTGTTTTCAGACACGACGATGGGATGCGCTTCCGCTTCCTTCACGTAAGGGATATCGCCCACGATGGCCACATCGGTAATGCGTTCCACATCGGCACGGCCTTCTATTTTAAAGCGCAACAGGCGGGAGAGGTAAATGCCCCCGATGGGGACGGCCAGGCCCAGCACGAAGGCCACCATATAGATGTTCCGGCTGTTGGGCGCGGCAAGGCCCTGCACACGCGGCTCTTCCACGATGCGGCCGTTGTTGGCGGTGGCGGCCAGGGTGATGGCATTCTCCTCGCGCTTCTGCAAGAGCATCAGGTAGAGGTTGGCCTTGATTTCCTGCTGGCGGGTGATGGTGACCAATTCGCGCTCCTGCTGGGGCGCACTGCTGATGCGGCTCTGGTACTTCCGGGCTTCCAGGTCAAGGTTGTGCCGCGTGATTTGCAAGGCTTTCTCCACGCTCTCCACCGTAGTCAGCACCGTGCTGCGGGTAGCGGCTATGGAAGTGTCGAGGTTGACGACGGCCGGATTGCGCTCATTCGAGGTGCGCAACAGGCGCTTGCGCTCGATAAGCATTTCGTTATACTGCGCAATGACGTTGACCAGCCCGTCGTCCGTCAGGCCCACGTTAGCCGGGATGACTTCATAGCGGTTGTCGGGATTGTCGATATAATTGCGCAGGAAAGCCACCAGACGCAATTGGGTATCATTTTCCGCCCGCTTCTTATTGTATTCGCTGCTGCCTTGCAGAGCCAGTTGTGCGTCGGCGCTCAGGTCGGTCAGTCCCGCCTGTTGTTTGTAGTCGGCCAGTTCGCTTTCCGTGGTTCCCAACTCTTCGTTGATGATGCGGATACGTTCGTCTATAAACTGGGCCGTGCGGCTGGCCACCTGGTTCTTGTCCTCGTTGGCATCGTTATTATAAAGCGTGACCAATGTGTTGAGCACATCCATGCCACGCCGGATATGGGTGTCGTTGTAAGACAGGCGCACGATGGAGGTATATTCGCCCGTAGGCTCTGCCAACAGGCGGCCCTGGCAGGCGGCGGCTGCCGAAGAGGGCGGCACGACAGAGACTTGCAAAGTGTACGGTTCATCCATACATGCCAGGATGCTGTCAGCAGCCACGGAAAGGCTCAACGTGCCTACCGGAGTGATGAACACGGCCGGCAGTTGGGAAAACGACTTGCTGACGGTATGTTCTTCTTCCTTCACCCGGAAGGAAGCCGTCACGTCCACCTGTCCCGAGGGCGCGCAATCCAGCCTTACCTGCAAGGCGGAAGGCAGTCGTTCGGCCTCGTCAGGAGCCATCCAGAGTTGCACGGGCGAAGCCTTATAGAGTTCGGAAGGATAGCGGAATGACTGTTCCTCACGGTAATTGATGTACAAGTTCAGGGTGTTGACCACTTTTCGCATGAGCGTGTAGGAACGGAGTATCTCTATCTCATTGTCGAAATTGTTGGCCATGGAAAGCATGCCCAAATCCTGCATGTAGGCCAGGGAGGAGGCGGAAGCCGATTTGGTCTTGTCGCCCTGCTTGATGAGCAGGGTCGAACTGACCGTATAGACGGGCGGCTGGTAGCGCAGGTAGATATATGCCCCGGCCACGAACACAACCAGCCCCAAGAGAATGAGGGGCCAATGTAACAGGTATTCAAATACAAGGGTTTTGTAATCGACTTTCTTTTCGCCTTCATGGAAAAAGTCGGAATAAAGTTCTTCTTTCATTCAATAAAGGAATTGAGGCTAAATGATAATTTAGTTGACGAGTTGACAAGTTAACAAGACTACGAGGACAGGGATTATCACCTGTAAATCTGTTTACGAACAGGCCTTGTTGCCTCGTTAACTCGTCCCCTTGTCTACTCATATTACTGCAACGCAATAACAATCAAGGAAGCGAGGCTGGAGGCCAAGCCTGCCAGGCTAATCCAGATGGAAGCGTTCTGGTTCACTCTGCTGGAACGCACTTTCCCCTTGGTGGGTTTCACGTAGACGACATCGTTCTGTTGCAAATAATAGTAAGGAGACTGGACGATGGCGGCATCCGTCAGGTCGAGATGTGCCACCAGGTGGTGCCCTAAGGAATCTTCGCGCAACAGTTGTACGTCGTCACGACGGGCAAAAAGGGTCATGTCGCCCGCCTGAGCCAGGGCTTCGAATATGGTCATGCGCTCATTGGCCACGGAATAAGTGCCCGGACTGTTGACTTCGCCCAGGACGCTGACGGTATAGTTCAGGGCACGCACAGACACGTTGGGCGTCTCGTTCAAGTAAGGCTGGAGTTTCTGACGTATCAAATCTTCACATTCGCGCAGGGTCAACCCTTTCACAGACAGCCGTCCCAGTAGGGGATAATCGATGCAGCCGTCATTGTCTACCAGGTAGTCCAACAACTTGGCATTGTCATACCCCTGGCTGACATTGCTGCCCTGCATCTTGCTCTGCCCTATTTTCCGGTAGAACGGGGCGGATGCTTCGGGGTCCGAGGTGCTGACCACGATGGTCAGTTCGTCTTTGGGCATGACGCGATACTCCGGCAGCCGGCCTTCCTGCAAAGCAGCCTGCAAGATATCGTCATTGCGCAGGTAAAGGGCATGTTTATAGGAATTACACGAAGCCAGCAAGGCCGTGGCTGCCATCAGCAAAAACAGTTTCTTCATTTTCATTGTTCCAAGCATTATCTATTTCTTTTTCTTACGGAAAAGCCGCCTGAGCAGGTTGCCCGAGACAGGCTGCCCCTGCGGCGGAAGGGCGGCATACTGGGCATCGTAGGCCCGTCCCTCATGCACCATGCGGTAGATGACTCCCCAGTCAGGCAGCCCTCCCAGGTTGCGGTCGTCGATAAACAAGTCAGCCTGCAACTTGCGGGTAAAAGTCTTGTGTTGCCGGTTTTCTTCCGGATAATTGGCATTGACGGCATAGAATGTCAAGCCCCTGTCGCGGCAGAAGCGAATCGCGTCTTCCAGCAGGCGTCCTTCGCGCACGGTCCACAGGATGAGGCGGTGGTGCTCGTCGTGCAACCGCTTCAAGGTCTCGATGGCGAAAGGCAGTTCCGGACCGATGCCGGGATAACGGTGTTCGACAATCGTCCCGTCAAAATCAACTGCTATGGTCATAATCCGTATATGTTATTCTATTTCTCCGGAGGCGCGGCACCGGCAGTAAGCATCGTAGCTCAACCGCGCGGCCGCCTCCTCCGGGCGGTTCTTGAGCAGGAAGGCCGGGACACCGCCGGCTATCTTCGACAGGGTGCCACTGATGGCCGCAAAACTGATGCCGTCGCGCCCCATCAATGAAGCGGCACCCAGCAACATCCGGAAAGCCGCGATGCCGTCCAGGCGAATAATCTCATTTCCTGCTGCCTGTTCCATGCGGAAAAGGGTGCGCAGGCGGACACCTTCATTGCGGTAGCACGGAGTCTTTCCGCTCCACGGGGTGCCATAGAGCATCATGGTCCCGTCCGGGCAAAGACGCAAGGCGGGCTGGTCGTCATTCAACAGGCGCGTGCCCGGTATATGCTTCAGCCATAAGCCTGAATGGGTACTTTTCCCAATGCCCGAGGGACCGATAAACGCAACCCCCTCTCCGTCCAAGGCAACACAGGAAGCATGTATCAGCACCACTCCGGCAAAGGCGGCATTATAAATGAAAGATAACATCAGGAGGTCGTTCAGCACGGAGAAGTCGGCAGGAGCATAGATTCCCCAATCGGTCTCCACCTGCCGCCAATGCCTGTCTGCCTGCAAATGGTACACCCGTTTCCCATCCGGCATCCACAACGACAAGCGGCAACAATCCGGCATAAGCCAGACGCGGATTGCACGCCCGTCCGGCGCGGACACGAAAGACGGCTCGCCCGCACACGGGGGAAGGCTACGCCCCAGGCGGACGGAACAGGCAGCGGCCGCAGAAGGCAAGGGAACAGGGTCTGCCACCTGGAAAGGGGCAAAATTAGGCAGGCCACCAAGCATTTCCGCGCCGCCATCCACTTCCATTTTACATCCTGCTATCTGGAAAATCATTTCTTGCTTGCTGTTAAGGAATCTGACAAGGAAACTTTATATTCGGCCGGAGTCTTGCCATACGCTTTCTCAAAAGCGCGATAAAACGTGCGGATGCTGTTGAACCCGGCATCGTAAGCCACAGCCTTGATGGGCATTTCCGGCTGGCTGTGCATGAGAGACAAGGCATACTCCAGGCGCAAGGCATTGACGTATCCGTTGAAATTGGCATGGGCAAACTGCCGGAACAACTTTGCCGCTTTGTTCTTATTTATCAAACCAAGCTTAATCACATGTTCCCGAGAAAAAGAGGGGTCCAGAAAGAGTTTCTTATCGACAATCGAGCGATGTATGCGTTCAAACAATTCTTTGTCGGGCACGCTCCCGGCATCTGGGGAACAAGGTTCTGCGACTTCCTCCGAAGCCAACGCCCCATTTTCCGCATCTTCCGGCATCGGTAGGGCTTCGGGCATCTCTTTCCCGGCCGGTTCAAGAGGCGGAACGCCCTCAGTTTTCACTGAATCCGTCCGGCGAGGTTTCCGCCTGGCATAGAAGGCATACGCAACCAGCGCAACAATCGCGCACGATTGGAACCACACCAAAACACGCATAAACTCTCCCATGGGAATCAAACGGTCTAAGTCATTCTATCACTTCTATCAAGTCAGGCTGCACCTCTGCCAGGACAACCGCCACAATCCCTTGCACCTGCACGACAACCCTCTTGCTACGGCAGCCCTTCATGCGGACAAAAGAGCCTTTCACACCGTCAAACACGCCTCCGAGGATACGGACCGGCGTCCCCTTGCCCAGACGGCTGACTTCATCACCTGTCAGATAAACGAGTTTTTCTTCACGGGAACGGCAAACGGCAATAAACTGATTCATTTGGTCGTCCGGGACAATGATGGGGATATTCCTCCCGCTTTCCGGGCGTGTCAGGTATTGCAGGAACGGGATGTGCCTCTTTGTCTCTTGAATCAAGGGTTTCGTTGTCCGGACAAATATCAGGTTGCTGACCGCCGGAAGCCACGCACGATGCTTCTTGCCGTTTCGCGCCATGACTTTATAACACATGGGAACAAAGCTCTCGATAGACGCCCTCTCCAGCAATCTCTGGGCCTCCAGTTCTTTTTGATAAGGAGCAGACATGGCAAACCAACACACAGTATTCTCTGCTACTTCCATCATTCCAATCATTGGATAAGAATTGTCTACTACATACTCCTGGCTCCTTCAAAAGCACTTATTCTTTTGAAACTCAACATTATACAAGCGTCCATTTCTTCGAAGCAATGTTTCCACGCCGCACTTGTGAGATTATAAGCATCTGATTTTACCGCAAAAGTAGTTTTTCCAAAAAGAATAAGAATATTCCATAAAAGATATTTTCAATATATTAACGTTCATTCGGCATAATTTCAACGGTTCTTCCGTACTCCCTTCGCGGTGTGGCAAGAGAAGGTCTAGGATTTAGGACTATTTTCCCAAAAAAGAAAGAGGATGCGTTTCGACACACCCTCTTCCTAAAAATCTTATGGACAAGACAGCAGCAGGCTTACCAAAACCTATTCTTGGCAGGATTGTATTCGAAGCCCACGGCTTTCAGTTTCCGCACGATGTCTTCTTTGTCGACATCCAAATCTTCGCACAAAGCATCCAACGAAGGATAGAAGTCGCGCAATTTCAAGTTAATGAAGCTGTAAAGCATCATCGGTTCTTCCGGTAAATTCATAGTTCCAATCTTTTAACCAAACATTAAACTAATACCGGCGCAAAAGTAGGCATTTCCTTCCAACACCGGCTTGATTTCCGTCAAGTTCCGCCCCAAGGGACGAAGGAAGAAGTTTCAATGCCATTGGTGGCTACGACGCTGGCTGACAATGACGTAAATAACGACAGGCGCGCCGATAAGGGGAGTGACAGCATTCAGGGGAAGGAGGCCGGAACCGGACGGCAGGACGCACAGCAGGTTGCACAATAGGGCGACCGCGCCCCCGCACAGAGCCGTGACCGGCAACAGCAGGCGGTGGTTGGCGGTGCCCAACAACAGGCGGGCAAGGTGAGGCACGGCCAGATCGATGAAAAGGACGGGGCCGCAGAACGCCGTGGTCACCGCCGTCAGCAGGCCGGTCACCAGCAGCAGGGCATGGCGCACCCGGCGGACAGGCACGCCCAGGTTTTCGGCATAACGTTCGCCCAGCAACAAGGCATTGAGGGGCTTCACCAACAGAAAGGAACCTCCCAGCCCCGCCAGCACCACGCCGGCATACGCCGGCATTTGCCGGAGTGAAACGCCCCCAAAGTGTCCCATGCCCCACAGGGTATAGGACTGCACCCCTTCGGCCGTAGCGAAGAAATTGAGCAGGGAGATGGCGGAAGAAGCCAGATAGCCCACCATGATGCCGGCAATCAGCAGCATCACGTTGCTCTTGATTAGGGCAGAGAAGAACAAGATGAGTGCCATCACCAGCATGGCACCCACGAAAGCGCCCGCCAACACCGCGAAGAAGCCGGAACCGGAAACCATCCCCACCGACACGCCCCCGCCCGCCAACAGCATGACCACCGCCACACCCAAGCCGGCACCGGAGTTGACGCCCAAGATGGAAGTGCCCGCCAAGGGATTCCGGAACGCCGTCTGCAACATCAGCCCGCACACGGCCAGCGCGCTGCCCGACAGCAAAGCGGTCAACGCCTGGGGCAGGCGGGACTCCCACACGATGAAATGCCAACTGGGCGAGCCGGCATCGCCGCCCGACAAAATGCGGACCACTGCGTCCAACGGGATAGACACCGAACCGACCAGCAAGTTGGCTGCAAAGAGCAGCACGATGGCCGTCCCCAACAAAATACCATATTTCCAACCCTTGCTTTTCATGTCACTCTTCTTTCAACAGGCTGAAATAGCGCAGGCCGCCCAGGTTGCGCACTTCGGGGTGGAGTATCTGTATCAAGTCGGCCAGCAGGTAATCCGGGCGGAAAGGCGTCTCGCCGAAGAAGTCCACCCGGGCGGTGTTGCAACCGTAGATGTTGCGTTGTTTAAAAGCCTTGAATTCGGCATAACCGGCATAATCGGCGCGCAGTCCGGCGTAGGTCAGGTCGTGCGCGCGGTTGTACTTGATGAGCCACACGTCGGCATCGCCCGCCCGGTCCAGCACCTCCTCGAAAGACAGGGGCAGGGAGCCGCTGGTCGGTTCGTCGGCAAAGACATAACGCCCGCACGCATCGGCATAGAGTTGGCCCATCGGGCTGCGCCCGCCGGGCACGTACCACACCGCGCCGTACTTCGTGTCGGCAAAGACCGAAAGCGACGTAGACGAAAGCATCGCCCTGAATTTCAGCTTCCGATAGTTTTCTTCCACGGCGGCAAACAAACTGTCTGCCCGCCCGCCCACGCCGAACAGGCGGCCATAGAACCGCATCCACTCGGCGCGGCCCAGGGCAGAGGTCTCCAGGTAGTCGGCACATTCCACCAAGGGAATGCCCAGTTTCCCGACGCGCCCATAGCCGTTGCCGTCCTGGTAGGGAGAGAGCAGGATGGCGTCGGGCTGCAACTGGGCTATGCGCTCCACGTCAGGGTTCGTCCCCATCCCGCAGTCAGCGACGAGGCCCCGTGCTTGCCGCTCGAGGATTTGGGGCTGACTGATGTAGCGCAGGTCGCACACCCCGCCGATGGCCTCCACCGCGCCCAAGTCGGCCAGCAGCCCTCCATGCACGGATGAATAGACCAACGCCTTGCGCAGGGGCGTCCGCACCACCGTCCCCGGCGGCAGGAGGCTGTCCGGCAAGTCCTTGCCTGCCGGCACCAGCACGTAGGTGCACATCGTCCGCAGGGTATCCCAGGGGTTGCGCAAGGTGGCCACCGTATAGTCGGGGAAGTCGACCACTGTCAGGTTCTCGGCATACCGCAACGCCAGCGTGTCGCCTCCCGACAAAGGCAAAAAGGCTTTGCCCCTGCCGCCACAGGCGGCGAGGAGCAAAGCCCAACCTACTATTGCAAACAAATAAAAACAATGCTTCATGTTTCTGTTTATTCCAGCACCAACATATTCACGGCGCCCACGCCCACATCGTAGCCGCACAGGACTTGCCCCTCGGCATCGTACTCGTAGACATAGCTGGGCAGAGAATAGGCATTGACCGGGTCGGCCGCGTAGGAAGCGACGAAGATGTGCCCGTCGGCGGGGTTGACCACGATGCCGGCGGGATTGTCCACGCGGTTGTACTCGAAGCCGTGGGAGGAAGAGACGACGGGGATGAATGCTTCGTCCAGCACGGCGTTGGTCCGCGCGTCATAGGCAACGTACGGCATATTCTCGGCGCCGCTCCAGTTGTTGTAAATGGTGTAGAGGGTGTTGCCGGAAAGGCATATCAGCGTGGCGGGCACTTGCAAGTCTGTCGCCTCGCCGGTGGCCGTGTCGATGGTCCAGATTGAGGGCGGGTTGTCGGCATAGTCGCCCATGCAGGCCACGAAGAGCTTGCCGGAGGCCGCGTGGGCCGCCACTTTGCTGGGATTCATGCCTACCCCTATCTTCTTTTCTTCCGCAAAGTCGTCCAGGCTGACTTGGGATACGCTCTTGCCGTCCACGTAGCCATTGGCGTAGTTCAGGCCGTCGGAATTGGCCACGTAGAGGTAGCCGTCCAGCACGACCATCTCCTCGGGGTTGGGACCTACCGGCACGGTCCGGTCCACTGTATGGGTGGCCGGGTCGATGCGCGCCACGTAGCCGCCGAACATCGACACATAGACATACTCGCCGTCCGTCACGATGTCGCGCGGCCCGCCCAAGTCGGGGTTGGTGAGAATCTGCGCGATGCTTTGCGCCGTATGCTTGTCTACCACTTCCACCGTGTTCGACCCGGAAACGGCGATGTACATTTCTTCGCCCAAGATGACGCCGTCCTGCACGGTCGAGCCCAGGCTGCGGCCGTTGGTTCCCAGGAACACGCTGTTGCGCAGCGAGCGCGTGGCGGGATCGAGATAGGACAGCGAGCCTTCGATGCCATAGCCTTCGGTGCCGGTGTTGAAGACGTAGATGCCGCTTTCGGCGCGGAACGGCTGGTTGTCGCCGCCGGGATTGCCGTCGTCGTCGCACGCCGTGAATGCCAGGGGCAGGAGCACGGCGCCCAGCAGATACTTCAATTGTTTTTTCCTGTTCATAATCGTCTATTTTAAAGAGTTTACAGTTTGATTCCAAGCGTCAGTTTGTACGAGCGGCCCGGCATGGGGTAGTTTCTCACGATGCCGTATTGCTTGTCGCCCAGGTTCTGGAGGTCGGCGCGCACCGACAGCGTCGCCTTCTTCCAGCGGAACGAGCGGTAGAAGGCCAGTCCCCATTCCGCATAGCCGGGCAGGCGGTTGGCGGCGACGTTCTGCACCGTGGCATAGCGTTCGCTGCTGCCCGTGGCGTGGCACGCCAGGTTCAGCCACGGGTTCTCCCACGCCACGGAGCAGGCGCCCGAGTGTTCCGGCGTATAGGGTATCTGGTCTCCGTAGTAGGCCGAGGCCGGGTCTGTCTTGTCCACCGCGTGCTGCCAGGTATAGTTCAGCGTGGCCAGCAGGCGGTGTTTCTCTGCCAGGCGGAAAGAAGTTTCCCCGTTCAGGTCGGCGCCCCAGATGTCTACGCGCCCCAGGTTGATGGTGGACCAGAAGAACATGTTGTAGGGCACGGCCACAATCTTGTCTTTCACGTAGTTGTAGTAGACATCTGCCGTGAGGGAGAGCGTTTCCAGCCGCGAGCGGCGGAAGTCCTTCCCGTAGGTCAGGCCCGCGTTGAACTGCCGGGCGACCTCCGGCTTCACATCCCTGCTGCCCCAGCGGTCGAAGTAGTTCTCCGTGAAGGTGGCCACGCGGAAGATGTCTTTGTAGGACGCGCGCAGGCGCAGGCCGGAGGCCGGTTGCCACGACACGGACACCGAGGGCGACAGCCGCCGGGCGTCGCGGGCGCTTTCCCCGCCCCGGGCCTGGTTCTGGTAGACAGAGCCGAGCAGCAGGGCCGCCACCGTCAGGCGGGGCGTGCGGTAGCGCGCGGAGAGCGTCTGCAACACCGTGTGCCGGTAGGGGCGCACGCCCGACGTGGCGTCCGAGGTGAGGTTGTTGAAGGCATAGTCGGCGGCGTAGGAGAAAGCCCATCGCTCCCACGGCGTATAGAGCACGGCGGCCGAGGCGTAATACTCGCGCTGGTAGTAGCGGTTGTCCATCGCCCCGCCGGGATATTCGCTGCCCCGGTCGTGGTAGTGCGAGTAGGCCCAGTTGAACTTCCCGTTCAGCTGGAGCGACCAGCGGTTGTCCCAATAGGTCTGGTAGTGCAGTTGCGCGAAGAAGTTCCGTTCGGCCAGTTCCTCGTGGCTCACGCTGTTGTAGAGGACGACCGGCCCGGGCAGTTCGCGGAACGAGTCGTAGTAGTAGAGTTTCCCGTCCAGCACGGAGCGGCCGTTGGGGCGGGCGTAGAGGTTCCACTCCCCGCGCCAGGTCTCGATGTAGTTGTTGTCGCGTTTCTCGCGGGTCTTGTAGCGTCCGTTGACCAGGGTGAAGGGATACTGGTTGTCGGCGCGCAGGAAGTCGCCGAAGACGGACATCGCCACGCAAGAGGAGAGGCGCCGGTCGTAGCGCAGGGACGGGTTGGCCAGTCCGAAGGAGCCGGTCTTCACGCCCGCGTCGACGTGCCAGGGGCGGTCCGCGAAGTCGGGCCGGAGGGTCTGCAGGCGGATGGAGGCCGCCGAGGCCACCGTGCGTGCGGGCAGGAAGATGTCGTCGTTGTCGCCCACCGCCAGCGACAGGCTGGCCACGTTGTCCAGCGAGAAGCGCGAGAAGTCTATCTGCCCGCTCTGGCAGTCGGTCAGCGTGATGCCGTCGTAGGTCACCGCCGTGTGTTGCGCGCCCAGGCTGCGCACCGACACCGTCTTCATGCCGCCCGCGCCGCCGTAGTCCTTCAGGTTCACGCCCGAGAAGCGGCGCAGGGCGTCGGCCATGTCCGCGATGCCCTGTTGCGCAAACTGGCGGCCCGTCAGGGTCTGGAAGGGCGACGTGGCCGCAGTCTTGCGGACGGCAAAGGGAGCGCGCACCACCACCTCGTCCAGGCGGCGCACGTTCCCCGTCACCGAGTCAGTGCCTGCCTCCTGGGCAGCCACGCCGGCAACGGCGGTACAACAAACGGCGGCACAGCACAGCCGGGCCTTCATTTTCAGACTTCTCCACATAAGCCGTCAAGGGACATTACTTGGTAAACACACGACACGCACCAGCCGCTTTCCTCGAACGGTTGGTTTTTCGACTTTGCCTTGCAGGTCTTCTGACTCGTTCCCGGAGGTGTCGCCTTCCCGTTCGCGGGGGAACAGTGGCGTAGCAGTAGATGACACGTCCGTCATGGAAACTCACAGCAGCGGGACTGTTCGGGATTCCCACCCGATTCCCTTTTCATCCGGCAGCCCGGACGGGCCGCGCGGAACAAGACGGGGACAAAGGTAAGGGGTTTTGCGGAAAGATGCAAGGAAATCCCGCAGAAAAACAAGCTCCTTCGCCTACGGCCGCACGCGCGAAGAAAAGCGTCTCCGCAACGCGCTGGTTGTCAAGGCCTGCACGGAGTGCACCAAACGGAAATACCGAGTGCACTCCGTGCAAGCAAGGAGTGCGTCAAACGGAAATCCCGGGTGCGGCGGAAGCAAACGCCGGGTGCGCCGCCGCCCGGGGCAGGCAGGAAACGAAAAAGGGGATGCGGCAGAAAAAACATGCTTTTTCTGAAGAATACCCCCTGTTTTTGTGGGGTGTTTCGGGAAAAACACCTACCTTTGCGCCCGAAAACCTACTAAAAACAAGACCATCATGTCTAAAATGCGTTTTTTCGCTTTGCAAGAGCTTGCCAACCGCAAGCCGCTTGAAGTTACCCCGCCTTCGGGGAAGTTGTCCGACTACTACGGCAGCCACGTCTTCGACCTGAAGAAGATGCAGGAGTACCTGCCGCGCGAAGCCTACAAGGCCGTGACCGACGCCATCGACAAAGGCACTCCCATCAGCCGCGAAGTGGCGGACCTCGTGGCCAACGGCATGAAAAGCTGGGCCAAGTCGCTCGGCGTCACCCACTACACCCACTGGTTCCAGCCCCTGACCGACGGCACGGCCGAGAAGCACGACGGCTTCATCGAACTGGGCGACGAAGGGGGAGTCATCGAACGATTCTCCGGCAAGCTGCTCGTCCAGCAGGAGCCGGACGCATCCTCCTTCCCCAACGGCGGCATCCGCAACACCTTCGAGGCACGGGGCTACACGGCCTGGGACGTCTCGTCGCCCGCCTTCGTCGTGGACGACACGCTCTGCATCCCCACCATATTCATCTCTTACACCGGCGAGGCGTTGGACTACAAGACCCCGCTGCTCAAAGCGCTGGCCGCCGTAGACCGCGCGGCCACGGATGTCTGCCAACTGTTCGACAAGAACGTCACGCGCGTCTTCGCCAACCTGGGCTGGGAGCAGGAATACTTCCTCGTCGACCTCGCGCTCTACAACGCCCGCCCGGACCTCTGCCTGACGGGGCGCACGCTGATGGGACACTCCTCGGCCAAGGACCAGCAACTGGAGGACCACTACTTCGGCTCCATCCCGCCGCGCGTCACCGCCTTCATGAAGGAACTGGAGATGGAGTGCCACAAACTGGGCATCCCCGTCAAGACGCGCCACAACGAGGTGGCCCCCAACCAGTTCGAACTGGCCCCCATCTTTGAGAACGTCAACCTGGCCAACGACCACAACCAGCTGGTCATGGACCTCATGAAACGCATCGCCCGCAAGCATAACTTTGCCGTCCTGCTGCATGAGAAGCCCTACCAGGGCGTCAACGGCAGCGGCAAGCACAACAACTGGTCGCTCTGCACCGACACCGGCGTCAACCTCTTCGCCCCCGGCCGCAACCCCAAGGGCAACATGCTCTTCCTCACCTTCCTGGTGAACGTCCTGATGATGGTCTACAAGAACCAGGACCTGCTGCGCGCCTCCATCATGAGCGCGGGCAACAGCCACCGCCTGGGAGCCAACGAGGCGCCCCCCGCCATCCTCTCCATCTTCCTCGGCAAGCAACTGTCAGGCATCCTGGACGAAATCACCCGCCAGGTGGGCGACTCGAAAATGACCGCCGAAGAGAAGACCACCCTGAAACTGGGCATCGGACGCATCCCCGAAATCCTGCTCGACACCACCGACCGCAACCGCACATCGCCCTTCGCATTCACCGGAAACCGCTTCGAGTTCCGCGCCGCAGGCTCCTCGGCCAACTGCGCAGCCGCTATGATAGCCATCAACGCCGCCATGGCTAACCAACTGAACGAGTTCAAAGCGTCGGTGGACCAACTGATGGAGGGCGGCATGGGCAAGGACGAGGCCATCTTCCGCGTGCTGAAGGAAACCATCATCGCCTCCGAACCCATCCGCTTCGAGGGAGACGGATACTCCGGACAGTGGAAGGAGGAGGCCGCCCGCCGGGGACTGACCAACATCCGCCACGTGCCCGAAGCGCTCATGCACTTCGTCGACAACCAGTCGAAGGCCGTCCTCATCGGCGAACACATCTTCAACGAAACGGAACTGAACAGCCGGCTCGAAGTGGAACTGGAGAAGTACACCATGAAGGTGCAGATAGAGAGCCGCGTGCTGGGAGACCTGGCCATCAACCACATCGTCCCCACCGCCGTCATCTACCAGAACCGCCTGCTGGAGAACCTGCGCGGCCTGCGCGAGACCTTCACGTCCGAGGAGTACGACGTCCTCAGCGCCGACCGCAAGGAACTGATCCGCGAAATCTCCCACCGCGTCACCGCCATCAAGAAGCTCGTGCGCGACATGATTGAGGCAAGAAAAGTGGCCAACCACCTGCCCCACTACAAAGACCGCGCCTTCGCCTACGAAGAGAGCGTCCGCCCCTTCCTCGACGAAATCCGCGACCACATCGACCACCTCGAGATGGAGATAGACGACGAAATCTGGCCCCTGCCCAATTGCTATCAAACTGTCATGCTGAACGCATGTGAAGCATCTCCCGAAAGTAAAAGTCAGCAGGAGATCCTTCACTACGTTCAGGATGACAGAGCAAAACGTTAGTCAAAACTCATTCCGGCACACTCTCCTTTTCATTTAAAAGGCCTTATTCTTTGTTAACGCACGCCCCTTTCCTTCCGTTTTTACCACAAAAAAACACACCTTTGCAGAGGTACACTGTTTTGTAAACAAATAAACGACGGTCTCATGGATACCTTATTATACACCGAAGAACACCGCAATTGCCTGAACTACCGCATACCGCCTCAGGCGCGGCTGGTCACCGCCTGCTATCCGGGCGACAAATCCTATCACATTGTCGACACACAGGAATCGGCCATCATCTTCGTGCTCGAAGGCGAAGTCTACGTATCTTGCAACGACGCGAAGGAAGTCCTGCACACCGCCGGACACATGTCCTTCCTGCCCCGCAACGCCAACTGCTACACCAAGACCGTCAAGCCCTGCATCACCGTCAGCTGCAGCTTCCCGCAGAGCGTCACCCTCTGCGATAAGTTCTCCTTCCAGCAACTGCCGCAATACCTGCCCGACGACTACACCTACCAGTTCCAGTTGCTCCCCATGCACGAGTGCATAGTGGACTACTGCCGGTTCGTGCGCAAACGCCTCATCGAAGGACTGGGCTGCACGCACTTCCACGAACTGAAACAGCAGGAACTGTTCATCCTCCTCCGCGCCTATTACAGCAAGGAGGAACTGGCCAAGTTCTTCTTCCCCATCATCAGCCGGAACCAGGACTTCAAGGACTTTGTCTACGCCCACTACCTCAAGGTGGACAACCTGAACGAGTTCGCCGCCCTGGCCAACGTCAGCATCGACACCTTCAAACGCCGCTTCAAGGAGACCTTCGGCGAGTCGGCACACCGCTGGTGCACCCGCCAGAAAGTGGAACTGCTCTACCGCGACATCGCCATGACCGAAAAGACACTGGCCGAAATCGCCGAGCAATACCGCTTCTCGTCCGTCTCCTACCTCACCACCTTCTGCAAGCAACACCTCGGCAAGACGCCCCAGCAACTGCGCAACGAGGCGAAATTCTTCCAGGAACAGGCGCCCGGACAGAAGTAAAACCGGCTTTTCACCCACAAAAGATACTTTTTCCGCACGTCTGCACCAAAATTATAATTAATTGCACTTTTTTTGTAAGTTCTGTCTAAAATCTACTGCATACCTTTGCGCCGCGAAAGACAAACGTCAACAACGGTAAAAGACTACGCAAAACAATGAAAAGGACGCTTCTTTTTATCACAACGACCCTGCTGCTCCTGGCGACAGCATCCAAGGCAGCGGCACAAAACACGGCACTGAAGACCAACGGACTCTACTGGCTGGCCACTACCCCCAACCTGGGCGTGGAATTTGCACTGGCCGACCGATGGACGCTCGACCTCTCAGGCGCCTACAACCCATGGACTTTCAAGGACGACAAGAAGATGCGCTTCTGGCTGGCCCAGCCCGAGGTGCGCTACTGGCTGTGCGAAAAGTTCGAAGGCCACTTCTTCGGCCTGCACGCCCACGGCGCACAGTTCTACGGCGGCTTCGACAAGAAACGCTACGACGGCTACCTGGCCGGCGGAGGACTCACCTACGGCTACGACTGGATACTGTCGCCCCACTGGAACCTCGAGGCCGCCATCGGCATCGGCTACGCCCACCTCTGGTTCAAGGAAAGCCCGCGCATCCATTGCATCAAATGCGAGGTGGACAAACACAAGAACTACTTCGGCGTCACCAAGGCGGCCGTCTCCCTCATATACATATTCTAATATAGGAGAAGAAGCACTATGAAACGTAAGCATTCGGTAATTCCCATATTTTTCGATATCTTTTATTGTCTTACTTTTGCGGTGTAAACACTACTTATCATCAACTAAACGAACAATCA
>CASEKR010000028.1 GCA_949288585.1 uncultured Bacteroides sp. | reverse complement strand
TTTTCCCGATATGCAGTCATTATTTATTTTGGCTATTTGTATTATTGCTATTTCACTTGTTGTAATAGTTATAGTACGAATACGCCTAAAAAACAAGTCCAAAGAACTGTCGGAACGGAAACGTCAGTCCCGAAATGCACCGCCTGGGCGACGTGGGCGCCACCATATCTCCCTCATCCCTTCTCTGCACACTGGTCGATATAGGAAAGGTGGGCGGAATACAAAGAAATGACATATTGATAGAAAATAACCACAACAAAGCTACTTTCTGAAAAGAATCGTTTTGTGTTTCAGAAATAATGACTACATTTGCCGCGAACCATTAAACACAAGAAAAGATTATGAGCAACAAACAGAAAAGATTCATGCTGGCGGAAGACGAAATTCCCCGCTATTGGTATAACATACAGGCAGACATGGTGAACAAGCCACTGCCGCCCCTCAACCCCGCCACGCACGAGCCGCTGAAAGCCGAAGACCTCTTTCCCATCTTCGCCCAAGAACTCTGCCGCCAAGAGTTGAACCAGACAGACCAGTGGATAGAAATCCCCGAAGCCGTGCGTGACATGTACAAATATTACCGCAGCACGCCCCTCGTCCGCGCCTACGGGCTGGAGAAGGCGTTGGGCACACCGGCGCACATTTACTTCAAGAACGAGAGCGTCAGCCCCATGGGTTCGCACAAACTAAACTCGGCCCTGGCGCAAGCCTATTACTGCAAGCAAGAAGGCGTCACGAACGTTACCACCGAGACGGGTGCCGGACAATGGGGAGCCGCCCTGTCCTACGCTGCACGTCTATTCGGGCTGGAAGCCGCCGTCTACCAAGTGAAAATCAGCTACGAACAGAAGCCCTATCGCCGCAGCATCATGCAGACCTACGGGGCACAGGTCACCCCCTCGCCCTCCATGTCTACCCGCGCCGGCAAGGACATCCTGACCGCCCACCCCAACCACCAAGGTTCGTTGGGCACAGCCATCTCTGAAGCCATCGAACTGGCCCGCACCACGCCCAACTGCAAATACACCCTCGGCTCCGTCCTGAGCCACGTGGCTTTGCACCAAACAATCATCGGGCTGGAAGCCGAGAAACAAATGGAAATGGCGGGCGAATATCCCGACATGATCATCGCTTGCTTCGGCGGAGGCTCCAACTTCGGCGGCATCGCCTTCCCCTTCATGCGCCACACCATCCTGGAAGGCCGCCAGACGCGCTACATCGCCGCCGAACCAGCCTCGTGCCCCAAGCTGACGCGCGGCAAGTTCCACTACGACTTCGGAGACGAAGCCGGCTACACGCCCCTATTGCCCATGTTCACCCTAGGACACAACTTCGCCCCCGCCAACATCCATGCCGGCGGATTGCGCTACCACGGCGCAGGCGTCATCGTCTCCCAACTGCTGAAAGACGGTCTGATGGAGGCCGTAGACATCCAACAACTGGAGTCGTTCGACGCCGGATGCCTCTTCGCACAAGTGGAGGGTATCATCCCCGCACCAGAGTCGTGCCACGCCATCGCAGCGACTATCCGCGAAGCACAGAAATGCAAAGAGACAGGCGAGGAGAAAGTCATCCTCTTCAACCTGTCCGGACACGGACTCATCGACATGGCCTCGTATGACAAATACCTGGCCGGAGACCTCGTGAACTACGAACTGTCCGACCAAGAGATAGAAAAGAATCTAGAGGACGTGGATAAGCTGTAAGAAAGAAACAGCGACAGGTTACAAGAAAAAAAGAAGTGGTATCCGCCATTCCGAGCAGATACCACTTCTCCTTATTATACACGTCGCTGGCCGCCCGCCTACATCAGATTGCTGGCCAGTTCGCTCAGTTCGCTTCGCTCGCCCTTGACAAGGTTGACATGGGCAAAGAGATTCTGGTCTTTCATGCGGTCAATCATATAGACCAGACCGTTGGACTGGCTGTCCAGGTAAGGCTGGTCAATCTGCTGGATGTCACCCGTGAAGACCATCTTCGTCCCCTCTCCGGCACGAGTAATAATGGTTTTGATTTCGTGCGGCGTCAGGTTCTGCGCCTCGTCTATGATACAATACGTCTCGCTCAAGCTCCGCCCCCGGATGAAGGCCAACGCTTCGATGACCAATTGCCCGCTCTTCTGCATCTCGTCCAATCGCTTCAACTCAGTGGATGTGGGCGAGAACTGGTGTTTGATAACGTTCAGGTTATCGAAAAGAGGCTGCATGTAGGGCGCCACTTTCTCTTGCGCATCGCCCGGCAGGAAGCCGATGTCCTTATTGGAGAGTGCCACGATGGGACGTGCCAGCAGGATTTGCTTATACTCACTCATCTGGCTGAGGGCAGCGGCCAAAGCCAAGAGGGTCTTTCCCGTACCGGCCTTACCCGTCAGAGCCACAAGCTTGACATTCGGGTCATCCAGAATCTCGAAGGCAAAGCTCTGCTCGGCATTACGTGGCTCAATGCCGTAGTTCTTCGACTTGGTAACACGGATAACGACATGTGAGAAAGGATTATACCGGGCCAGTACGCTGTTGCGGTCACTCTTCAGAATAAAGCACTCATTGGGATGGATGATGTCTTTGAAGTCAAACTCGTCGATGTCAATGCCTTCGCGCGTCGAATAGATACGATCGATGAGCTCTGGGGCGATGCCTTCGAAAGTCTCGTTCGCTTTCTCGAAAATATCCACGTTCACAACCTTGTCGGTGATGTAGTCCTCGCATAGCAAGCCGATAGAGCGGGCTTTCATGCGTAAGTTCACGTCTTTGGTTACAAGGATTGTCTTCATGTCCGGATACTTGCGGGCCAAGCTGTCTGTCACGGCCAGAATGCGATGGTCGGGGATGTGCTCCGGAAATGACTCATAGACATGGGGGGCATCCACCTGACCGGTGATGACAAAGAGCCTCCCCAGACCTTCGCCCAACTTGGCACCTCGGGTAAAGAGGTCGTCATCGGTAATCAAGTCCAATTCACGGACGAACTCACGCGCGTTGTAATTGATTTGCTCATTGCCTTTCTTGAACTTATCCAGTTCTTCAAGCACCACGATAGGCAGGTAAATGTCGTTCTCTTGGAAATTCTTAAGGCAGTTGTAGTCATGCAGGATGACGTTTGTGTCTATTACAAAATTTTTCTTAGCTCCCATATTAGTAAGATTTAAATAGTTAATACTAATTTTGCATCGTATTTAGTAAACAACCGAAGAGAGCAAACGGTTTGCTCTCCCGGACAAATATTTCATAAAATGGATTATCAAGACACTTTAGAATATCTTTACAACAGCGCCCCCATGTTCCAACAGATAGGCGCAGGCGCTTACAAAGAAGGACTGGACAACACGCAGGCACTAGACGCCCACTTCGGACACCCGCACCGCCACTATCGCACCATCCACGTGGCTGGCACCAACGGCAAAGGCTCCTGTTCCCACACCCTGGCTGCCATCTTGCAGGCAGCCGGCTATCGCGTGGGCCTCTATACCTCACCGCATTTAGTGGATTTTCGGGAGCGCATCCGCATCAACGGACAGCCTGTCTCTGAAGAATACGTCGTCCGCTTCGTTGAGGAAGAGCGCGCCTTCTTCGAGCCGCTGCATCCTTCGTTCTTCGAACTGACTACAGCCATGGCCTTCAAATATTTTACTGACGAACGAGTGGATGTGGCCGTTGTCGAAGTGGGATTGGGCGGACGTCTGGACTGCACGAACATCATCCGCCCGGATCTCTGCATCATCACCAACATCAGCCTGGACCATACTCAATTCCTGGGCAACACATTGGCACAGATTGCAGGAGAGAAGGCAGGCATTATCAAGCAAGGCATCCCAGTGGTCATAGGTGAGACTACATCAGAGACCCGCCCCGTCTTCCAACAAAAAGCACAAGAATCCGGGGCTCCCATCCACTTTGCAGAAGACGAAAATCACGAACAAGACTATCCCGGCCTGGACTTTGAATTGAAAGGGTTTTACCAAGAGAAAAACCGGCGCACCCTGCTGGCAGCTTTGCCCTTGCTGAAAGAAGCCGGTTACCAGTTCACGGATAAGGATGTGCGCCGGGGTTTTGCGCAAGTAACGGAGTTGACAGGGCTGATGGGGCGTTGGCAACAATTGCAGGAGCGCCCCACCCTGGTTTGCGACACGGGGCACAACGTAGGAGGAATCACTTACATCGCCCAACAACTGCGGTCACAAAAGTACCGCCGCCTGCACATCGTCCTCGGGATGGTGAATGACAAGGACATCCGTGGCGTACTGCCCCTGCTTCCACGGGATGCCGACTACTACTTCACTCAGGCCAGCGTGCGCCGCGCCCTCCCCGCCGATGAGATGGTGCGCCTGGGACGGGAAGCCGGACTGCGGGGCATGGCATACCCCGACGTGCCGACCGCCGTAAGGGCCGCACAAAAAGAAAGCCTCCCGGAAGACTTTATCTTCGTGGGAGGCAGTTCCTTCATCGTGGCCGACCTCTTAGCGAACCGCGATGCACTCAATCTCCACTGACGCGCCCTTGGGAAGAGCCTTGACAGCTACGGCCGAACGGGCAGGGAAAGGCGCCTTGAAATAAGCGGCATAGACTTCATTCATCTCGGCAAAGAGAGACATGTCTTCCAGGAATACTGTCGTCTTCACCACATTGTCAAGGGTGAGGCCTGCTTCCTGGAGGATGTGCTTCACATTCTCCAACGACTGGCGCGTCTGTTCTTTGGCGCCCTGAGCCATTACACCTGTCACGGCATCAATAGGTAATTGGCCCGATACAAACACCATGCCGCCGGCCTCAATGGCCTGGCTGTAAGGCCCGATAGCACCGGGAGCTTTCTGGCTGTTGATTGCTTTCTTCATAATCAGTTTCTCCATTTTCAGTTTGACGTATTATTACAATTCTTCTCTATCAATTCGTCCACGTTCTCATTGCCCAATTCTTTGGCTTTGGCAAAGGCCGCACAAGCCTCGTCGGCCTTCTTCTGGTAGACGTAGGCCAAGCCCATAAGACGATAGGCCTCCGAATAGGAAGGGTCTATCTTCAGGGCTTCTTGCAGGACTTCCACTGCCTCCTCGCTACGCCCCACGCGGATGTTCACCACGGCCAGTTCGGCACGGTAGAGCAACTCCTGCGGATTCAACTCAATGGCTTTCTGCAAGTCGTCCAACGCCCGTTGGTACTGGCGTGCCTGGAGCGATGCCTGTTCGCGGTAATAGTAGAACGAGTCGTTCACCTTTCCGCCCACAGCCTCGAAATAGGCGTCATAGTCCAGCATGGCCTGGCGTGCCTGACCGGCATTCAGCAATGCTTGCGCCCGTGCCAACAGGTAAGGGGCACTGGATTCTGTATAGGGTTTGGGGCAACGGGAGACGCAACTGTCCAGCATCGCCACGATTTCACCGGCAGGTGCCTGCATCATCTCTTTGGTTTGCGCCGCCCGGAAGAATGATTCCGGCGAGGCTAACTCGGAACGGTTCACTTGCTCATAACTGGCCAGGGCCAAAGCATAATCTTGCTTGCTGAAAAGGATGTCGCCCTCCAGTTGCACATATACGGGAAGGGGTTGCAAGGCGATGGCTTCGCGGATTTCGGCCAAGGCATCGTCCAGCGTCCAGCCGCCATAAGGTTTCTCGGGATTGGAAAGCAGGTAGTTGTACACCAACTTTGCGCGCTCGAAGCGGATGCCGGCCTTGTCCGTGGCCACGTCCAAGGCGCGCTCCATGTCGGCTGCCGCCTGCTGCATGGACTGGTCGTCGCGGGCCGATGCCAAGGTAACGGCACGGCGGATGTAGCCGTCGGCACTGTCGGGGAATTTCTCCACGTAATCATCCAACACCTCGGCGTATTTATCCGGAGAAAGCTGGGTAGAGGCCATGTAGAGGAATACCAAGGCCTGTTCTTCCGTGTCCGGCAGGGCTTTCTTAATGCCGATGCCTTTCAGGGCAAAGTCCGTGTAGGACAAGGCGGAGATGGCCTGCGCCAAGGCATAACGGACGTCCACGGCATAGCAGACGGTGGCCGTGTCTTGTCCGGACGACTTCTGGGCCATGCCGAACACGGCTCCATCGGCCGTAGCCACGGGACAACTGACCATCTTGTCTTTCAGGCGCAGTTGCAGCGTATAATACTGGTAGTCGCCTTCCACCCGGTCGGCAGACTTTACACGCCCGATGGTGCATGTGCGGTCTTTCTGCGTGGAATAGGGCAAGAGGTAGACTTCCGCTCCGGCAGCCGGAAGGGCGGAAGCCACGGGCAGGAAGCTGACTTTCTTCCCGGTGATGCCAACGCGGAATTTCACGACGTCATACATGTCGTCCGCGCCCATGATGTTCAGCACGGGCATCTGGCGGCCTTCGCTGTCGATGATGACGGCGCGCTGCGCCCCTTTGAAAAGGGCATAGTCGGAGACGGCCACCCCGTCTTCGGTGACAAAGAAGCCGTTGCCCGTGTTCAGCATCTTGTCGTCCTTGTCGTAGGTCACTACCGAAAAGACGGCGCGTTTGGCTTTTTCCACCCATTTGGGCGCCTGGGCCATGCCCCACTGAGCCAACCAACAGAGGGACAGGAGCAAACAGATTGTTCTTCTCATTATCATAATCATATATCATCAGTCATTCGTTGTTTCACAGCTTCGTATATCAATATGCCTGCGGCCACGGAGACGTTGAGCGACTCGATGGTGCCCAGCATGGGAATCTTGACCCATTCGTCGCAGAGGGCCAGGTTGTCGTAGGACACGCCCCGGTCTTCCGCCCCCATGACGATGCAGAGCGGCCCGGCGTAATCGGCTTTGCCGTAGTCGTAGTCGCCTTTCTCGGTGGCGGCGATGAGGCGGAAGCCGCTCTCCTTCAGGTAGCGCAGGGTGGCGGTCAGGCTCCGTTCGCGGCAAACGGGAAGCTTGTGCAGCGCGCCCGCCGAGGTCTTCACCGCGTCGGCATTGACGGAGACGCTGTTCGTGGCGGGGATGATGAGGGCGTCGACCGCCGCGCATTCGCAGGTACGGGCGATGGCGCCGAAGTTGCGCACGTCGGTGATGCCGTCCAGGGCGATGAAGAACGGGGTCTTCCCCTGCTCGAAGAGGAAGGGCACGAGGTCTTCGGCCTTCTGGTAGGCGACGGCCGCGACGAAGGCAATGACGCCCTGGTGGTTCTTCCGCGTGATGCGGTTCAGGCGCTCCACCGGCACCCGCTGCACGGGGATGTCCGTGCCCTTCAGGGCGGCAAAGAGCTCGCGGGCCAGGTCGCCCTGCAAGTCTTTCTTCACCAAGACTTTGTCTATCTCCTTCCCGGCCTGCATGGCCTCCAGCACTGCGCGAAGGCCAAATATCATTTCATTCTTTTCTATCATATACTACACATTATTTATTATTACGTCATTAGTAGACGACGAAGCACGTCTGCCGTAGACGACGAAGCACGTCTGCCATAGACGCCGAGGCTCGTCTGCCACAGACGACGAAGCACGTCTGCCGTAGACGACGAAGCTCGTCTGCCATAGACGCCGGGGCTCGCCGTTCTTTATTGGGCAGAATCAAGCAATGCCCGTGCATTGTTCAGCGCGGCCTCCGTCAGCATGGCGCCGCTCAGCATGTGGGCAATCTCCTCCACCCTCTCCCCGTCGGCCAGGCGGCGGATGTGGCTGTTCGTCTCCGTGTCGCTGTCCTTTTTATATACCTTGTAGTGCACGCGGCCTCGGGCGGCAATCTGCGGCAGGTGCGTGATGCTGATGACCTGCCGTCCGTTGCCGGCCATCTCCTGCATGATGTCGGCCATGCGGTCGGCAATCTCGCCCGACACGCCGGTGTCTATCTCGTCGAACACGATGGTGGGCAGCTTCACAGCCCCGGCAATCATGGCCTTCACCGAGAGCATGACGCGGGCAATCTCGCCGCCCGATGCCACGGAAGAGATGTTCTGCAACGTGCCATTCTTGTTGGCCGAGAAGAGGAACGTGACGGTATCCATGCCGTGGATGCCCGGTTCCTTGCGCCCGCCCATCTCCACGACGAAGCGGACGTTGGGCATCCCCAGCGGCACCAGCCTCGCGGCCATCTGGCGCTCCACCTCGTCGGCAGCAGCCCGGCGCGCTTCGGTCAGTCCGGTAGCCTGGCGAAGCGCCTCGGCATACAGCCCGTCGCACCGTTTCTTCAGCACCTCCACATCTTCATCAAACGAATGGATGGTGGAAAGGCGCAAGGCATAGTCGTCGCGCAAGGCTATCAGTTCTTCCACCGAACCAACCCGGTGCTTCTGCTGCAAGGAGTATATCAAGTTGAGGCGTCCGTTCACCTCGTCCAACCGGGCAGGGTTGAACTCCACCTGCTCGCTGCGGGCAGCAACCTCCTGGGCAATGTCTTTCAACTCGATGTACGAGCTTTCCAGGCGTGCCGACAATTCCTCGGCAGCCGGATAGACCGCCTGCAGCCCCGACAAGACGTTGCAGCAATCCTTCAGCCCGTCCAGCAGCCCGCCCTCGTCGTTGCTCAACAACTGGTCCGCGCGGTAAAGCCCGGCCTTGATGTCTTCGGCATGGCTCAACGTCTCGGCCTCCTGCTCCAACTCCTGCTGCTCGCCGGCAGAAAGGTGCGCCTCTTCCAACTGCTCCCACTGGAAACGGATGTAGTCCTCGTCTGCCTTGTCGCGGGCGGCACGCTCCAGCAGCTTCTCCAACTCGCCTTGCGCATCTTTCCACTCCTTGTAGGCAGCCTGGTAACCAGACAAGATAGCCTCGTCGTGGGCCAGCAAGTCCAACACGTTCAACTGGAAGCCCTCCTTGTTCAGCAACAAGTTCTGGTGCTGCGAGTGGATGTCTATCAACTGTTCACCCAGTTCCTTCATCTGCGCCAACTGGGCGGGAGTGTCGTTGATGAAAGCACGACTCTTGCCCGAAGCATACAACTCGCGGCGCAAGATGCACTCATCTTCATACTCCAGCCCGTTCTCCTCGAAAAACGGCTGCATCCGGTAGTTGGATATGTCGAAACATGCCTCTATGACGCACTTCGACGCTCCCGTGCGGATGGATTTCACGTCGGCCCGTTGCCCCAGCAACAAGCCTATCGCCCCCAGGATGATGGATTTTCCGGCACCCGTCTCACCCGTGATGACTGAGAAGCCTTGTTCAAAACCTATGTTCAACTTCTCTATCAACGCATAATTCTGTATATAAAGCGAACGTAACATAACCTCCTCCCCTGCTTATTCCGACAAAAGCGCCGCCAGGCGGTCCACGATGTCCGCCGCCACTTCAGCTTTGGGCTTCAGCGGGTAATCCACCTTGCCTTGGCGGTCGATGATGCTGATTTTATTGGTGTCGTAGCGGAAGCCCGCCCCGGCGTCGTTCAACGAATTGAGCACGATGAAGTCCAAGTTCTTGCGCGCCAGCTTGTCTTCGGCATTCGACAACTCGTTGGTCGTCTCCAAAGCAAAGCCCACCAGTATCTTCTTCCTGGAAGACAGTTTCTTCAATTCTCCCAAACGGGCCGCAATGTCCTGCGTAGGCTTCAAGGACAAGGCCAGGTCGCCGATCCGCTTCATCTTTTCGACCGCCACATGCTCGGGGGTGTAGTCGGCCACGGCGGCAGCCAGGATGGCGGCATCAACCTCGGCAAAAGCCTCGGTAGCCGCATCATACATCTCGGCAGCAGACTCCACTTCATAGCGTTTGTACATGGGGAAGTGGGGAGCCACCTGCATCGGGCCGTTCACCAGGATGACATTGGCGCCCCGGGCGGCACACTCGTCAGCCAGCGCGACGCCCATCTTTCCCGATGAATAGTTGCCGATGAAACGAACCGGGTCTATCTTCTCATACGTCGGGCCGGTAGTGACCAGCACCGTGCGCCCCTTCAACCCGCCTCCTTGGGAAGCGAAATATTCCTCCAAGTGCCGGATGATATTGTCCGGCTCTTCCATGCGGCCTTTTCCCACCAAGTGACTGGCCAATTCACCCGTCCCCGGCTCAATGATGTGGTTGCCAAAGGAGCGGAGCTTATCCAGATTGGCTTGCGTGGACGGATGGGCATACATGTCCAAATCCATCGCCGGAGCCACGAAGACCGGCGCCTTCATCGACAGATAGGTCGTGATGAGCATATTGTCCGCTATGCCATGGGCAATCTTTCCGATGGTCGAGGCCGTGGCCGGCGCAATGAGCATCGCGTCTGCCCACAGGCCCAAGTCGACATGGCTATGCCACGTGCCGTCGCGCTGGGCAAAGAAATCGCTGATGACGGGCTTGCTTGTCAGTGCCGACAAAGTGATGGGAGTGATGAACTCTTTGCCCGCCGGGGTGATGACCACCTGCACCTCCGCCCCGCATTTGACTAGGCCACGAATGAGATAGCACGCCTTGTAGGCTGCTATGCTCCCCGTGATGCCCAATACAATTTTCTTTCCTTTCAGTACATTCGTCATAATTGCAAGTTGTTATCTCTGTGTCAATTCGCGCAAACGGATTTTGGTCAACATGGCTTTCGTGTTGAGCGTAAAGTCGCTGCTTAATATCCAACTGTAATAACCAGGGTCTTTCTTCAGCACCTCGGTCACGGGCACTCCCTTGTATTTGCCAAAATTGAACACCTCCACTCCGGCATCGTTATAAACCATGCGCCCCGCAAAATCCACGTTGTTCGTAAAGCTGGAATATTCGGACAAGAAAGCGACATCGTTCTTCAAGTCCGCATAACGGTCCAACTGGGCCATCAACACCTCATAAGTAGCCCGCGTATCGGCTTCGGCCGTATGGGCATCTTCCAGGTTCTTGCCGCAATAGAATTTGTAGGCTGCAGAAAGCGTGCGCTGTTCCATCTTGTGGTAAATGACTTGTACATCAATGAACTTGCGGCGGCTCAAATCGACATCCACCCCTGCACGCAAAAACTCTTCGGCCAGCACCGGGATGTCGAAACGATTGGAATTGAAGCCTGCCAGGTCGCAACCTTCAATGTCGTGGGCAATATTGCGTGCCACTTCCTTGAACGTCGGGCAATCGCGCACGTCTTCATCATGGATGCCATGGACGGCGGTAGCCTCTTCGGGAATATGCCGCTCCGGGTTGATACGCATTGTGCGTGACTCTTCGTTGCCATTGGGATAAATCTTCAAATAGCAAATCTCCACAATGCGGTCTACATTAATATTAGTACCTGTCGTTTCCAAGTCAAAAAAGACCAGGGGATTTTTCAGATTGAGTTTCATTTTTATTGCTTTATTGCTGAACTGTCACACATAAAAAGGCTGTATCAAAAAGAAAGATTTTAGATACAGCCCTCTTTTTTGTTATCAGTTTGGTTTAATCATTCAACATCATGGGCATAAGAAGCATCAGGAGTTCCTCGTTTTCATCTTGCTCGGCCGGCAGGATGACGCCTGCCCGCGAAGGGTCGGCCAGTTCGATGACCACTTCTTCGGCAGAGATGTTGTTCAAAATATCGATGAGGAAGGTAGATTTGAAGCCGATGCTCATGGGGGTGCCGGCATACTGGCATGACAGGCTTTCTTCGGCCGATGTGGAGAAATCGATGTCTTGCGCGGAGATGACCATGGAATTATTCTCCATACGCAGCTTGATAAGGCTGCTAGCCTGGGAAGAAAAGATGGAAACGCGGCGTAAGGCTCCGATAAGCAGCAAGCGGTCGACCGTTATTTTGTTAGGGTTGTTCTTCGGTATCACCGAATTGTAATTGGGGTAACGCCCTTCTATCAACCGGCATACCATGTGGTGGTTGGCCAAAGAGAACGACGCATTCCGTTCGTCAAACTCGACAACCACGTTGCCCTGTTCGCGCGGAAGAAGATTCTTCAGCAGGTTGGCCGGCTTCTTGGGGAGGATGAACGCTGCACGTTCATTGCCATGCGCCGTGAAGGTCTTGCAACGCACCAACTTGTGACCGTCCGATGCGACCATGGTGATGTCATCGGTGGTTATGTCAAAATAGATGCCGTTCATTACGGGGCGCAACTCGTCATCGGCCGTCGCAAAGAGCGCCCGGTTAATCCCGCCCAACAACACTTGCGCATCCATCTCCACACGGACGGCGTTCTCGCCCAAACGGGCCGGGGTGGGAAACTCGTCGGCATTCTGACCCACCAGGCAATACTTTCCGTTCTGGTATTGCACGGTCAACTCCAAAGTCGACAGGTCAATCTCAAACGTCAACGGTTGCTCCGGAATTTCCTTCAAGGCATCCAGCAACGTGCGGGCAGCAATGGCAAAACGCCCGTCAGCATTGCTCTCCACCACTTCCAGACGCGTTACCATCGTTGTCTCACTGTCAGATACGGTAACAGACAAAGTCCCATCCTGCAATTCAAATAGGAAACAATCCAAAATGGGCAGTGCATTCTTTGAATTAATCACCCGGCTGATAGCCTGCAAGTGACTGGAAAGCACCGTACTCGAAACGATAAATTTCATATCTTCTATCTCTATTATTTTTGTTGATTTCTGAATCGTTTTATGCCGGACAAAGTTAAGAAAAGAATTGCCTACCACAAAAAAAACGATAGAAAAAGAAGAAGCATTCACGGAAGATATCCAAAAAAAGTCGTACCTTCGCCGCATCAATAAAACTGAAAATAATGGAATTTATAGGAAAAATCATCGCTGTATTGCCCGCTAAAAGCGGAATCGGCAAAGCATCAGGAAACGAATGGAAGGCACAAGAATATGTCATCGAAGACAGCATGAGCGGACAATATCCGCGCCGGATGTGTTTCGAAGTATTCGGCGCCGACCGTATTGCGCAGTTCAACATCCAGCAAGGGCAAGAACTGAAGGTATATTTTGACATCGACGCCAACCAATGGCAAGACCGCTGGTTCAACCGCCTGCGCGCTTGGAAGGTGGAACCTGCCGGTGTAGCCCCCGCCGCACAACAGCCGGCCATGCCGGCAGAAGCACCGGCACCGGCGCCAGCACCCGACTTCTTGTCTGGTGACGCCAAAGACGACTTGCCGTTCTAAAAAAGACAGGAAACAAGGAAACGGAAGGGAGGTTGTCCGCATGTTTTACCATCCTGCATGTACCTCTTAACCATATCCGCAGAAACACTTAAGTATTTTTGTGGAAATACTTAAGTGTTTCTGCGGATTATCTATCATCTTATCATTCAACTCGTTACAAATAAGAGAAATTCATCCCCCATTTTTCGGAGAAAATTCCTCCTTTACGATTGTAAAACCATTTCTTAGTCAAGCAAAAGAACTGAACCACCGTCCTGCTCCCCAGCCCGATACAGGAGCGTCAGATTAGGAATCAACAGTTCCCCCTGGCGAGTGAACTGCACAGCCAATAGGAAATGGCGAAAAAACGAGATATGCTTCAAAAAGAATGTAGGCAACAAGCGCACATAAGAAGAAGGAAGTTGCGACACGGCATCCATATCAGCCATCAACAAATACAGACCCGAAGAAGCAAGAGTGCCCGTCAATACCCCATAACCAGCAACACCTTCCAAGGTATCGCCACTTTCCATGGACTCAATATAAGCAGAAAGACTCCGGGCATCGGCCGCCAAGAGCAACCTATCGCGATAAAAACAAGCATAACTATAAAATGAAGTACCCTCCATCCCCGTCAATTTGAAAAACAAAGTAGCAGGAGGCAACAAATATTTCCGGAAGGGGAAAGAGTGGGGATAACGCTCATACATAGGCTCGAAACGAGGAACCGGCCTGACAGCCTTACGGCGTGGAACAGACTGCAGCCACCGGAAGAACAGGGATTGTGCACGCTTGGTGTCCGGCAAAGAAACAACCGACACCGCACAGGGAGCAGACGGTCCTTCCGATTCTTCCGGACGAAAAACACAAGATGCTATCCGGCTTGCGCCGCATTCATGCAAAAAACGGATGAACGCACTATCTTGACGAGCCGCATAAGCAGGCACTTCCGTAGAAAAAGAGAACGGAGATATGGGAATTGGTAATGTGGGATTATCCGCCGACACAGACCACACGGTGTACAATGAGGTTGAAGCAGGCAACACATCGCCGCCCCAACCTGAAAAAATCCTTGGCAGGGAAGAAGCAACGCTGTATTCCGACGTATGGCAAACGCCCACGCCATACAAAGCGTCATGCTCTACGGTCAGATCCAGTTCCATCCAATCGCCCCATCTTGTCACGGCCCGAATGGAATCGGCCGGCTGGCCCAAGGAGACAGAGCGGACACGCAGGTAGAGCGTAGCCGGCACACCATTATGCTTGTCTTTGCGAAAATCCTGAAATACAGACTCCTGCAAGAGGCTGTGCTCACCCAAATAAGTATCGACGGCCTGCTCGACCAACTTTTTTTGGAAACTGGCGACCAGAAACTTGTTTGTCAGGCAAATGGCAAGAAAGCGCCCGTCCTTCAAGGGGCACACGCGAATCTCTTTTCCGGAATAGACGGAACCCTTTACGGGGAAAGAAAGAGCACGGCTATACCGTTCGAACCAGTCTTCTATCCGTTCGCGGTCTCCGGCGGCCAAGGAGACATACAGGACCTGCCCGGAAGAACTGCCGGAGCCATGGAAACTGACGAGCACCTTGTTCATCTGCGCGCTTAAGGCATGGGGTGCCTCGTCCGACAAAAGTTGGAGAAAATGCCCAAGACTGCCGAAAAGCCCGGAAGTTTGCAAACGATGGCCGTCGGCGTTGCACTGCATGTGGCCGACGGAATGGAAGAAATCCATGAGACGGTCTGTCTCGAAAACGGCCACAACATCTTGCGGAACTAAAGCATAGAGGTTGAAACCAGAACGCTGCTCAACGGAATGGAGCCGCATCAACGAGCAGAAGGCTGCCCCTGCACAAAGCACTATGACGGCCACAGCCAAGAGTATTTTCACTGTGTTTAAACGCTTCATATCATGCCCCTTTTTGGTTGAAGGCAAATATAGTGTTTATTCTTAATAAAAACAAACAAATGTTTCAGATAGTGATAATTTCCAGTTCCAAACCGTCGTATGCCAAACGGATGCCCGGGGGAAGCGTCTTCTCCAAAACGGCATGCAAGCCTGCGTGGTGGCTCATGTGTACCAAATAAGTTTCCCGCGCGCCGATGCGTCCAGCCGCCTCGACGGCCTCGCCGACAGACTGATGGGTAGGATGCTGCTGAAAGCGAAGGGCATTCATGATGAGTATATCTACGCCCTGCAAACATTCATAAGATTCATCGGGCATGGTCAGCATGTCGGTAATGTAACCCAATTTCCCGCCTATGCGATACCCCAAAATGGGCAACCGCCCGTGCATCACACGAAACGGAAGAATCTCTACTCCCCCAATTTCAAAACGCTCCCCCGGCTTGATTTCCTGCAAAAAAATGCGCGGGACACCGGGATATACATGCTCCACCAGGCAATAGGGCAAACGCTTGCGCAAATTTTCAGCCGTATATGCCTCCGCATAAAGGGGAATTTCCCCGAAACGGCAGAAAGGCCGAAGGTCATCCAGGCCTCCCACGTGGTCATAGTGTTCATGTGTAATCAACACCCCGTCAATACGACGGAAATCATGCAGGCGCAACATCTGCTGCCTGAAATCGGGACCGCAATCCAACAAGATGTTCACATCGCCCTCGCAAACCAAAGCACACGTACGCAAACGGTTATCACGCGCATCAGCCGATGTACAGACAGGACACATACAACCAACCTCGGGCACGCCCGTCGAAGTGCCGCTCCCCAATATCCTTATTTTCATATATACATCACCTCCGGTTGTATGTTTATGCCGAATTTCTCTTTCACGCTCTTTTGGACGGCCTGCCCCAGCCTTACGATATCTACCCCCGTTGCACCTCCCTGGTTCACTAACACAAGAGCCTGCTTTTCATAAACAGCCGCCGAACCAAGGCTTTTTCCTTTCCATCCGCATTGCTCGATGAGCCAACCGGCCGGAATTTTGACGCCGGAAGGAGCGTCATAATGAGGGATACCGGGGTAAAGGCGTTGCAGCGTCTCGAATTGCTGGTGGGTAACGACCGGGTTCATAAAGAAACTACCTGCATTACCGATGAGTTGCGGGTCTGGCAGCTTATCCTGGCGGATGCGGATGACAGTTTCGCGGATGGCCTTCAGGGTTATCTGTGGGTAGGTCTCGAGCGCTTTGGTCAAGGCGGCATAATCCAAAACATAGCGAGGGACTTTGTTGAGGCGGAACTCGACATAAGTGATAAAAACAGACTTCATTTCGGATTGCTTGAAGAGGCTGTGGCGGTAGGAGTAGGCGCAGTCTTCGGTTCGGTAGGTGGCTTTCCTTCCATGTATGTCGATAGTCTCGACCCGGACGATGGAGTCTTTTACTTCCATGCCATAGGCGCCGATGTTCTGCACTGCTGCGGCACCGACTTCGCCGGGAATTAACGACAGATTTTCCACTCCCTGCCAACCGTGTTCTACACAGTAACGCACGAAATCATCCCAAACAGTTCCAGCCCCTACCCGCACTCTGACCGAGTCTAAGTCTTCTGACAGCAGTTCGATGCCTTTAATGCAAGAATGCAAGATGGTCCCAGGATAATCCTGCGTGAAAAGCAAGTTGCTTCCTCCCCCGATATGCAAAAAAGGCACCGTCACTTGCCCTCCCCTAAGCAGTTCCAGCAATTCTTCTTCCGAACTATATTCCAAGAAACGCTCGGCCGAAACGTCCAGTCCGAATGTATTATGATTCCGCAAAGAATATTTTGTCATATACTCGTATCTTCGTATTTATACAGTTCCCATTCGCCACTCATGCGACGGAAATAAAAGGTAATGGAATAGCCGTTTCCGATGCCGTTCACTTTAAGGATTTTCGTGGTGGATCGGGGGTCATTGCGCTGCCCGTAGCAGATATTAGACAGCCTGTCGGAAGACATCTGCGGGCGGAAGGCGAACCACTGTTCGACGTCGAGTGTTGTCTCCAGGATGGAAAAGTCGTCATCGGGGTCAATGGTGACGTAACTCAGCGGCGAGTGGACGTGCTTCCGTTGGTAGATGCTGTCTGCCACAAACCGGGCGAAGAAGGGCAGAAAACTCCCCTGGGGACTATGGTCACGCGTAGACGTGATAGAATCGAGCATCCACATGCCTCTGTGGCGGTTGAAATGGTAACGCTTCAACTCTCTCGTCTTGAGGAACATCCATTCCACCTGCACGGAGGACAACACAGTGTCGGCAACGAGATCCATGTCCCTTTCGCGGTCGAAAAGCAGAGTATAGAGGTTTTCACCGGCAAAGAGACTGTCGTGCGCCCACTCCTCTGCCGAGATGTACGCCAAACGGCCTTCGCGCTTGCAAGGCAGGGGGAAGGCAGTGCGTTGGCGTTGCAGAGAAGGGTCGGAAGCATAGTTGAAAATGAAGTCATCGAAAAGTTCGTCGGCTTCGAGAGGCCGGAGAGATGTCTCCGCTGGGGCGCACGCAGCAGAGTCCTTCCCTTCCTTCTGCCTGGTGGAATCAACCATGCGAGTAAGGCTCTCAAAAGGGTCTTGCCTTTTGCCGGAACGGCCACAGGAAAGACACAACAGCAGCGCCAGGCATCCTATCAGCAGGTTCTTCATCGATATGCCGGGGTTTCTTACTTATTCAATTTCACGCAGAGCTTTTCCAGCATATCCACCGTCATCGACTCAAGGTCGTACTGTGGTTTCCAATCCCATTCTTCGCGGGCGCAGGAGTCGTCCAGGCAGTCGGGCCAACTATCGGCGATGGCTTGTTTGAGGGGGTCTACGTCATAGACCATCTCGAAAGCGGGGACATGCTTTTTAATGGCCTGGTAAATTTCTTCAGGGTCGAAGCTCATGGAAGCGATGTTGAAGGCGTTGCGGTGCTTCAGCCGCGCAGGAGCGGCTTCCATGAGCGAGATGGCGGCGTTGAGGGCGTCGGGCATGTACATCATGTCCATGTACGTCCCAGCCTTGATGGGGCAAGTGAACTGTTCGCCCCGCACGGCGGCGTAATAGATGTCGACGGCATAGTCTGTCGTACCCCCGCCGGGCAGGGTGACGTTGGAGATGATGCCAGGGAAACGGACGGCGCGCGTGTCTACACCATATTTAATATAGTAATAGTCGCTGAGCAACTCGGTAGTCACTTTCGTGATGCCGTACATGGTCTGCGGACGCTGTATGGTGTCCTGCGGAGTATGGTCGTGGGGCGTCAGGGGACCGAAGGAACCGATGGAACTGGGCGTGAAGACGGAGCAATTGTGCTCGCGGGCCACCTCGAGAACGTTCCACAGGCCGTCGATACCTATCTTCCAAGCCATGGCAGGGCGGCGTTCGGCCACGACGGAAAGCAGAGCGGCCAAGTTGTACACGGTGTCTATCTTATACTTGCGGATGATAATTTCCATAGACTGGCGGTCGGTCACGTCGGCAATTGCCGAGGGACCGGCCTCTTTCAACTGTCCTTGGGGTTCGGCGCCGGGGATATATCCGGCCACCACGTGGGAATCGCCATAACGCTTGCGCAACTCGACGGTCAGTTCGGAGCCAATCTGCCCCGTTGAGCCTATCACCAAAATGTTCTTCATAACTTAACTTGATATTATTGCGAGGGCGAAGGTACGCACTTTTTTCCAATCGCGCACTGCTTTCGTGGCATAAAAACTTGCTTATTCCAGGAAAAATGATGTCCTTTGTGATAAACTAAGTTATGTCACACCTTAAAAATAGGAAGAGAACCATGTACGGTAAAATGAAAGACTATCTCGCGCAGACGCTTGCCGAGATAAAAGAAGCCGGCCTCTACAAAGAAGAACGGCTGATAGAAAGCCCCCAACAGGCTGCTATCCAAGTGAAAGGAAAAGAAGTGTTGAACTTCTGCGCCAACAACTACCTGGGCCTGTCCAACAACCCGCGCCTTATCAAGGCCGCCCAAGAGATGATGGACCGCCGGGGCTACGGCATGTCGTCCGTGCGCTTCATCTGCGGCACGCAAGACATCCACAAGCAGCTGGAGGCCGCCATCTCCGATTATTTCAAGACCGAGGACACCATCCTCTATGCCGCCTGCTTCGATGCCAACGGCGGTGTGTTCGAGCCGCTCTTCACGGACGAAGACGCTATCATCTCCGACTCCTTGAACCATGCTTCCATCATCGACGGCGTGCGCCTCTGCAAGGCCAAACGCTACCGCTATGCCAATGCCGACATGGCCGACCTGGAGCGTTGCCTGCAAGAAGCACAGGCACAGCGCTTCCGCATCATCGTGACGGACGGTGTATTCTCGATGGACGGCAACGTGGCTCCGATGGACAAGATTTGCGACTTGGCCGAAAAGTATGACGCGCTGGTAATGGTGGACGAGTCGCACTCGGCCGGCGTCGTAGGCCCCACGGGACACGGCGTGAGCGAACTCTACAACACCTATGGCCGCGTAGACATCTACACCGGCACGCTGGGCAAAGCCTTCGGCGGAGCCATGGGCGGATTCACCACGGGCCGCAAGGAGATTATCGACCTCCTGCGCCAGCGCAGCCGCCCGTATCTCTTCTCCAACTCGGTGGCGCCCGCCGTCATCGGAGCCAGCATCGAAGTATTCAAGATGCTGAAGGAGAGCAACGCCCTGCACGACAAGCTGGTGGAGAACGTCAACTACTTCCGCGACAAGATGATGGCCGCCGGCTTCGACATCAAGCCCACGCAAAGCGCCATCTGCGCCGTCATGCTCTACGACGCCAAGCTCTCGCAGGTCTATGCCGCACGCCTCCAGGAAGAAGGCATCTATGTCACAGGCTTCTACTACCCCGTCGTACCGAAAGGACAAGCCCGCATCCGCGTACAGATTTCCGCCGGACACGAAAAGGAACACCTCGACAAGTGCATCGAAGCCTTCATCAAAGTGGGCAAGGAACTCGGCGTGCTAAAGTAAAAGGAAAAGTTTCTCCACCACAAGAGAGGCTGTATCAGAACGAAAGCCTGACGGGCTGCTGATACAGCCTTTTTAGTATTCATTAAACCAATATCCAGACAAATGCCAATCATCGAAATAGACTCATTGAATCATCCGGGGGTGGAAATCTTCTGCTCGCTCACCGAGGCGCAACTCCGCAACCGGCTGGAACCTGCCAAAGGCATATTCATTGCCGAAAGTCCCAAAGTCATCCGCGTGGCACTGAACGCCGGTTACGAGCCGCTGGCTTTCTTGTGCGAGCGGAAACACATTGACGGAGACGCCGCAGACATCATTTCTGCCTACGTTGACCGGGTATCCGTCTACACGGGAGAAAGGGACGTCCTGACCCAACTGACGGGATACGTCTTGACGCGCGGCGTGCTCTGCGCCTTCCGCCGGCCGGCTCCACGAAGAATAGACGAAATATGCCAGGATGCCCGGCGCATTGTGGTCATCAAAGGCGTGGTGGACACGACCAACATCGGCGCCATCTTCCGTTCGGCTGCCGCCCTGGGCATGGACGCCGTGCTGCTGACCACCGACTCGTGCGACCCGCTGAACCGTCGTGCCATACGTGTATCGATGGGGAGCGTTTTCCTCATTCCCTGGACATGGACAGACCCTTCGCTGGATGACATCCGCCGATTGGGATTCCGCACTGCGGCCATGGCCTTGACTGACGACTCTGTTCCGCTGGACGCTCCCCAACTGAAGCGCGAACCCCGCCTGGCCATCGTATTGGGCACTGAAGGCGACGGCCTCCCCCACGACACCATAGCCGGAGCCGATTACGTCGTCCGGATTCCCATGAGCCACGGGGTAGACTCGCTCAACGTGGCGGCGGCATCTGCCGTGGCCTTTTGGGAATTGCAAAGGAAGGCTTAACCAATCTCCGTCAACCTCTATCCTTGCCGAACAGCCTCTCCTCCGCCAGGCGCTCATACTTTGTCCCCGGCCGCCCGTAATTGGCATAAGGATAGATGGAGATGCCGCCGCGCGGGGTAAACAGACCCGTCACCTCGATGTACTTCGGATCCATCAAGTTGATTAAATCATTCAGGATGATGTTCACGCAATCTTCGTGAAATGCTCCATGATTGCGGAAGCTGAAAAGGTAGAGTTTCAAGCTCTTGCTCTCCACCATCCGCACGTCGGGAATGTAACAAATGCGGATTTCCGCGAAGTCAGGCTGCCCCGTGATGGGACACAGGCTGGTGAATTCCGGGCAATTGAACCTCACCCAATAGTCGCGCCCCGGGTGCTTGTTGTCGAAGGCTTCCAGCACCTCCGGCGCATAGTCCTGGCGATACTCCGTCTTCCGTCCCAGGGCATGCAGTTGTGTACGCAAATCTTTTTCCATAATGAATGCTTAAATGATCAGTTGTTACCAGATTATTCGAATGCCAGACATGCTGCCAAATACCTCTCCAAGCCCTCGCGCCGCAACTTGCATGCCGGACAATGGCCGCAACCGTCGCCGGGAATGCCGTTGTAACAGGTCAGTGTATCGCGCCGCACCAGGTCCAATACGCCCAGTTCGTCCGCCAAAGCCCACGTCTGCGCCTTGTCCAGCCACATCAGCGGCGTGTGCAGAACAAACTGATAGTCCATTGCAAGATTCAGCGTCACGTTGAGCGACTTGATGAACGAATCCCGGCAATCGGGATAGCCGCTATAATCGGTTTGCGACACGCCCGTGACGATGTGGCGGATGCCACGCTCCCTGGCCCACACCGCCGCCACGCTCAGAAAGAACAAGTTCCGGCCTGGGACAAAGGTATTGGGACACATCTCGCCGTCAGGAATCTGCTCGTCCATCGGCATTGAGGCGTCCGTCAAGGCGTTGTGCCCCAACGTCCCTATCAGCGGCAAGTCCATTGCCGTAAAAGGCACCCCGGCCTTCCCGGCTATGGCTCTCGCCAGTTCCACTTCCTTCGCGTGCTTCTGCCCATAACGGAAGCTCAGCGAGAAGACATCTTTAAACTCACGTTTTGCCCAGAAGAGGCAGGTGGTCGAGTCCTGCCCACCGCTGAACACGACTACTGATGATTCGTTATACATATATTATTATAAGGATAAATACAATTCACGTGCGAGACATACAAAGGAAAACTTGGCCGACAAGGGGACAAGTTATGAACAGCCGCTTACAAATCCCTGATTTTCCAAATCTTGTAAGAAATGCCTTCGTCGTACACGTCGCTACCATCTACGCGCTTGACATAGCGGACCACGCGGACAGTGACGGGCAGGATGATGACCTCGTACAGCGACTTGAGCACGATTTGCACGCCCATCATCACCAGCAGCTCGCGCCAAGCGATGACGCCTCCGAAGGCAATCGGGAAGAATAACAAGGAGTCGGCTGTCTCGCCTGCCAAGGTGGAGGCAATGGCCCGCGCGGAGAAGTGCCGCCCCCCGCTGTGCAGCTTCATGCGGCTCATGACGTAGGCGTTGAGGAACGACCCCACGAGGAAAGCCGCCAGGCTGGCCGCCACTATCCTTGGCGCCATGCCGAAGACGAAGTTGAAGTGTTCCGCCCCTGTCCAGAACGGCGCGGGCGGAAGGGCCACGGCCAGCAGCCCCAACGACACGACGAAGAAATTCATGGCGAAGCCCATCCAGATGATAAGCCTTGCCTTGCGGAAGCCCCATACCTCGGCGATGCAGTCGTTGATGATGTACGAAACGGGGAAGACCAGCAGGCCGGCGGTGACCGTCAACCCGCAGAGGGTGATAACTTTAGTCTCAAGAAGATTGGCTGCGATGAGGCATACGTTGAACAGTATGCCCAGCAGCATGAAGGGTACGGATAGAGTCTGTTTCATCGGTTCCTGTTTTTTACGTGGTTAAGCTGGAATACACGGAGGACGCGCCCGCCGGGCGCAAGCCTCATTCCCTAAATTCGGCCGCAAAGATACGGCAAGCATTTGGATTAGGCAACAGCGGGAGGAAGAAAAAAAGAAAGCCCCGCCCCGCCACGGACTGGCGTGGACGGGGGGACGGGGCGCGGGGTCATATAAAAAATGTATCCTGACTTGTCGCGTTTTATATGCGTGATGCGTCCTTCGGCGGCGTATCCGGAGATGACGTCGCCGCCACAGGTGGCGGGGGTGATACGATAATTATGTGAAAGTGTCTTCGCATACGTCTGGCTGTCAAGTGGTTCAAATGGTTCTGCCAGACGGGACGCAGAGTATGTCCTATGCTTGTGGGGGGAGAAGAGCCGTCCCATTACTTTCCGCCGGGCCGCAGGGCCGGGCCGAATTGCCGAGGTAATGTAATCTCCCCATCGGGAGGGGGTTCCCGATTTGCGGGGGCAAAGAGACGGAATTAAGTTTTATTGTGTACCTTTGCAGGCTGAAAAAAAGAGTTATCGGTCATGAATGCTGACAAATTGAAAGGTTTCTTCTACGGGCTGCTGACGTCGGTGACGTTCGGCCTCATCCCCTTGTTCACCCTGCCGCTCATGCAGCGGGGGCTGGAGTCGGACTCGATTTTGTTCTACCGTTTCGTGGCGGCCACGGTGGCGCTGGGCACGATGATGGCGGCCAAGGGCGAGTCGTTCCGGATAACTTGGCGGGACGTGCCGCTGCTGGTGGTGATGGCTTTGTTCTACACCGGGTCGTCCATGTTCCTGCTCTACGGCTACGAGGTGATGGGGGCCGGCGTGGCGACTACTTTGCACTTCACGTATCCCATCTTCACGACGCTGCTGATGCTGGCCTTGTTTGGCGAGCGGACGTCGTGGGTGACGTGGCTGGCCATCGTGCTGGCCGTGGGCGGCGTGGCGCGGCTGTCGCTGCAGGGCGACGGGCTGCGGCTGGACCCGTGGGGGGTGGCGGTGGTGCTGCTCAGCGCGGTGGGCTATGCCAGCTATATCGTGTCGGTGAACAAGTCGCGGCTGAGGGACATGCACAGCCGCAAGCTGGCGTTCTACGTCTTCCTGTTCACGGCGCTGACGTTCACGGTGAAGGACGTGGCGCAGGGCAGCCTCCAGCCTCTGCCCGACTGGGAGAGCGTGGGGCTGGTGGTGCTGTTGGCGGTGATGCCGACGGTCATCTCGAACATCACGCTGCTGCTGGCCGTGCGCCACATCGGGGGCACGCTGACGTCCGTCCTCGGGGCGTTGGAGCCGGTGACGGCGGTGGTCATCGGCGCGGTGGCCTTCGGCGAGGCGTTCACGGCGACAGAGGCTGTGGGCATCGCGCTGATACTCGTGGCCGTCGTGCTGGTCATCCTGACGCGCCGCATCAAGGAGGGGGTGGACACGGTGATGAAGCGCATCCGCCCGCGACATGCGTAGCAGGCGAAGAGGGAATCTGCGCGAGGGAAAGTTACCCGCCCGGCCAGGAAAAGTTACCTGCCCGGCGGGAATTTTTTTTGTACTTCGCCGGAAAAAGTGTATATTCGCGCTTGATACGTATGTTTCAAGCCTTGATACGTATGTTTCAGCCGCTGAAACGTATGTTTCACGCCTTGATACGGAGTTTTTCCGGCCAGGGAAAGATGTTTTTCTGACCAGGGAGAGATGTTTCTCTGACCGGGGAAAGATGTTTTTCTGACCAGGAAATTATATTTTCCTGACCGGGGAAGCAGATTTTTATCATCATCAAAAATAAAGAGATATATGGCAACGTATGAAATGCAAGAGATGTCCCTGCCCAACGACGGGGGGGAGCGCGTCTTCTACCCGCGCATGAGGCTGACGGGGCAGGACGACCTGGAGGAGCTGGCGCGGCGCATCGCGCAGGGCACGTCGTTCACGCCCGCCGAGGTGAAGGCCGTGGCGCAGGCCCTGGCCGGGGAGGTGGCGCGCAGCCTGGCGGCCGGGCGTTCGGCCAAGATTGACGGGCTGGGGATTTTCACGCCCTCGCTGGGGCTGAAGGAAGGCTTCGGGCGCGAGACGGGCCTGCCGGGAAGCGCGCGGCGCAACGCCACGGCCATCCGCGTGCGCGGCGTGAAGTTCAGGGCGGACAAGGGGCTGGTGGCGGAGACGGCCGCCCAGTGCCGCCTGGAACGCTCGGAGCGGAAGTTCCGCCAGTCGTCGAGGGCATACACGCCCGCCGAGCGGCTGGCCCTGGCGAAGGGGCACCTGGACAGTCATCCCTGGCTGAGCGTGGGCGAATACGAGGCGATGACGGGACTTTTGCACGCCACGGCGGCACGCGAACTGCGCCGCTGGGCCGCGCAGGAAGGCTCGGGCATCGGCGTCTCGGGGCGGGGGTCGCACCGCGTCTACGTCAAGAAGCAGCAGTGAACATGGCGGGTCAGTCGGCCGGCTCCATCGCCAACATCTCTTGCAAGACGCCCAGGGCCTGGCTCGCCGTGGGCACGTCCTTCACCACCATCGACCGCTTGCCCTGCTGTTCGCGCAGGTCGCAGCGGCGCGTGTACTTCATCATGTAGGCGATGAGCCGCCCGAAGGCCTGGCTCTGGTAGTAAGGGCTTTCCAGGTTGTGCACCAGGTAGAGCGTCATGCGTCCGCCCTTCAGGAAGACTTTCTCCGCGCCCAACCTCGCGGCTATGCGGCGCAGGGGGACGATGCGCAGCAGTTCCTCCGTCTCGGGCGGCACGGGGCCGAAGCGGTCGGCCAGCCTGTCGCGGAAGGCTTCCACGTCACGGTCCAGCGTCAGCCCGTCCAGTTCGCGGTAGAGGAGCATCCGCTCGCTGCTGCCCGCCACGTAGTCCGCCGGGAGCAGAAGCTCGAGGTCGCTCTCCACCTGGCACTCGTCCACGAACTGCTCCCCGCTGACCTTTCCGCCGGCGTCGGCAGCCCGCTGCTCGTCCGCCAGGATGTCGGCAAACTCGTCCGCCTTCAATTCGCGCACGGCCTCGCCAAGGATTTTCTGGTACGTCTCGTAGCCCAAGTCAGCGATAAACCCGCTCTGTTCCGCTCCCAGCATGTTCCCCGCCCCCCGGATGTCCAGGTCCTGCATGGCGATGTGTATGCCGCTGCCCAGGTCGCTGAAGTTTTCTATCGCCTGCAAGCGCCTCTTTGCCTCGGGCGTCAGGCTGGAAAGCGGCGGCGCCAGGAGGTAGCAGAACGCCTTCCTGTTGCTGCGCCCCACGCGGCCCCGCATCTGGTGCAGGTCGCTCAGGCCGAAGTTCTGCGCCTGGTTGATGATGATGGTGTTGGCATTCGGGATGTCTATGCCGCTCTCCACGATGGTCGTGGCCAGGAGGACGTCGTAGTCGTAGTTCACGAAATCCAGTATCACCTTCTCCAACTCCTCGGGCGGCATCTGCCCGTGGCCGATGCAGACGCGGCAATCCGGCACGTTTCGCACAATCATCTCGCGGAGTTCGAGCAGGTTGGAGATGCGGTTGTTGACGAAGAACACCTGCCCGTTGCGGCTCATCTCGAAGTTGATGGCGTCGGCGATGACCTCTTCGTTGAACGTATGCACCTCCGTCTGTATGGGATAACGGTTGGGCGGCGGCGTCTGGATGACGCTCAGGTCGCGCGCCCCCATCAGCGAGAACTGGAGGGTGCGCGGGATGGGCGTGGCTGTGAGCGTGAGCGTGTCGACGTTGACCTTCATCTGGCGCAGCTTTTCCTTCACCGAGACGCCGAATTTCTGCTCCTCGTCGATAATCAGCAGGCCCAGGTCCTTGAACTTCACGTCCTTCCCCAGGATGCGGTGCGTGCCGATGAGGATGTTGACCTCGCCGGCCGCCAGCCCCTTGACGACGGCCCGGGCCTGTGCCGACGTGCGTGCCCGGCTCAGGTACTCCACGCGGCAGGGCATGTCCTTCAGCCTCTCCTTGAACGTTTGAAAGTGCTGGTAGGCCAGCACAGTGGTAGGCACCAGGACGGCCACCTGCTTGTTGTCCGCCACGGCCTTGAACGCGGCGCGGATGGCCACCTCAGTTTTTCCGAAGCCCACGTCGCCGCACACCAGGCGGTCCATCGGGCGGGCGCTCTCCATGTCGGCCTTCACTTCGGCCGTGGCCTTGCTCTGGTCGGGCGTGTCCTCGTAGAGGAAGCTGGCTTCCAGCTCACGTTGCAGGAAACTGTCGGGGCTGAACAGGAAGCCCTTCTCCTCCCTCCGCTGCGAATACAGGCGGATGAGGTCGCGGGCGATGTCCTTAATCTTCTTCTTCGTGCGGTCTTTCAGCTTCTCCCATGCCCCGGTGCCCAGCTTGTTCAGGCGGGGCGGTTCGCCTTCCTTGCCCTTGTACTTGGACACCTTATGCAGGGAATGGATGGAGACGAAGACCACGTCGTCGTTCTGGTAGACCAGCTTTATGACCTCCTGCGTGGTGTTTCCGTTGGGGATGCGGACGAGTCCGGCGAAGCGGCCCACGCCGTGGTCGGTATGCACCACGTAGTCGCCCGGGGAGAACTGGTTCAGTTCCTTCAACGAGAGGGCCACCTTGCCGCTGCGCGCCTTGTCGCTCTTGAGGTTGTACTTGTGGAAGCGGTCGAACAACTGGTGGTCGGTGAAGATGCAGAGTCGCAAGGTGTCGTCGGCAAAGCCCTCATGCAAGGTCCGCTCCACGGCGGTGAAGGCTATTTTGTCCCCCCGGTCCTCGAAGATGGCGCGGATACGGTCCGTCTGCTTCTTGCTGTCGCTACATATATATAATGTATATCCTTTATCCAGATAGTCGGCGAAACTCTGCGCCACGAGGTCGAAGTTCTTGTGGAAGATGGGCTGCGCCGAGGTGTGGAAGCTGACGGTGGCGTCGGGCGTGCCCGTGGGTTTCGTGCCGAACTCCATGCGGCGGAAGTCGAGGGCGCGGACGGTGAACTCTCCCCCGTCGATGAGCTTGCCGTCCAGCGAGATGGCGCCGTTCTCCTCGGCCTCGCGGGCGGCAATGGCCTGCGGAGTGAGCGCCTCGTCGTGCACTTGCTGGATGCGTTCCCTCAGCCAGAGGAAGTCGCGCATGGCCAGCACGGTGTCGGCAGGCAGGAAGTCGAGGAAGGAGACCATGCCTCCCGTGCCCTTCTGCTCGAGGTCGTGGCTGAGGTCGGGCACGATGACGATGCTGTCCTTCCGGTCCTTCGACAACTGCGTCTCCACCTCGAAGGTGCGGATGCTCTCCACCTCATCGCCGAAGAAGTCGATGCGGTAGGGGTATTCGGAGGAGAAGGAGAAGACGTCGATGATGCTGCCGCGCACGGCATACTGGCCGGGTTCGTAGACATAA
>CASEKR010000027.1 GCA_949288585.1 uncultured Bacteroides sp. | reverse complement strand
TGGTCTTCCTTGATTTTGCGGCCGCAGCCCACGCAGTTGAATTGGTCGTAGCGGGTGTAGGCATAGCCGATGCCTATTTCGAACTCCAGGTTCCAGTGCCGGCCCAGGATGACGCTGTAACCATAGGCCACGCCCGCGCCGATGAACCAGCCTTGGTAGCGGTAGTCGCTCAATCCGGAGAAGTCCGTCCCCAGGAAGGAAATGTGGTTGTCCAGCCCGCCCACGTTGTACTGTCCGCCGTGGAGGTGCATCCCGACGAAATGCCCGGCGAAGGGGTCGCAGAACCAATAGCGCGCTTCCGGCTGCACCAGCCAGTGCTTCCAGCGGCGTTGGTGCGACTGGTTCCAACCGTTGAAGTTGCCGGAGACATCGAGCGTCCAACGGGGTGCCACGGCTACTTCGACACCGGCATTGATGGTGGCGGTGGCGTCATACACTGCGTTGGTCTTCACGGCTATCTCTTGTGCTTTCGCCGAAGAGGCCGGTATCAGTGCCAATAGCAGTATGGATAAGAAGGCACCAATAGATGTTTTTTCTTTGTATGTGACCATATAGAGAATGTATTTTCTTAAACCGTTGAAGGTGTTGTTTGCTGGGCTGCAAAGATAGTGCAAAAATCTCATACAGCAAACGGAAGGCAAATGTTTTTTATTAAAAAAGACAAATTATGCCTTCCTTTGCAACATTCTGTACCTTCCTTCGCGGGGAAAAGGGGGAAAAAGGAGGGGAAAACAGGCCTTGTTTATTCGTAGAACCTCGAGAGCAGGCGGTTGAGCCACTCCCAGCGGAAGCGGAACCAGCGTCGGGTGCTGATTTGCTTGCCTCCGAAGCGGAGTACAAAGTCGCGGTAGCCGTGGCGGCGGAAGGGCAGGCCCACGTCCATGAACTCCAGGTGGCGGAAGCCGCGCTGCTTGGCGTCTGCCAAGGCTCCCCAGACGGCCAGTATGCCTGGGTATTGCAGGGCATAGGTCTTGCGCATACCGCCGGAGAACCAGAGGTAGGCCGTCGTGCCCGAATAGACGCAGGCGCTCCCGCCGATGATGCGGCCTCGGTAGGTGACAATGAATATCTTGCTGTGGTGTCCTTCGATGAACTGTTGCTCCAGTTCGCGGAAGAAGCTCATGCTGGGGAAGTGGCGTCTGATTTTGAATGAATAGACGTGGTGGAGCATGCGGGCAAAGGCCTCGGTCTCTTGCGGGGTGCGCGCTTCGCGCACTTCGGCCCCGTTTTTCAGTCCTTTGCGTATCTGCCTCAGGCGCGAGGGACTGAAGCGCGCCTCGGCGGGGCGGTCGTCGTGGAGCGAGTTGCGGACGCGCAGCCAGTTGATGGGGAAGTAGCCTTCTTGGCGGAAGTGGAGATAGCCGAACTTGGGGTCGTCGAGGTTGCGGAACTCGATGAGGAAACAGTGCCTGAGCGCCTCGCGGGTGAGTTGCCTGAGCAGGGCGGCAAACAAGTCCGGCTGCTGTCCGACGGGGACGAAGTATTCGCCTGTCCCGTAGACTTCGCAGCGGTGGATGAAGGCGGGCGGGGTGAGGCGGACACTGCGGCGGATGACGCCCAGCAGTTTGCCCAGCGGGCGGCCGTCTTCCCAGGCTACGATGAGCAGGGGGCGGTAGCCGGGCGTGGCTTCGTAGGTGCGGAAGAGCTCGGTGGAGTGGAACGTGTCCGTGCCCGGCAGGGCGGGCAGGTCGTCGGAGCGGCGGTATGTGGCCAGTTGCAAAGGCATCGGTTGCAAATTTAGGAATAATCCTGTAACTTCCCGCATCGGGCGGGGGATTCTTGTCGGGCGAACGTGTTTTTTCCGTATCTTTGCGCCGCAAATTGAGCTTGTAAGAACTGTAAACAGAAAAGACATGGCAAAAGCGCATAACAATAGCGATACGTATAAGGCGGTGGCAGTGACGCTGATAGTCTTTGGCGTACTTTATCTGGTTGACCGCCTGGTGGGGTTCGGCCGCCTGGGGCTTCCTTGGGTCATGAACAAGGATAACTTCTTGCTCTACACGGCAGTCATATTCTTGTTGCTGAAGCATGACAAGTCGGTCGGCCTGGTGCTGGCCGGGCTGTGGGTGGTGCTGAACTTCGGGCTGATTACGGCCCTGCTGGGCACCATGTCCGCCTATCTGCTTCCGGTCGCCCTGCTGCTGATAGGCATCATCCTTTATTTCATCTCGACACGTTGACGGTTATGAAACGCAGTATAGAAGATACTTCCATTGTCATGGTAGGGGCGGGGCGGCTGGCTACGAACCTGGCCAAGGCTTTCTACCGGAAAGGTTTCCGTATCATGCAGGTGTACAGCCGGACGGAGGCTGCCGCCCAGGCGCTTGCGCAACAGGTGGAGGCGGAGGCCGTCACTTCGGCGGCGGCTTTGCAGGCCCGTGCCGGGCTGTATGTGGCGGCATTGCCGGACGATGTGCTGCCCCGTCTGCTCCCGCAACTGACGCAAGGGCGCGAGGCGGGGCTTTGGGTGCATACGGCGGGAAGCGTGGGCATCCAGGTGTGGGAAGGCCACGTGTCCCGGTATGGCGTGTTTTATCCCATGCAGACGTTCAGCAAGGAGTGCGAGGTGGACTTCACGCACCTGCCCATTTTCGTGGAAGGCTGCGACGAAGAGTGCGCCGAGTTCCTGCGTGCCGTGGCTTCGGTGTTGAGCCGCGATGTCTATACGGCTTCTTCCGAACAACGCCGCTACCTGCATCTGTCGGCCGTGCTTGCCTGTAACTTCAGCAATTACCTTTATACGTTGGCTTCCGACTTGCTAGCCCGCCACGGACTGCCTTTCAGCGCCTTGTTGCCCCTCATCGACGAGACGGCCCGGAAGGTGCACGCGGTGGCTCCCGAAGCCGCCCAGACGGGGCCGGCCGCCCGGGGCGACGTGACCACCATGGAGGAGCACCTGCGCCTGCTGTCCGGCAATCCGGAATTGCAGGACTTGTACAGGCGCATGAGCGACGCTATCCGCCGGCGGCAGGCATCGAACGAGCAACATCAGTGAGAATATATGAGTACTATCAACTACGACTTATCGAAGATTCGCGCGCTGGCCTTTGACGTGGACGGCGTATTGAGCGGCACGGTGATTCCCATGAACAGCGAGGGGGAACCGTTGCGCACGGTCAACATCAAGGATGGCTATGCCCTCCAACTGGCTGTCCGTCAGGGCCTGCACGTAGCCATCATCACCGGCGGGAAGACCGAGGCTGTCCGTCGGCGCTTCCTTTCGTTGGGAGTGCCTCCGGAGGATATCTACTTGGGCTCTGCCATCAAACTGAAAGATTACGCCGATTTCCGCGCCCGCTACGGGCTGGAGGACGGGGAGATTGCTTACATGGGCGACGACATCCCCGACTTGCAGGTGTTGCGCGTGTGCGGCCTTTCGGCCTGTCCCCGCGACGCGGCTCCCGAGGTACGGGCGGTGTGTACCTATATCTCCCATGCCGACGGCGGCTATGGTTGCGGGCGCGACCTGGTGGAACAGGTGATGAAAGCGCAAGGGCTGTGGCTGGCCGACGACCAGGCTTTTGGCTGGTAAGTGGGTTGCTGTGTAGAAAACTTTAAACATCTTCGGCCGCTGTCAGGAAGGGCTGCGGACGGCGTTTGTCCCGGGTGCACTCGGTGCTTGTCCAGGGTACGTCCGGTGCTTGCGCCGAGTGCACTCGGCATGTGTGTTTCCTTTTCGGGCGTTCCAGGCCGTCTCCGGGCGGCTCCTGCCGCATCCGGCAGTCCGGCGGCTGTTTCTAAAACATTTTAATTATGCTTGACAATCTGAAGAATTATCACATCATCTTGGCGTCCAACTCGCCCCGGCGGCGGGAACTGCTTGGCGGTTTGGGGCTTGATTTCGAGGTGCGCACCTTGCCGGGTGTCGACGAGTCTTATCCCGACACGCTGGAAGGCAGCCAGATTCCTTTGTACATTGCCCGCGAGAAAGCGGAAGCCTATCGCGGGCTTCTGCGTGAAAACGAACTGATGATTACGGCCGATACCATCGTCTGGCTGGACGGGCGGGTCTTGGGGAAGCCCCGGGATGAGGCTGAAGCGGTGCAGATGTTGCGCGACATGGCCGGCCGGACGCACGAAGTCTATACCGGCGTCTGCCTCACGACCCCTGCCCACCAGCGGAGTTTCAGCGCGGGTACCCGTGTACGCTTTGCCTCCCTCAGCGACGAAGAGATTGATTACTATGTCTCCCGTTTCCATCCGCTGGACAAGGCCGGCGCTTATGGCGTGCAGGAATGGATAGGCTATGTGGGCGTCGAGCACATCGAAGGCAGTTATTTCAACGTCATGGGGTTGCCCGTGCAGCGGCTCTACCAGGAGTTGAAACAGATGTGACCCGGAGGCGTCAAGCGGTCTGGTCTTCCATCAGCGGGATGTCTTCTTCTGCGATGCCCAGTCCGGTGAGTACTGCGCGGTCGCGGTCGAACGCTTGGCGGAACTTCGCTTGCGAACCGTATCGGGCCGCTGCCTTCCGATAATGTTCGACGGCGGCAGGCAGGTCGCCCGACACCCAGGCGGTATGTCCGGCATTGAGGTCGTCGTCGGCGCAACGCTCTTCCTCCGGGATGCGTCCGTAGTATTTGGCAGCCTGCGGCCAGCGTCCCGATAACAGGGAACACCAGGCTATCGACCTCCACGCCCTTGTGCAGTGTTCTTCTTGCAAGTCGAGCCGGAAGAAATGCTGCAAAGCCTCTTCGTAGCGGCCTAAGGCTGCCAGGCAGGTGCCTGAGTGGTAGAGCACGTTTGCATTGTCCGGCTGGATTTGTTCGGCGTGCCGATAATATTCCAAGGCCTTCTCATACTGGTGCGACAGGCGGTGGCAGGTGGCCAGGTGGCGGATGGTCCATACGTGGTCAGGTTTTAGTACGTCCGCCATGCGGTAGGCCTCGATGGCTTCGCCGTATCTTTTCTCCTTTTGCAGGCAGAACCCTGTCTTTTGGAACAAGTCGGCGTCGTCCGGCATTCGTGACAGGAGTTCCCGGTAGATAGGCAAGGCCTCGGCTCTCCGTTCCTTTTGGAAGAGGAAGTCTGCCACTTGCTTCATCTGTCCGTCTGTTCCCAGCAGTGTGCGCAGCACCGGGCAATCATACGGGCGGATGGTGCCGGCAAACGGGTCGCGGAACTCGGCGCGCCGGCGGTTCAGGCGGAAGAACCTGTACAAGTCGTGCACGTACTGGTTGCTGATGACTTCCGGCCGGGCAGCGTGCTTTTGCAGTTGGGTGGCACGCTGTTCTTCTTCCCATCGCTCTATGTCTGCGTTGGTCAGTTGGGCAATCATCTGGTCGCGTTGTGCCTGCGACAGGTATTGCAGCATGAAGGCCAGCGAGTATTTGTCGCTGTTGCAGAAGAAGCCGGAATCTAAGATGAACAGCATCGGGCGGCTGAGCGGATTGTCGCCCGTCAGCAAGGGGGCTATGCTGGAATGTTCGCGATAGAAAGGCACGAACCAGTTCACCAGGTCGTGGAAGAACGGGTAGTTCTTCAGCATGGCGAAACTGCTCATGTAAATGTCCGAACCTTCCATTTGCAGTTCGTTCATTTCCTGCATCTTTTCCGTCAGCCCCATCCGGTCAAAGGCTTCTGCCCAGTCGGGATTCGCATCGTCTTCGTCCGTCTCTTCCGTACCCGGCCTTAGTTGGCGCAACAGGTCGACGTTCTTTATCATCTCCGGAATGATTTCTTGCTGCATCTTGCGGTTGATTTTCTCCGTGTCCTGCGCCCGGAGCAGTTGGATGACGATGCGGTTTAGCTGCGCCCCCAGTCCGTATTCTTCGTTATATAGGTTCAAGGCCTTTATTGTTTTCGGGTATAGCCCGATGCGTTCCCCGTAAGCCAGCAATGCCAAGGCAAGCCCCGTCAGTGCGCGTTGTGCCGGCGCAGTCTCGTTGTGCTTGGTGGCGCGCAACAGCCACAGCAACTTCGCTTCGTCGAAACACTCCAGCAGGCTCAGCGTCACGGCACTGGCCATGATGCATAAGTCAATGCTGGGCAGGGACATGGACCTTATCCACAGGTCGGCTTCCTCTTCTTCTTCTTTTGACCATTGGCTGTTGGTCCAGGTTTCCAGGAAGATTTCCCGGCAGGCATTGTCGTGCTTCTGCAGCAATTCCATGGGGAGCGGCTTCCCGTTGGCTGTCAGCCGGTATAGGGCGATGTCATCGGACACTTCTTCCAACAAGTGCAATGTGCCTGTTATCGACACTTCCGACTGCCGGTAGGCGCGGCTTCTTCTCAGTTCATGGTAGTAATGCGCTGAGTCCTTGTCCAACAGAGACAGCCTTGCCAAGTCTGCCAGGTTCCACACGTCTGCACAGAGTTGCAGATACATGTCCTTGCGTTGCGGGTCGTTCATGCCTTGGCGCATGTATTGCAACATGTATGCGTAGGAAACCTTGCCCTGTTCCAGCCGGTTGCCCAATAGCGGGTTGGCGCCGCCCTGTGCTATCAAGGCTTCTGTCTGTGCCTGCGCTTCTTTGAGGCGTTTCTGCTTCAGCAGGTCGATAATGCTTTGGTGCTGCTTGTTGATGGATGTCTCGTTCATGCTCGTAATGATGTTGATAAGAAAAAGGGGAGGGTGGAATGTCAGAAGCGTACCTGCACTTGTGCTTGCAGCAGGTTGGATGCTTCCCTCAGGTGCGGGTCGCGGTAGGTATATTGCACTTGCAAGCGGCATTTCGGGTAGAACCACCATTGCAGGCCGCCCACGTAGTTGGCTTGCCAGTCCTTCCGGGCTTTGTTGCGGTTGAAGTAGTCTACGGCTGCTATCACGTCCACGCGGGGCAACACATGGATGGAGGCCACGGCATAATAGCCGTCGCTGCGTACCTTGCCATCCTTGCCGTGCAAGTATTCTGTACGGATATCGACCGGCCTGAATTTCAGCATGGCTCCCGCCGACCAACGGTTGCGCTCGTAGTTGTCGCCCACGGCAATGTCCGGGTTCACTGCCGATGTGCCCACGGCGCATCCCGTCCCTTTGACGAAGGTACCCCCTATGGCCAGCCATTTGGCGGGATTGGCAATGAGAGTTCCTACAATGTCCTTTTGGTTGTTGCCGTCTTTCTTGTTGATGCCTTGCCCATTCATGACTGCCAGTTTGTAGTTGAACAGCTTGCCGAACAAATCTCCGTAAATCATCAGTCCTATGTCTCGCCCCGCATTCGAGCCATACAATGGGTCGCTGCTGTCATACCCTGCCAGGTAGTTGGTGGCTTGCGAGTAGACGTTGATTAACTCCATATTGCAAGGCGATATGGGGTTCTCGAAAGTAAACATCGTCTTAAACTCTCCCAGGCGGACGCTTAGTTCGGGCAGGAACTTGTATTCTGTATAGACCTCCAATATCTTGCCGGTATTGGCAAAGTTGTAAGAAAAGTAGCACGACCAGCGGTCTGTAATCTTACCGCGCAACATCAATATGGCTCTTTTCACTTCGAAGGTGTTGGCTTTGGCTCCTTCCGTGTCGTCGTAGGTATAGGCCATTTGGGCATATCCCTCCACCGTGAGCCGGTCTTTCAGTGTGTTGACCCAGTCGTTTACTGTGGCCTCCTGGGCGGCGACGTGGCTTGCCGCAACCAGGAACAAGAGCCATGAAATCAGTCTTTTCTTCATAATGTAACAATCATGCAAAAACAAAGGCAACCTGTACGTTTCCGCCAGATTGCCTTTGGGCTAAATGAAATCAGTTATTATTCATTGATGGCTGCGATACCCGGGAGAATCTTCCCCTCGATGGCTTCGAGCAATGCGCCGCCACCCGTGGATACATAGGATACTTCCTTGGCCAAACCGAACTTGTTGACGCAAGCCACGGAGTCGCCGCCGCCTACCAGCGAGAAGGCGCCGTTCTTCGTAGCCTCTACAATAGCTTCGGCTACTGCGCGGGAACCGTGCGTGAAGTTGTCGAACTCGAATACGCCCGTCGGGCCGTTCCACAGGATAGTCTTGGAACCCTTGATGACGTTGGCGAAGAGTTCTTCCGTCTTCGGACCTATGTCGAGGCCTTCCCAACCGTCGGGGATTTCGTTGACTGCGCAGAACTGGGTATTGGCGTCGTTCGAGAAGGAGTCTGCCACTTTGGCGTCTACGGCCAGCACCAGGTTGACACCTTTGTCTTTGGCTTTCTTCATCAGGTCGAGAGCCAGGTCGAGTTTGTCGTCCTCGCAGATGGAGAGGCCAATCTTGCCGCCCATAGCCTTGGTGAAGGTATAGGTCATGCCGCCGGCGATGATGAGGTTGTCTACCTTGTTCAGCAGGTTTTCGATGATTTCAATCTTGGAAGATACCTTGGAGCCGCCCATGATGGCCGTGAAGGGACGGTGGATGTCGTTCAGCACCTTGTCAACAGCTTTTACTTCCTTTTCCATCAGGTAGCCGAACATCTTGTTGTCCTTGTCGAAATATTTGGCGATGAGGGCCGTGGAAGCGTGTGCGCGGTGGGCGGTGCCGAAGGCGTCGTTCACGTAGCAGTCAGCATACGAAGCCAGCTTCTTGGTGAATTCCTTCTGGCTTTCCTTGACGGCTTTCTTGGCAGCGGCTTTTTCTTCGTCCGTAGCGTCTTCGGCCAGGCCACGGGGCTTGCCTTCTTCTTCGGCGTAGAAGCGGAGGTTTTCCAGCAACAGCACTTCGCCCGGTTTCAGGGCAGCGGCTTTCACTGCTGCCTCTTCGCCCATGCAGTCGTTGGCAAACTGTACTTCAACGCCCAGCAGTTCGTTCAGGTGCTTCAGGATGTGCTTCAGGGAGAACTTGTCGGTTACGCCTTTCGGACGGCCCAGGTGTGAACCGATGATGATGCTGCCGCCGTCGGCCAGGATTTTCTTCAGCGTGGGCAGGGCGGCACGCATGCGAGTGTCATCTGTGATGTTGAAGTTTTCGTCCAAAGGTACATTGAAGTCTACGCGGACGAATGCCTTTTTACCGGCAAAGTTGAATTGATCAATTGTCATAACCTTATGTTTTTAGATTAAAAGTGTTGTTTTATTCCTTTTACTTCTTTCATTGCCGCAAAGTTAGCATTTTTTCTTTGTTCCTGTATAAAAAAATCTTATTTATTCGCTTTCTTTGGCGGAGCCTTCTCTCACTTTATATTTCTGGACGTAGAATTTGCAAAGTAACCGGAGCCCGCATTCCTCGCATTTGGGTGTCCGTGCCTGGCAGACGTAGCGTCCGTGCAGGATGAGCCAGTGGTGGGCGATGGGGATGTCGGCTTCGGGGATGTTCTTCACCAGTTCTTTTTCCACGCTGAGGGGCGTGGTGCATTGGCCGGACACCAGCCCCAGGCGGTGGCTGACGCGGAACACGTGGGTATCCACTGCCATGGCTGCCTTGTTGAAGGCGACGGACTGGATGACGTTGGCCGTCTTGCGTCCCACGCCGGGCAACCTCAGCAGGTCGTCCATCGCGTCGGGCACTTCCCCGTTGAAGTCGGAGAGCAACATGCGGGCCATGCCGACCAGGTGCTTGGCCTTGTTGTTGGGATAGGAGACGCTGCGGATGTACTCGAACACGGCTTCGGGCGTGGCGGCGGCCAGGGCTTCGGGCGTGGGATAGGCTTCGTAGAGGGCGGGCGTCACCAGGTTCACCCGCTTGTCCGTGCATTGGGCGGAGAGGATGACCGCTATCAGCAGTTGGAAGGGATTTTCGTAATGCAACTCTGTCTCGGCCACGGGGACGTGCTCACGGAACCAGGCCAGAATCTTCTCGTATCTTTCTTTCTTTCTCATCTCAGTTTGTTCTTATGGTAATGGGGCGATACCTTCAGGTGGAAGTAGAGGGTGGAGACGATGGTGAGGCAGGCGCCGAACAGGTAGGCGCGGTCGAAACTGCTGACTTCGGCGATGTAGCCGCCGGCCAGCATCCCGATGCCGATGCCCACGTCCCACGAGGTCAGGTAGGTGGACGTGGCCGTGCCGCGCTGCTTGTTGGGGGCGAGGTTGACGAAGAGGGTGTTGTAGGCGGGGAACATGATGCCGAACCCCACGCCCAGCATCAGCGCGATGCCGAAGAACAGCACGCTGCATACCTGCGCGTCCCACCGGATGACGTAGACGCATCCCGCCAGGAGGAAGAAGCTGAGGATGACCAGATACAGCCCGGCGCCGATGACTTGCGTTATCTTCCCGTGGTCCACCAGCCGGCCCGAGAACAGCCGCGAGACGGCCATCCCTACCGCCATGAACGTGAAGAAGAACCCTGTGGATACGTCCAGCCCCATTTGCCGGGCATACATGGCCACGTAGTTCGTGGTCATGCCGTAGGGGATGGAGAGCAGCAGCAGGCTCAGCCCGGCGGGCATCCCCTTGAGCAGGATGAAGCGGTCCAGCGAGATGGGGTCGCGACGCACGGGCGGTTTGTAGGGAGTCTTCACCAGCAAGGCGCAGAGCATCCCCAAGAGGCACGAGCCCAGCGAGGCGCAGAAGATGGCGGGATAGCCCGTGCCGGCGTCGTGCATGAACAGGCCCACCATGGGGCCGATGGACATGGCCGTGTTGTTGGCCAGCCCGTAGTAGCCCAGCCCCTCGCCACGCCGCGAGGAAGGCATGATGTCGATGACGATGGTGTTGCCCCCGACAGTCACCGTGCCGAAGGCCACGCCGTGGACGATGCGCAGGATGATGAACAGCGTCAGCGTGCCCGCCACCAGGTAGCCGCCGAAGATGGCCGTGAACACGAAGTAGGCCAGCAGGTACAGCGGCTTGCGGGCGAACGTGTCCAGCAGGTAGCCCGAGAAGGGGCGGATGCAGAGCGCGGCGATGGTGTAGCACGACAGCACGATGCCGATGGTGGCCTTGTCCGCCTGGAACACCTCGCTCAGGTAGAAGGGCAACACCGGCATCATCAGCCAGAAACCGAAGTACAGCAGGAAGTTGGCTGCCAGGATGAAGCAATAGCTGGGGGTGACGAGTCTGTCTTTCATCTGTCTAATGAAGAATTAAGCATGAAGAATGACGAATCTGTGCTCCCGGCGAAGATTCTTCATTGCTCCGCGAAGCGGATATTCTTCATTCTTCATTGAAATCAGTAGGCGGCCTCGAACTCGCGCAGGAAGCGCGTGTCGTTCTCCGAGAACATGCGCAGGTCTTTCACCTGGTACTTCAGGTTGGTGATGCGCTCGATGCCCATGCCGAAGGCGTAGCCGCTGTACACGCTGCTGTCGATGCCGCAGGCGTCCAGCACGTTGGGGTCCACCATGCCGCAGCCCAGGATTTCCACCCAGCCCGTGTGCTTGCAGAAGGGGCATCCCTTGCCGCCGCAGATGTTGCAGCTGATGTCCATCTCCGCGCTCGGCTCGGTGAAGGGGAAGTAGGAGGGGCGCAGGCGGATTTTCGTGTCGCTGCCGAACATCTCCTGGGCGAAGAGCAGCAGCACCTGCTTCAGGTCGGTGAAGGAGACGCCCTTGTCGATGTACAGCCCCTCGACCTGATGGAAGAAGCAGTGGGCGCGGTAGCTGATGGCCTCGTTGCGGTAGACGCGGCCCGGGCAGATGACGCGGATGGGCGGCTGCGCGTGCTCCATGGTGCGCACCTGCACGCTGCTGGTGTGCGAGCGGAGGATGATGTTCTTCGTCACGTCCTCGCCGTTCAGTTGCACGAAGAACGTGTCCTGCATGTCGCGCGCCGGATGGTCGGCGGCGAAGTTCAGCTTGGTGTACACGTGCAGGTCGTCCTCCACCTCGGGGCCGTCGGCGATGTTGAAGCCCATGCGGGCGAAGATGTCGATGATTTCGTTCTTCACGATGCTCAGCGGGTGGCGCGTGCCCAGGCCGACGGGATAGGCCGTGCGCGTCAGGTCCAGGTCGTCCAGGCCCGTGTCCTGCGTGCCGAATTGTTCCTTCAAGGCGGCAATCTTCTCCTGCGCCTTGGTCTTCAGCTCGTTCAGGCGCATGCCCACTTCCTTCTTCTGTTCGGCGGGCACGTTGCGGAAGTCGGCCATCAGCGCGTTGACGGCGCCCTTCTTGCTGAGGTATTTGATGCGCAACGCTTCCAGTTCGTCGGCGTTCGCGGCCTGCAAGTGTTCCACTTCTTGCAGGAGTTGTTCGATTTTCTCTATCATATCTTTGTTCCTTATTATATTATCTGGTTTACAAGGGTGCAAAGATACGATTTTCTTCTATTCCTGATTCGATGCGGCTCTGATTTCTTTGCCTTCCGCCCTTTCTCCTCCCTTCCTCTGCCTCCTGGGCGATGCCCCCGGAGTTGCCTGCACGCTTGCCTCGGAGTAGCCTATGCACTTTCCTCGGACTTGCCTGGCAGCTACGGTCGTTTCTTCCTTCGTATCCCATGTGTAATTAGATTATTATTCCACGTGGAATAGATTTATTATTCCAATAGGAATACCTGGCTATTCCACGTGGAATATAAAGAATATTCCAATAGGAATACTGTGTTTATCTCAATAGGAATATAAAGGCAGCTACGGCCGTAGCTGCCAGGCTACTTCGAGGCAAGTGCATAGGCTACTCCGAGGCAAGCGTGCAGGCTACTCCGAGGCAAGTTTCCAGGCAACTCCGGAGCCGTCACTAAGAAGATGCAGGGGGTGTGCAGGACGGGCATGGAAAAGGAGGGTGTATCAAAAATGAGTTTTGACTATCGTTTTGCTTTGTCATCCTGAACGTAGTGAAGGATCTCCTGCTGACTGTTGTTTGTGGGAGATGCTTCACATGCGTTCAGCATGACAGTTTGATAGCAACGCTCATTCTGATACACCCTCCTGGGGGTGAATTGAGATGGATGGAGTGAAGTTATTTGCGGTAGCAAGCCAGGTCGTCCTTCTGGAACCCTTGGATGAAGCGATTATGCTTCTCCACTTCGGCTTCGGCGTAGTTCACGTAAACCTTGGCGGACTGGGCGAACAACTCCGGTGCGCGGGTGGCGTCCTGGATGATGAGGTGCGACATGACGCAGACGGCGGCCATCTCGTAGAGGCGGCGGGCCATCAGGTCGTGCAGTTCCTGGTCGGCGGCGTCCTTCACCAGGTTGGTGCAGGCTTCGAACTTGTCGGCCATCTGCTTCACGCGTTCCAGCAGGGGCTTCATCTCGTCCGAGCAGGCGATTTGCTCATAGTCGCGCAGCGTGGCCAGGTAGGCGCCGTTGGTGACGTAGCGGATGGCGGCCACCGTCTGCAACTGCGTCGTGCCTTCGTAGATGCTGGTGATGCGGGCGTCGCGGTAGATGCGCTGGCAGGCATACTCCAGCATGAAGCCCGAGCCGCCGTGCACCTGGATGCAGTCGTAGGCGTTCTGGTTGGCATACTCCGAGTTCATGCCCTTGGCCAGCGGGGTGAAGGCGTCGGCCAACTTAGCATACTTCTTCTGCTCCTGGCGTTCTTCGGGCGTCAGCTTGCGTTCGCGGGCAATGTCGTCCAGTGCCTTGTAGATGTCCACGTAGCGTGCCGTCTGGTAGAGCAGGGCGCGTCCGGCGTCCAGCTTCGCCTTGATGGTGCTGAGCATGTCGGCCACGGCGGGGAACTCGATGATGGCTTTGCCGAACTGCTTGCGGTCCTTGGCGTAGGCCAGTGCCTCGTTGTAGGCTGCCTGGCTCAGGCCGACGCTCTGTGCGGCGATGCCCAGGCGGGCGCCGTTCATCAGGGCCATGACGTATTTGATGAGGCCCAGCTTGCGGTCGCCGCAGAGTTCGGCGCGGGCGTTCTTGTACACCAGTTCGCACGTGGGCGAGCCGTGGATGCCCAGCTTGTTCTCGATGCGGCGCACGTTGACGCCTCCGTCGCGCTTGTCGTAGATGAACATGGAGAGGCCGCGTCCGTCGCGCGTGCCTTCTTCGCTGCGTGCCAAGACGAGGTGCAGGTCGGCGTCGCCGTTGGTGATGAAGCGCTTCACGCCGTTCAGCCGCCAGCAGTTGTTGGCCTCGTCGTAGGTGGCTTTCAGCATGACACTTTGCAGGTCAGAGCCGGCATCCGGTTCGGTCAGGTCCATCGACATCGTTTCTCCGGCGCAGATGCGGGGAATGAAGCGGCTGTGCTGGTCCTCGTTGCCAAACTCATAGAGTGTCTCGATGCAGTCTTGCAGCGACCAGATGTTGCCGAAGCCGGCATCGGCCATGGCCACAATCTCGGCGCACATGGTGTAGGGCGTGATGGGGAAGTTCAGTCCGCCGAAGCGACGGGGCATGGTCATGCCGTTCAGCCCGGCCTTCACCATGGCGTCCAGGTTCTGCTTCGTGCCGCTGGCGTATTCCACGCGGCCGTTGGCGCAGTGGGGGCCTTCGGCGTCCACGCCTTCGGCATTGGGGGCGATGACTTCGCCGGTTATCTCGCCGGTGATTTCCAATACCTTGTCGTAAGAATCCAAAGCGTCGGCATAATCTTGCGGGGCGTAGTCGTATTCATCTTTGTCTTTGTATCCGCGTTCCTTCAGTTCGCAGATGCGTTCCATCATCGGGTTGTTGAGATGGTATTTCAGTTCGGGATGTTCTGTATAGAAATTAGCCATGGCTTACTTGCTATGTGATTTATAGTATTTAATCATTTTGGGAATTACCTCTTCGACCGTGCCATTGATGACATAATCCGCAATCGTGTTGATGGGCGCGTTCTCATCGTTGTTGATGGAGATGATGATGCCGCTCTCCTGCATGCCGGCGATGTGCTGGATTTGTCCGCTGATGCCGCAGGCAATGTAGAGCTTGGGGCGGACAGTCACGCCTGTCTGGCCTATCTGACGGTCGTGGTCGGCAAAGCCTGCGTCCACGGCGGCACGACTGGCACCCACTTCAGCGTGCAATTCCTTGGCCAGTTCGAACAGCATGTCGAAGCCTTCCTTCGACCCCATGCCGTAGCCTCCGGCCACGATGATGGGCGCGCCTTTCAGGTTGTGCTTGGCTTTCTCCACGTGGCGGTCGATGACCTTCACCACGTAGTCCGTCTCGTGCACATACTTGGCCACGTCGTGGTTGATGATTTCACCCTGGTAGTTCTCGTCCAGGACTTCCTTCTTCATCACGCCCTCGCGCACCGTTGCCATCTGCGGGCGGTGTTCCGGGTTGACGATGGTGGCCACGATGTTGCCGCCGAAGGCCGGACGAATCTGGTAGAGCAGGTTCTCATACGTCTTGCCCTCCTTCTTATCTTCGTGGCTGCCGATTTCCAGGGCGGTGCAGTCGGCGGTCAGTCCGCTGGTCAGTGCGGAGGACACGCGGGGACCCAGGTCGCGTCCGATGACCGTGGCGCCCATGAGGCAGATTTGCGGCTTCTCTTCCTTGAAGAGGTTGATGAGGATGGACGAGTGGGGCAGGGAGGTGTAGGGAAACAAGCCCGGCGCGTCGAACACGTGCAGCTTGTCCACCCCGTAGGGCATCACTTGCTTTTCTACGCCAGCCAGGCCCGAGCCTGCGGCGATGGCTTCCAGTTGGCAGCCCAGTTGGTTGGCCAGCTTGCGGCCCTTGGTCAGCAGTTCGAGGCTGACATCGGCAACGGTCGTGCCTTCTATTTCGAGATATACGAATACGTTGTTCATGTTCTTTGAGTTAAGAGCTACGGGCTACGAGCTACGAGTAGTGACTTCTACTTGTCGCTTGTAGCTGTCAACTTGTAGCTGGATTTATCCTATGGTATGGTTTTCTAAGAGTTCTACAATCAGGCCTTCCACATCCGCGTCGCTGCCGGTCAGCGTCTTGCTTTCCTTGGCTTGGAAGGAGATGTTCTGGATGGTCTTTACCTTCGTGGGCGAGCCGCTGAGGCCGCATTGGGCTAGGTCGGCGTTGACGTCAGCCGTGCTCCACTCCGTGATGTTCAGGTAGGGGCGTTGGTCGTACAACTCAGCGTAGGGCAGGGCGGCGCCTTCTTTGGTGATGGCAGCCTTCTCCTGTGCGCCCAGGGCACGTTTGTACTTCTGCACCAGCTTGGCGTTGCGGGGACGGCAGGGTGCCGCACTTCCGTTGACGGTGATGACCAAGGGCAGGGGAGCCTCTACGGTCTCCACGCCGCCGTCGATGTGACGTTTGATGGTGACTTTCTTTCCGGCTTCGTCCACGTTCAGGATTTCCTCGGCGTAGGTCACTTGGGTCAAGCCCAACTTCTCTGCCACCTGCGGGCCTACCTGTGCCGTGTCTCCGTCGATGGCCTGGCGGCCGCCGATGATGATGTCATACTCGCCAATCTGGCGGATGGCTGTGGCCAGCGCGTAGGAGGTAGCCAGGGTGTCGGCACCGGCAAAGGCGCGGTCGGTCAGCAGGTAGCCGCCGTCGGCACCGCAGTACAGTCCTTCACGAATGATTTCTGCCGCACGTCCCGGTCCCATGGTCAGCATGGTCACGGTGGAGCCCGGATGGGTTTCCTTCAACCGGAGAGCCTGCTCCAAGGCATTGAGGTCTTCGGGATTGAAGATGGCGGGGAGTGCCGCGCGGTTGATGGTACCGTCGGCCTTCATGGCGTCCTTCCCGACGTTGCGTGTGTCGGGCACTTGCTTCGCCAATACTACGATTTTCAAACTCATGTTGTTACTTTTATTGTTTAGTGTTAGTAATTTTCCGTAAAGACAGTAGGAATTGTTAGTTGTTCTCCTACTGTCAGCGCGCAAATTTACGGAAAAAGAAATGAAAAACAAACCTTACTGCATGTTATTCTTGCTTTAGACAGCGGATTGAAAGGCCTTTATGGAAGATTTTGCCTGTCGCGATGGATGAATCTTTCAGCATCTTGTTGTTCTCTCCACTGAAGAATATAGCTTCCGTTGCAATAGAGTCGGTTTCATAGTCCCAAGCCCAAAGGCCGGCCGCTACCCCTTTGTTGATATGGGTATCCTTGTTCCATTGCCCTTCGGGGATAAGGCAGAACATGGTCTTGTTGTTGACGGGTTGCACCTCGTCAAACTCATCTGGAATCAAAATCCCCCATTCTCCGGTTTTCAGCATGGCTATGTCGTTGTTGACGTATGATTCCAGTTTTTCCCAATCGTCCATTGACGGCAACCGCCAACCCTCCGGGCTGATATCGTTAGCTTCCAGGGCTTCTCCATTGTAGAAAAGAATGTTGTATTCTGCTTTGAAATACCCGGGTGTCCCATTCAATTCTTTTTGCGGGGCCAGGGGGGTCCCGTCCGCATAATGTTCGGCCCGCAGGTTTTCCCGCATCCAGTATTGTGCACCTACTTTTACGATGGGATAATTGATAATGTTGTCAGCGTCCCGTATGTCCCTGAGCGTATAGGCTACGATGTTTATCGTGGCAGGCTTTTCCGGCTGTTCTGTTTGCAGGGAGCCAGATTCATCGAAATAGATTTGGCGTATGGCTGGCTGTGTGCCGTTTTCATAATCAAATGTGTTTGTTTCAGTATTCCAGCTGATAGTCCCTCCGTTGATGGCTTCGTCCGTATCGAGCAGTTGCAGGACGGTCCCTTGCGTCAGGTCGGGCGTACTTCCATGCAAGGGATAAGCCGTGATGGCTGTGGAGTTCAAGTCTCCGGCCAGGTATTCTTTGCAGATTTCGGCCACTTCCTTGCCGTTTAGATGTATCCGGTAGATGTTGGAGGCTTCGAAGCTAAGGACGGATAAGTGCAATGCTTGGTTGGTATATTCATTTTCTACATTGTCCAGAGGACTTCCCACAGGCCAATCCTTGATGGTGGCTATTACGCCTTCCAGTTCCAGGTCATCGGCTTCTTCTGCATTGATTTCCAGTTCATATTGTTTGTTCCCTTCCAGTTGGTCGATGGAGGGTATCGGGCAAGTATATACCCGTCCGTTCCATTCCATCTGCAAGGTTTGTGTGCCGTCGATGGCTTGTGGGAAGAAGATAAATTCTTTGCCGCTTAACTTCCCGTCCGTTGCCTTCCATTCTCCGGCAGCAACGATGTCTGCCATGTGTCCGAATTGGTTGAATTCTCCTGCCTTTAAGTCATAATAGGCTTGTGTGTAGAAGTTGGAGGCAATGATGCGCGGGTTGGCGGCCTGCATGTCTTCAATGTCTTCGTCTTCTCCCGGCACTAAACTTATGTTCAGTTTGGTCAAGCGGTGATTAAATTCCAGGGATACGCTGTTTGTAGAATTGCTTACTTTTTCAGAGGTGGCCGTCATGAAGTCGCTGGCGGAGAGGTTGGAAGCTATGCTTTGGTCGGTATGGATTGTGATTGGGAGGGTGGAGCTATTGGGGGACACTCCTTCTGGCTGGTAGGGGTAGTAGGCTATGAAATCGAGGGTCGCATCTCCTTCTGGATAAAAGACAGGCTTTTGGGGAATCAGTTTGTTTCCTGTGCCGCACTTCAGCAACAGGTTTTCGATGTAGCGTTCGTTGTCTATCGGGGTGCCAGCCAGCATGGCATATACTCCTATTTGGTCTCCGGTCTCGAATTTGTTTTCGCTGACTTTGGTGGTTGTTTTCTTGATTTTGATGGAGAAGTTGATGGGAGTGTCTCCTTCTTGAAGGCTTTCCTGTTCGATTTGGTTCACGCAGGCTGTTGAGAGCAAGAGGCTGCCTCCCAGCAACAGGGAAGCGATTAGGTTGTGTTGCTTCATGGTATGATATTAGTTTGTTAATAATAACCGGCAAGTTGCGGCCTGCCGGCAGTTAATTGGCAACAAATGTAGTGTAATTTTTCTAATAAAGAACAATTCGGCGCTTTTTTATTGTGAAATCCACTGTTTTCTCCATTCTTCGCGTTCTTCTCGTATCCGGATTTCTTTACAACTGGTGTTTTCTCTGGTATCTCTCGCTTTCCTGGCTGTCTTCCCGCCCTGCTTTTCCTACTAAAAGAGGGTGTATCAGAATGAGTTTTGACTATCTTTTGATACACCCTCTTGGGTTGGTTTGCCAGGGCTTATATTATTTCAGCCCCAGTTTTTTCTTGATGTCCTTGGGCAGTGCGTCTTTGTGTACCAGGATGTTCATCGTCTTATAGGCAACGAAGGCTTTCGACGCATACCAGATGCCGTTGTATTTGCCGCTTAAGCCCCAAGAGTTTTTTACCATATAATATTCCTTGCCATTCTGGTCTTTGGCAATGCCGTAGATTACCATGCCGTGGTCGTCAGTCGTCTCCCAGTTGTCAAAAGCTTCTTGACGCATTTCTTGAGTGATTTCCATCTCCGGCATGGGTTTGCTGGTCAGTTCACGGCGTTTGTCTGCTGCGGTCAGGCCAGTCCAGCGTGCCATGTCACTTCCGGTCAGTTCTGCACCTTTGGTTGCGTCTGGCATGACAGCTATGCCGTCTCTGGTGAAGCCTTGTTCGCTGACGTCACTTCCCCAGGCAAAAGTATAGCCGGTCTTGATGGCATTGTCCATCACGGCCATCAGTTCATCGATGGGCAGGTTATATGACAAGCCGTTGCGCCAGTTGTCTTGTATTTCGATAGCAAACTGTGTATAAAAGGGGTGATGCGTGTACGAAGTGAGTGACACGTAATCATCCGGGTTGATGCCCAGAGATTCGGCGAAGCTTTTCGGTGTATATTCTTTACCTTGATAGGTGAAGGTGTCGGGGCATTTACCCAGATAAGTGTCATAGATAGCGCTGATTCCATTTTTCCATACTGGAGTCAGTTTGCTGAAGCGTCCTTTGCCTATGGCTTTCACGTAGGCTTCTGCGACAGCGTCCAGTTCGGTGTGTACGGGAAGTGAATCACCGTACATGATGCCCGGCATGGCTTCTTGGGGCACTAATCCGTAGTGTTTCATGCAATACATGATGTCGTAGAAGCTACCGCCCGGCGAGAAGGAGGCATCGCCATGGTAGCGTACATAATTGACAGCGCGGTCTACCATGGTGTGGTGGACGACGAACATTTCAGAGAGGTCATAAGTCCCTTTGTTCAAGCGGAGCAGTTCGGCCTCCAGAAAGCCCAGGCTGGAGAAACTCCAGCATGTGCTGGAACGGTTTTGATCCTTGATGCTGGTGATGGGGTTTTCTTTCACAGTGGTGAAGACGAAGCCCTCTTCTTTGGGGGTGTCTTGTGCAACCGCAGAGAGGGACATCAGTCCCAGTGCGGCGATAAGTACGGATTTTCTCATCATTGGGTAAGTTTATTGTGTTTAATTAATGTATTTTCGGGCAAAGGTAATATAAAAATGTGGGAGCAGAACGCATTTTTGTTCTCATTTCTTATTTTAGTCCGTTTTTTTTCAGCAGGTCGTCTATTTCTGCCGCAGAGATGCTGGCGCGTTCGGCCTTGTCATAGATGTAGAGCAAATCTATTTCCGTCTCTTCCACAGAAAGAATCACGGTGAGAGAGACTCTGGCTCCGCCGCTTTTGCCCCGTCCTTTTGAAGCGATACGCATGCGGATTTTGCGCAATCCGCCTCCGAGGTCGGTGCCGAGGGTGGGATTGGCATGAAGTTCTTCAAGCAATCGGGCGTAATCATCCGTGAAGGAGGCATAATGCTTTTTCAGTCGTTTGGCTTCACTCATGAACGTTGGCAAGGGTTTGATTTTACTTTTCATTTCTTAATTCTTCTAAGAAATCTTCAGCAGAGATGACGTCCAGCTTGCCTTCTCTCATCAATTTCACTTCCTTCAGTCCGGCATCTATCCCGGCCAGGATTTCTTTCTTGCTGATATATTCCGTTTCTTCCTGCTTGCGGATGTTCTCTTGCAGTTTACAGGACAACCACTTTTGGTTGTTGAGCGATAGGGATTGGATGGTTTGCCACAGGCTGTCTAAAGAAATAGTTGCTTTCATCGTTCTATTCAGTTTGATTCCATGTACAAAGATACGCATTGTCTCGGAATAACTCCGTCAAGCCTGCCGGAAAAAGTTTCTGAACTCTGCTATATTGGCGCAATTGCCTATTTTGGCTGGTAATTTGGTTACAAAACCTGTCAATTTTGTTACATGTAACCAGATTACAAGCCTTTGTAACAAATGTGACAGCCCGATTACCGCGAACTTCTTACTTTTGCTCACGAAATCGTTCCTGGAGTGGGACGGTGAAGTTACCGAGAGTAAATCAATCTTTATTATTAACTTTAAAATGCTTATATGATGGGAAACATCAAACTAAGGATTTGCACCTTTGTGGTGCTGTTGTTTGCGGGGCTATCGGTTTTTGCCCAGCAGATGCAAGTGAAAGGAACGGTCGTCGACAAGGCGACAGGTGAGACAATCATCGGAGCTTCGGTGATGGAGGACGGAACCCAGAACGGGGTGATAACGGACTTCGACGGAAAGTTCGTCCTCTCTGTGGCTCCCGATGCGCAGATTACTATTACTTATATTGGTTACAAGCCCGTCACCGTGAAAGCGGCTCCGACTTTGTCGATTGCGATGGAAGAGGACAACGAGATGCTGGAAGAGGTGGTTGTGACGGGCTACATGACCGAGAAGAAAGCCAGCCTGACCGGTTCGGTATCGGTCGTTAAGATGGCCGACGTGGCCGACATCCCGACGGGCAACGTCATGTCGAGTCTGCAAGGCCGCGTAGCCGGTATGAACATCACCAACGACGGTACGCCCGGCGGCATGAACACCTCTACGTTGGTGCGCGGCACGACGACCATCAACAACAGTTCGCCGCTGTACGTCATCGACGGGGTGCAGACGCGCGACAACATTGCGTCCATTCTCTCGTCGAACGACGTGGAGTCCATCCAGGTACTGAAGGATGCTGCCTCGGCCGCCATCTACGGCGCGCAGGCTGCCAACGGCGTCATCATCATCACGACGAAGCGCGCCAAGGAAGGCGACGTGAAGGTGAACTTCGACATGTCGCTCACGGCGCAAACCTTTGCCACGGGCTTCGACATGCTGAACACGCAGCAGTGGGGCGAGGTCTACTGGCAGGCATACCACAACACGAACGGCGTCTATCCCAGCAGCGCGGTCTACGGCAGCGGCGATAAGCCCGTCATTCAGGAGTATTACTACGACGAGAACGGCATCCGCATCCGCACGGCTGACACCGACTGGCAGAAGGAAATCTACGGCACGGCCTTCATGCAGAACTACAACCTCTCGCTCTCCAAGGGCTTCAAGGACGGCAACGTCGCCCTGACGATGAACTACATGGACCAGGACGGCTTGACGCGCAACACGGACTTCCGCCGTTTCAACACGCGCCTGACGTCGGACTTCCGCTTCCTGAATAACAAGGTAAGGGTAGGGGAGAGCTTCGCCATCACCTACTACACGCAGCACCTCAATCCGAGCGGTATCGAGGAGCAGGTCATCAAGCAGCACCCGGCCATCCCGGTGTACGACGAGAACGGCGGGTATGCCGGCGGTTACGTGGATATTCTGGGCGATACGCCTAACCTCATCCGCCTGACCGACAACGAGGCCAACAATCGCCACCGCACGTGGCGTCTCTTCGGCAACGCCTACCTCGAGGTGGAGCCGATAAAGAGCCTGATATTCCGCTCGAACCTCGGCGTCAATTACTTGGACGGATTCAACTCGGTGTTTATCCCGAAGTGGCAGGAAGGCAGCCGCACGGTCGACACCAACGAGCTGACCGTGGACAATAGCTATAGCTTGCAATGGATCTGGTCGAACACGCTGAATTACTCGTTCAACATCAACGGCCATTCGCTGACGGCCTTGCTCGGCATGGAGGCGAAGAAGGAATATGGCGAGTCGCTTAAAGGCTTCGGCGAAGGCTTGGCCATAGAAGATGTGGACTACCGCTACTTGGATGCCATTACTTCCGGAGCTACGGTGGGCAACAATGCCAGCGAGTATGCCTTGGTATCTTATTTCGGCAAGGTGAATTACGATTGGAACAGCCGCTACCTGGCTTCGTTCACCTTGCGCCGCGACGCTTCCTCGCGCTTCGGGATGAACCACAACTCGGCCATCTTCCCCTCGGCCTCTATTGGTTGGAGAATCTCGCAGGAGAAGTTCATGAAGGAGACCGCTTCGTGGCTGGACGACCTGAAGATACGCGCTTCGTGGGGTATCAACGGCAACGACATGATTGACAACACGGCCACGTACGACAAGTTCCTGATGAGTCTGAACAACGCTTCGTACAACCTCGTCGGCGACGGCACGACGCTGGCTCCGGGTGCCTATAAGACCGCTTCGGCCAATAACGACCTGCGCTGGGAGCAGACGGAACAATGGAACGTGGGCATCGACGCAACGTTCCTGCAAGGCCGGTTGGGACTGACGTTCGACTGGTTTAAGAAGATGACCACGGACATGCTGATTTCACGCCCCTACATCGGCGTTATCGGCGAAGGCGGCGGATACTGGTACAACGGCATCTCGATGAACAACAACGGCGTGGAGGCCACATTGACGTGGCGCGACCAGGTGCGCGACTTCAACTACGACGTCAGCCTGAACGTTTCTTACTACAAGAATGAGATTACCGATCTGCCGGAGGACATCTACTACACCTACGGAGGAGGCAACGGCGTAGACAAGACCATCGTCGGCCAGCCCTTCGGCTCGTGGATGGGCTACAAGACGGACGGCGTGTTCCGCACGCAGCAGGAGGTAGACGACTACAAGGCCAAATACGACGTGCGCTTCGGCGAGCCGGGAGTGGGTCGTCTCCGCTACGTGGACGTGGATGGCAACGGCATCATCGACACGTCGGACCAGACGTGGCTGGGCAGCGACCGGCCGAAGGTAATCGCCGGCTTGAACCTGGGCGCGCAGTGGAAGGGCTTCGACCTGAGCCTGTTCTTCAACGGCATGGTGCGCGACGCGTTCAACAACTCGAAGCGTTACAACAACTTCTTCCAACTGTGGACCGGCAACCACTCCACGCGCCTGTTGGACGCCATGAATGCTTGGACGGACTACGAGCGGACGGGCGTCTACGGCAGCGACATCCCAGCGTTGACGACGGTAGACAACAACAACGAAGGCCTCACGAACGACTATTTCATCGAGAACGGCTCGTATATCAAGCTGAAGACCCTGACGCTGGGCTACACCTTCCCGGCCGGGATGATCAAGAAGGCGCGCCTGAGCAACTTGCGCCTCTACTTCCAGGCACAGAACCTGTTCACCATCACGGGCTACACGGGCGCAGACCCCGAAGGACTGGGCTACACGTATCCGCAACCCCGCACGTTCACCTTCGGACTGAATGTCGGATTCTAATCTATCAACCATTAACAGACTTATACGTATGAAACTGAGATATATTCCTTTCGCAATCTGCTTGGCGGCCCTGACGACGGGCTGCAACGAGAGCCGTTTCTTGGATATCAAGCCCCAAGCGACTCTGAACAACGAGAACCTGGCCACGCCCGAGGGCGTAGACCTGCTTATTTCGGCCGCCTACGCCGGGCTGGGCGGAGTAGCCCCGCAGGACAACAGCGTATGGCTTATCCCGATGACCAACTGGAGCTTCGGTTCGGTGCGCAGCGACGACGCGTACAAAGGGGGCGGCGGCGTGACCGACGTCGAAGAGGTGAACCGCATGGAGACGTTCAACATAGACGCCACCGTGGGCAACATGGATAGCAAGTGGTTCCAATTGTACTGCTGCGTGCAGCGTTGCAACTCGGCCCTGAAGGCATTGAACAACATCTCCGCCGAGGATCTGCCGGAGGTAGAGGTGCGCAAGGCTGAGATGCGGGTGTTGAGAGCGCACTTCTACTTCGAACTGAGCCGCCTGTTCAACCGCATCCCTTACTTCGACGAGAACGTGGAGATTGACGAGTACAACCGCATTCCGAACAACCAATACTCCCGCGACGAAATCCTCGGCATGATTGCCGAAGAGCTGATGAACGCCGCCGATGTCCTGCCCGAGTCGCAGGCGGAGATTGGCCGCGTCAACAAGTACATCGCCTGGGCGTACGCCGCGAAGGTGAAGCTCTATCAGGCTTACGAGCAGGACGAGCAGACGCACCGCGTGACGAACATCGACCGCGCGTTGCTCAGCGAAGTAGTAGACTTGTGCGGACGCCTCGAGGGGCACTACGACCTGCTGGACGACTTCCAGCAACTGGACCTCATCGCCTACGAGAACGGCAAGGAATCCGTCTTTGCCATTCAGTTCTCCATGAACGACGGGTCGAACGATGCCGGTCGCGTGAACTGGAGCAACCTGCTGAACGCGCCTCAAGGCCCATACAGCGGCGACGGCTTCTTCCTGCCCAGCCAGAACTTGATTAACGCGTACCAGACGGACGCCAACGGCCTCCCGCTGTTCGACACGTTCAACGACCGCGACTACGATGTCATCACGTTCGACGCCGAGGGCAACGCGGTGAATACGCAAGTGGACGGCACGGTGGACCCGCGCTTGGACTTCGTCGTAGGACGGCCGAACATCACTTGGAAGACGTACGCCGACGCGCCTTGCCAGAACTTCTGGGTGCGCAATCAGGGCGACTACGGCTACCACTGCACGAAGCGTTTCTTCGTCTCTCCGGAGAGCTCGGACATGTACAACGGCTGGCCTTGGGGCGCGTCGGGCCTGAACTGGCAAGTCATCCGCTACGCGCACGTCTTGCTGTGGAAGGCTGAGGCCCTCATCGAGCTGGGCGACGCCGCCGGGCTGGAGGAAGCGCGGACCATCATTAACCGCATCCGCCGCCGCGCGATGCAGAGCGAGTACGTGAAGGACTTCAACGACCCGGAGAAGGACGCCGCCAACTACCTCATCGGCGAATACCCGGCCGAGGGCTGGACGCAGGACTACGCCCGCCAGGCCTTGCGCTTCGAGTCGCGACTGGAGTGCGCGATGGAGGGCGAGCGGTTCTTCGACCTTGTCCGCTGGGGCATCGCCTCGGACGTGATGAACGCTTATCTCGACGTGGAACGCACGAAACGCGCCTACTACTCGACAGCCAAGTTCACGGCCGGACGCGACGAATACCTGCCCATCCCGCTGGCACAGTACAACTTCTCCAACGGCTTGTACGTGCAGAATCCGGGCTATGGCGAATTCTAACCGACACATATATAAATATGTCATAGCAGATTTATAAATCTCCGTGTCCGCCCGTCGCGAGGCGGGCGGGCACTCCTTTAAAAACAATGTTTCACCTTAATCTGAATAATCATGTCAGCTAAAGAACCTACACAGAAAGCCAAGATAACGATGCGGGCCGTGAAGTACGCCCTGACCACGGACGAAACCCGCGATTACAGCCTGCAGCCCAAGCTGCAGAAGTGTCTCAACCTGGACGACCTGGCCGCCGAGGTGGCCGCCCTGAGCACCCGCCAGGAGGACCCGGAAGACATCGCCCGCATGGGGCGACAGTTGATGCAGCGCATGATGTGGTACCTCTCTTCGGGCTACAGCGTGACCCTGCCCATCGGCTACTTCCGACTGACGGCGCAAGGCCTCTTCATGGAAGACGAGCTGAACGCCGCGCCCGACCGCAGCCGCCTCACCCTGAACGTGGCTTACAGCATGAGCGAGGACATGCGCGCCGCTCTGGCCAACGCCGAAATCGACGTGGAGATACAGAAGAGCGTCAGCGGCCCGCAGCTTTACGGCGTGGTCAGCGCGCACGACGCGCAGAACCCGGCAGCCGTCACCCGCGGCGAGGGTGTGCCCATCACCGCCGGACAGGCATGCATCATCAAAGGCAAGAACCTGAAGGTGGGCGGCGAAGGCGCGGAGATAGGCGTCACGCTGACGCGCGTGGACGGCAGTTCGGGCGAATCGTTCTTCTTCACGCCCAAGATGCTGTATCCCAACACCGCCACGAAGGTGGGTTTCGTCATGCCCGCTTCGGCTCCCGAAGGCAGCGTGTGGAGCATCAAGCTGTGCACCCAGCTAGGGAGCGGAGGCACCTTGCTGAAGTCGCCGCGTACAGTCGTCATGGACACAGACTTCGTTGTGGGCGAAGTGACCAGTACCGTTCCCGGCGAAGATGACGACGACAGCGGACAGGGGACATTCGGCTGATTTATCCGAAAGACTTTCGGACGCTCGTCCGAGAGTGTTTAGGACGTCCGTCCGAGAATGTTTCGGACGCTCGTCCGAAAATGTTTACGACGCTCGTCCGAGAGTCTTTCGGAAAATCATCAGACGCTCATCCATATATTCCAATCGAACCATCCATTAAAATGTTACTACATCATGATTACAAGACTTACGTTGCTTTTCCTTTGCAGCATCCTGTCGGCTTTCGCAGCCGCGCAGCAGCTTCCTGCCGACTCGCTTTATACGGAAACCTATCGCTCGCAATATCATTTCAGCCCCCGTCGTGGTTGGATAGGCGACCCCTGCGGGTTTGTCCATCACAACGGCCGCTACCGCATGTACTGGTGGGGTGGGCTGGAGTCGACCGACTTTACCGGCTACGATGAATTCTCTCCCTTCTGCATGAAAGGCGAGGACGAGAATATCTCTTACTTCACCGGCTCCGTCGTCATCGACGAAGACAATACGGCCGGATTCGGTCGTGGCGCCTACGTGGCCGTCTACACTGCCTTCGAGAAAGACTCCAAGAAGCAGGCGCAGGCCATCTCCTACAGCACCGACGGTGGCCGCACCTTCCATTACTACGAAGGAAACCCGGTGTTGGATATTAACAGTACCGAGTTCCGCGACCCGACCGTCTTCTTCCACAAGCCCACCCGTCGCTGGGTGATGGTAGTGGCCAAGGCGCTGGAGAAGAAGGTGGGCATCTACACCTCGCCCGACCTCAAGCAATGGACTTGGGCGAGCGACTTCGGCCCCGCCGGCGACCAAGAGAAATCCTGGGAATGTCCCGACCTCTTCCAGCTGCCCGTCGACGGCAATCCCGACGACACGCGCTGGGTGATGGTGGTCTCAGTCAATTGGGCACAGGTGCAGTACTTCGTCGGCAACTTCGACGGTACGGCCTTCACCCTGGTCGACGGCCATCCGTCCGAACCCCTCTACGTGGACAAGGGACTTGACTACTACGCCGTGCGCACCTTCCGCGACTACGACCGCACCCTGCCCACCACGACTGCCCTCGGTTGGGTGGCCACTTGGGACTATGCGCCCCAGGCACCCTCCACTTACGGCAAAGGCTTCTGGTCCGTGCCCCGCAACCTCAGCCTGCGCACCACGCCCGACGGCCTGCGCCTGTTCCAGCAGCCCTTCCCGGCTTTGGAGAAACTGCGCTCCGGCCACGTCTCCTACGAAGGAACCCTGCCCGTAGGCGTACAGCCCTTGCCGCAGTTCGCCCCCAAGAGCAATGTCTACGAACTGGACGTTACGTTCGATACCTCCGTCTCCAACGTCTTCGGCCTTAACCTCTGCGTGGGCCACGGACGCAAGGTCGGGCTCAGCTACGACACGGACTCTCGGAATTTCATCATCGACCGCACCCACTGCACCGACGCCGACCTGCCTAAGTTCTCGCGCATGTCCCACGCCTGCGTCCGTCCGCTCGACGGGAAGCTCCGTCTCCGCATCTTCGTCGACAAATCCAGCGTCGAAGTCTTTGCCAATGACGGCGAGGACGTATTCACGCTGCTCACCTATCCGTCCGAAGACCAGACCGGCATCGAGACTTTTGCCCTCCGTCCCGGCACCGAGATAAATTTTCACGCCTGGACGATGAAATCTGTCTGGCATTGATTATTTTTGTGCATCCCAATCAATTACTTTTATTCATAGAATCAAACTTTACTTATTATGAAAACTTATAAGAAATTTCTCTTCCTGCCGATGTTGAGCCTCGCTCTGAGCGTCGGCCATGCTTCCACGGCCTACGCCGACAGCGGACAGCCGCTCGAAATCCGGCATCTGGCCCGCGAACTCAACATCCTACGCATCCATCAGCCCCAACGCTACCTGCTCCTGCCCGTGCAGGACAACGCCCCCGAGGCGAAGCTCTACGTCGTGGGGCGTGACAACCACTACCTGTCCGACGTCATCAACGTCCGCCTCGCCCGCGAGCGCGTCGACTACTACGTGCCCCTCGACCTCTCCGCCTACGGCGACCAACTGGCCTCCGTGCAGGTGCAGGGCATGCCCGCCGACGTGTGCTGCTGGAAGGAGCTGAAGCTGTCCGGCACGTTCGACACCAAGAACCGCGAGAAGTTCCGCCCCGTCTACCACCACACGCCCGCCTACGGGTGGATGAACGACCCCAACGGCATGTTCTACCTCGACGGCAAGTGGCACCTC
>CASEKR010000026.1 GCA_949288585.1 uncultured Bacteroides sp. | reverse complement strand
TGATTGTTCGTTTAGTTGATGATAAGTAGTGTTTACACCGCAAAAGTAAGACAATAAAAGATATCGAAAAATATGGGAATTACCGAATGCTTACGTTTCTTTCATATTGCGCCCGAGTTCAATGTGGATCTCATCTATCCGGCCCGTTTTTTTCCAAATGTCGCGCACTACCCTAAGCGTCTCCAACACGACCTGCTCTACGATGGGATTGCGCAGGGAGTGCTGGCGGAAGTTGTTCAGATAGTGGTCGATGTCGTCGGGGGATTCCCATTTGGCAATCTCTTGCGCCTCCGAGTGGCGTCCATACACGATGTAGCAGGCCAGCCAAAGGGGAAGCCCTCTGAATTGCTCCGGCGCACTCAGATGCATGGCTTTTTCGCGGATGCGTTGTCCGATGCTTTCGTCCACTTCTCCGCTAATCAGTTTCTCTATCCGCATTCGCGTGTTTCCGTCTATGGCTTCTTCCGTCCAGTATTTGCCCATTCTCATCAATGGGAGCAATTTCTTGATGGCTTTGGCCGAATAGGCTCCATATTCTTTTTCGAATGGGGGCATCTTGATGAAAGCATCTACAAATGCATCGGTATTCCATCCGCGTTTGCCGGCAAAGGTAGCCAATGCTTTCCTCAATTCTGCCTTGTCGCTTACGGAGTACAAAAGGTGCCACAAAAGTCCTTCTTCCCGGGCATTTAGAGGCACATTGACACAAGCTTTCTCCAAGCGTGTGCAAATGTCGGCATGTGTTTCGTTGCACGGATAGGGTTTGTCTTCCACATAATTCCACCGGTATTCTGTGGTGTTTTTCTTTAATCCGAAGGGGGGATATTTCAAAAAGTTCTTTTGGTCAATGTCTTTTCGTCCGTTCAGCCAGTCGAAAAGCGCGACATAATCTTCCTCCGTGGTTAGAAATTCGTTGGTGACATCCACATCGGTTTTCAATCTTCCATCCACATATTTTTCCTTCTGGTAGATGCGCAAATTGGACAGGAATTGCCATAAACGGAATTCTTGATAAAGCGGGTGGGACTTGGCGATGCACTTTACGCCATATTTTTTGATTTCGCCGGTTTCCTTGTCAATGCCTTCATGGCTCTCGTAAGGACAGTTGTCTATTTGCGATTTCTTGCTCTTCAAGGGGCGTTGGTAGAACAAGATGTCTTCAATGAACAAATGCGTAAAGTCTTGGTTGGACAGGATGTTCCTATGTCCTTCATTGTGGGGATATAGTTCCTCTATGCACTTTTTGAGTAATCCTTGGTCTTGCAGTTCAGGGTGGAACTTCGTCTGTGTATCAAGGATTTGCCTCAATTCCTCTTTATAGAATTTTCTTTCCACGGTGCGCACCAGTTTGCCTTTGATTTTCTGTTTAGGCTTCTCCAAAAGCGTATCGTAGATATATTCGCCTATGGTTTTACGGCTGGATTTGATATCGCTCTCTGTTTTGGCTTTCAGGAGCATCCAATCGTTTTCGCTTGGCGCACGGAATGAGCGCTTTACGGCACCTTGCTTGTCGGTTTTAGGGGAGCCGTCATCATTCAAGTCTGTGGTCACGATGAAGTCTTTGGTCATTCTTTCCCAACTTTGCAAAGGCACGCTGCTGGCTCTACGGTAAATCCATCCGTTTTCCAAGTGTACATTATACCACGTGTCTTTCCCCTTCTTGTCTTCTGTGGCTTCTACTTTTACGACTTTCAAGGCATGATATTCCACGAGCTTGTTCTTTTTCTCCTCTTCCTCTTCGCCTCGTTGTTGGTTGTAGCCTCGTTTTTGATTGAAATTCAAGAGTATCCATGCAAGTTCTTCCTTGCTGATCTTTTGCGTCAGGGCTTTCTTGCGCAGATAGTATAGCGTCCAGTCATAGGGCACTTTTCGCCCTTCAGCGATGAAATCCGGTTGATGCCGGGTGAAGTCTGCCAGCATTTCTTGGAAGGATTCGCGGAAAAGGAAGGTGTTGCTCCCTGTCTCAGGATTGGGCACCCAAGCCAATTTAGGCTCTTTCCCTTTTATGAACTTTCCTGGATTCCGCTCAAAATCTATTTGCCGCGCATAATGTTCGGGCAAATATCCTAATATATTCAAGACACGGTGCAATCTCTCCCGACGCAACAAACAGCGTTCGAGCAAGCGCCTGATGCTTCGGAAACTAGTCCGCTCCGAGGTTTGCGAAGTGGAGTTTCCTTTATCGAAGTCGCCCAGCATGGCGGCATCCATGGGGATGATACGACTTCCCGCTTTCTCTATATGACAAATGCCTTGTTCGTCGTTGTTGATGATTGCCCAACCTATGCTGTTGGTGCCTAAATCTAAACCAATTATTCTTTTCATGGTGTAATGTCTTAGTTAATTGCCCAAATGTAAGGAAAAAATCGGTAAGTTTAGTGCATGGCATTGATTTTTTCCTTATATTTGCCCACAAATGAAGCAAATCACAATAAGAATTATTCCGTTGTGAAAACATTAGGTCCTGAGCCATCGTCCTTCAACGGTGGCTTTTTTGTGTTTTGTGGAATGTTTGATTGAGAAAAGAAGGTGGGTATGAGTTGGCTTGTACAGTTAGGGAAACCGCAGCTTTGGTTTGTTGAAGCTGCGGTTCCAGTTCCTGTATAAAAGAGTTTTTATTATTCAAACCATTCCTCTTGGTCAGCGCAAGTAAGCCATGATTTTTCCGCTGATTTGTAAGAGCGAGATTTCGCAGACTTTTGTGTCGTATTCGGCTGAGAGAATGCGCTCTTCTGCGTCAAGCAAGTTCTTTTGAGCCTCGCGCATCTCAATACCTGCCAAGTCGCCGAGCAGGTAGCGGTCGCGGGAGATGTCATAGTTGTCGCGCGCCACTATCAGGTTCTGCCGCTCCAGTTTGAGCAACTCAAGGTTGTTGCGGTAGGCTTGCCACAGGTTGCTCAGGTCGGCTCGTAACGTCTGTTCTACCTGTTCGCGTTCAAGCCGGGCGTTCTCGATGGCCAGGCTTGCGTTGCGCCGCTCGCGCCGCCGGTTACCGTCGAACAGGCGGAAGCCCACAGTGAGGCTGAAGTTTAGTCCTCGCGTTGTGCGCCGCGACGTCGACGCCAGTTCGTACCGGTTTAGCGTCAACCCGTAGCCGCCGTTTAGGCGGAGGTAGGGGTAGTCGCGCGCGCACACTTTTTTGTAGTCCAGTCGGGCTATTGTTTGATTCTGTACTGCGCGCAGCAGCGTGGCGTTGACAGCCAGTGTGCCCTGCCACAATTCGTCGAAGTCCAAGATATGGTTGATGTCGATGAGGCTGTCCGTGATAACGAAAAACTCGTCCACGTTCTCTTTGGCCATCAGTTCGTTCAGCATGATGCGTGACGTGTGCAGGGCTTCCTGCTGTTTGATGTACTGTGCGCTGTCGGCGTTGAAATCTACGCGTGCCTGTAGGTAATCTAGGCCGGAGGCGTTGCCGACGTTCATGTGTAGTTCGGCAATGCGTAGGCGCTCCCTGGACAGTGTCATGGCATAGCGGAAGTTCTTGAGGCGGATTTTCTGCTGCACGAAATTGTAATACTCCGCTGCGATGTTCGCTACCAGATCTTCTAGTGCAATGCGTGTGTCCGTCTCGCCCTGTTGCTCTAGTTCCTTTAGTTGGCGGTAGGTCGAACTGATGCTGAACCCGTCGAAGAGTGTCCACTCCAGGTTAACGCCTGCGTCCACCGTGTGGTCCAGGGCACCGTTTTCGCGAGTCACCTCGCCCGTCTGGCGCAGTTCTGACTCGGTGTCGCCCATTGATCCGCTGTATCCCGCCGTCAGATCCACTACAGGCAAGGCTCCTGCGTTGGCCAGCGTGGCGTTGTTCCGGCTCACACGTTCCTGGTTGCGCGTGATGCGGAGGGAATAATTGTTCAGTAGCCCTTGCTCCAGGCAGTCCTTCAAGGTGTACACGGGAGGCTGCGCGGCCGCACCGATGGCGCATGCCGCCACGAGAGAGAGTAAAAGTTTTTTCATCACTGTTTCCTTAGTTTGCTTCGGTCCGTAGATATGTAACTGTAAATGGCGGGCACGATATACATCGTGAGCAGCGTCGACACGATCATTCCGCCTACGACCGCTGTGCCCATCGCGACGCGCTGGTTGGCTCCCTCGCCCGAGGCGAATGCCAACGGCAGCAGGCCTAAAATGGTGGCGAAGCTGGTCATCAGGATGGGGCGCAGGCGTTGTAGCGCGGCATCCCTTACGGCATGCATTTTATCCTCGCCGTGCTCCTGCTTGTGGTTGGCGAATTCCACGATGAGGATGCCGTTCTTGGCCACCAGGCCGATGAGCATGATGATGCCTATCTGGCTGAAGATGTTCATCGTGATGCCGCCGAAGTACATGAATACCAAGGCGCCTGCGATGGCCAAAGGAACGGTCAGCATGATTACCAGCGGATCCTTGAAACTCTCGAACTGAGCGGCCAGGATGAGGTAAATCAGCCCGATGGCCAGGATGAAGGCGAACATCAGGCTCGAGGCACTCTCGCTGTAATCTTTCGAATCGCCTGACAGAGCCGTGCGGAATGTGTCGTCCAGCACCTCCTTCGCAATCTTGTCCATTTCTTCGATGCCCTGTCCGATGGTCTTCCCCTCCGCCAGTCCTGTCGACACCGTGGCCGACACGAAGCGGTTGTAGCGGTACAGTTTCGGAGGCGCCGTGCCGTAGACAATTTGCACCAGGTTGTCCAATTGCACCATTTCGCCGTTTTCGCTGCGGATGTACAGACCCACCAGGTCCGACGGCTTGTTGCGTTGCTGGCGGTTTATTTCGCCCAGGATCTCGTATTGCTTCCCGTTCATGTAGAAATAACCCATGCGCTGCCCGCTCAGCCCGTACTGGAGCGTTTGCGCGATGTTGCGCGTGCTGATGCCCATCGTTCCCGCCTTGTCGCGGTTGATTTGGATACGCGCCTCCGGGTCGCTGAACTTCAGGTCAACGTCCGCCATCTGGAAGGTTGGGTTCTCATAGACGCGCTCCATGAACTTGGGCAGGACTTCCTGTAACTTCTCGATGTTCGTCGCCTGTAACACGTACTGCACGGGCATGCTGCTCCGCCGCCCGCCGAACGACGACTGTTGCTGTACGAACGCGCGTGCCTTCGTCTCCTTCTGTACCGCCCGCGACAGCCTTTCCGCCACCTCCATCTGTGTGTAGTCGCGTTCACGCAAATCCTTTAGGGTGATGCGTATGTTGCCACTTCCGCTGGAGACGCGTGCCGTCACGGCATCTGCATCAGGGATAATCGAATCAACCACGTCATTGATGCGTTCCGTATAGTCTCGGATGTATTCGTAGCTCACTCCCTCAGCTCCGCTCGTGTTGATGGTAATCTGTGAACGGTCTTCTAACGGCGCCATTTCCGCTGGGATGTGAGTCCACAAAAAGAAAATAATGCCGAAGGTCACAAGCGTGAAGGCCAGTGCTATCCAGCGTTTTCGCAAGAACGCCGCCAGCGAGCGGCTGTACAGATTGTTCATCCCCTCGAAGAAAGGCTCCGTCACGCGGTAGAACCAGTTTTTCTTTTTCTCCTGTTTCAGTAACTTCGTGGCCAGCATCGGCGTGAACGTCAACGCCGCGAATGCCGAGATCAGTATTGAGCCTGAAATGACAAAACTGAACTCGCGGAACAGTCGTCCCGTCGTCCCCTCCATGAATACGATGGGGAAGAACACCGCTACCAGAGTAATCGTGGTTGATATGACCGCGAAGAAGATTTCCTTTGCCCCCTCAATGCCTGCTTCCTTGGGCGGCATTCCTTGTTCGATGCGCACGTAGATGTTCTCCGTCATCACGATGGCGTCGTCCACCACCAACCCCACGGCTAGTACCACGGCCAGCATCGTGAGCACATTGATGGAGAAGCCCGCCACGTACATCACAAAGAAAGCGCCAATGAGCGACACTGGGATGACGATGCACGGCACCAACGTCACCCGCCAGTCGCGCAGGAACAGGAAGATGATGATGATGACCAGCACGAACGCCTCGTACACCGTATGCTCTACTTCGTTGATGGACGCGCGGATGAACTTCGTGTTGTCGAATCCATACGTGTAGCTGACATCTTCAGGCAAATCCTTCTGCATGCGCTCCATGCGTTCGTAGACTGCGTCCGCAATCTCGATGTGGTTGGCTCCCGGTTGCGGGATGACCACTACGCCCACCATCGGCACGCCGTTCATCTTCATGTAACTTTTCAAGTCGGCAGCGCCTAGTTCGGCACGTCCGATGTCACTGAAGCGGATGATGTGGTTCCCGTCCGACTTGATGATGAGGTCGTTGAACTCTTCCGGCGTGTGCATCAGTCCCTGGGTGCGGATGGTTAGTTCCGTTGTATTTCCTTCGATACTGCCTGACGGCAGTTCGATGTTCTCCCGGTCAATGGCCTCCTTTACGTCCACCGGCGTGATGCCATAGCCTGACATCTTTGTTGGGTCCAGCCACAAGCGCATGGAGTACTTTTTCTCGCCCCAGATGCTCACGCTGCTTACGTCGGAGATGGTCTGCAACTGCTCTTTTACCGTCAGGTCTGCAATCTCGCTCAACTCCAGCAGGGAGCGCTTGTTGCTCTGCAAGGCCACCATGAGGATGGGCGTAGCGTCTGCATCAGCCTTCGACACCGTCGGGGGGTCGCAGTCGTCGGGCAAGTACCGCTGCGCGCGCGACACTTTGTCGCGTACGTCGTTCGCCGCCGTCTCCAGGTCGACGGACAGTTCAAACTCGACCGTGATACGGCTCTGTCCCTGCTGGCTCACGCTGGTCAGCGAGCGTATGCCTGGTATACCGTTGATGTTCTGCTCCAACGGTTCAGTAATTTGGTTCTCGATGACGTCGGCGTTGGCACCCGTGTACGAGCATTGTACCGAGATGATGGGGTTGTCCACCGACGGATATTCACGCACGCCCAGCGATGTGTAGCCGATAAAGCCGAAGAGTAGGATGATAATGGTGAGCACCGTGGAGAGCACGGGGCGGCGTATGCTTAATTCAGAAATGTTCATAGCAGTGCGGCAGCTTAGTAGATATTGTCAATAGTTACCGCCATGCCCGTGCGCAGTTGTTGCGTGCCCGAGATGATGACCGTGTCTCCTTCATTCAGCCCGTTCACGGCTTGCACCAAGGCATCAGTACGGATGCCCGTCACGATGTCTACCGGTTGTGCTTTCCCGCTTTTGTACAGGAATACCTTGTCCTTGCCCATTTCGGGCACAATGGCTTCCGAGGGGATGGCCAAGGCGTTTTCATATTCCTGTTTGCGCAAGGTGATGGAGGCGAAGCGTCCTGGCATGATGCCCGACGGGTTGGGGTAGAGGGCGCGGATGGTGAGCGAGCGCGTCTTCGGGTCAAGGCTCGACTCGCGTGCGTAGACGCGGGCCTCGTATTTGTTGAGCGAGCCGGTCAGCGAGAAGTTCAGCGTGGTACCCACCTGCACGTCCTTGGCGTAGCTTTCGGGCACGGAGAACTCTACCTTCAGCGGGGAGATTTTCGTTAGCTTGGCTACAATCGTGGTGGGCGAGGCGTAAGTGCCCACACTGACTTGGCGCAGGCCGATGATGCCGTCGAAGGGGGCGCGCAATTCCGTCTGTTCGAGTTGCGCCTTCACGCTTTCGATGTCGGCGTTCAGCGTGGCCAGGTCGGTTTTTACTTGTTCATAGGCCTCTTTGCTGACGGCGTCGCGTTTCAGCAAGGCGTCCTGGCGGAAGACGCGGTCTTCGGCCAGTTTCAGTTGGGCCACGAGGCGTTGCAGTTGGGCTTGCAAGGGGCGGTCGTTCACCTTGGCCAGCAGGTCTCCTTTCTGCACGTGCGTGCCTTCTTCGAAAAAGATGTCTGTGATTTTGCCCGAGGTCTCGAACGAGAGGTCCACTTCTTCGTCGGGTAAGAGGCTTCCGATGATGGGGATTTCGTCCACCAGCACTTGCGGGCGGACGATGGCGGCGTTGATGTTCAGTACCTTCTTATTGGCGGTGGCCGGCATCACCTTGTCGGCTTCGGCCAGTTCTTCGTTTTGTTGGGGCATTTGTGAGCGGATTCCCCATCCCACAAGCCCTGCGCCTATCACAATGATGAGGCCCCATTTCAGTTTCTTGTTCATGTAGTAGTAGATGTGTTGTTTGTGGTATCTTTTGTTGTATTGTTTCAAAAGCGTTTCTCTCAGTAGGCTTCCCGGTACTTGCCCTCCTCTTTGTCCTCCAGCATGCTGAGGTAGGAGGTGTAGCGCGACTGGCTGATGCGGTGTTCCTCCACGGCCCGGAGCACGGCACAACCAGGCTCGTGTCGGTGCGTGCAGTTGCCATAGCGGCAATCGGCCGAGGCTTCGAATATTTCCGGGAAGTAGTGGCCGATTTCTTCCACTTCCATGTCGAAGGTGCCGAAGCCTTTGATGCCCGGTGTGTCGATGATGTAGCCGCCTGCATCGTCTACGGGATACATCTCGGAAAAGGTGGTGGTGTGCATGCCCTTGTTGTGCACCTGCGAGATTTCTCCAGTCCGGGCTTCCGTGCCGGGTAGCAGGGCGTTGATGAGGGTCGATTTCCCTACGCCCGAGTTGCCCGAGAAAAGGGTGATGGTTCCGCGAAGTTTTGCCTTCACTTCGTCGAGGCCGGAGCCTTTCTGGGCCGAGACTTTAAGGCAGGGGTAGCCGATGGTGGTGTAGAGGTGTACTAGTCCATCAAGGTAGCGCAGGTCATCTTCGCCGTAGAGGTCTGTCTTGTTGAAGACGAGGCAGACGGGCACGCGGTAGGCTTCGGCCGTGGCCAGGAAGCGGTCGATGAAGGTGGTCGAGGTCTCCGGATAGTTGACGGTGACGATGAGCATGCACTGGTCGAGGTTGGCGGCGATGATGTGCGATTGCTTCGAGAGGTTGGAGGCGCGGCGGATGATGTAGTTCTTGCGGTCCTCTATCTCGGTGATAAAGGCCGTGCCTTCCCGGTTTTCAATGATGTGGACACGGTCGCCCACGGCCACGGGGTTGGTGCTGCGGATGCCTTTCAAGCGGAAGTTCCCCTTTACCTTGCACTCCACGTCGCGCCCTTCGTCCGTGCGGACCAAGTACCAACTGCCGGTGTTTTTGATTACGAGGCCTGTCACTTTGTTCAATTGATAATTAACAATTGACAATTGACAATTAATCGTTGTATTCTGCTAAGGAAGTCCTCCGTCTTAATTGTCAATTGCTAATTGTCAATTGTTAATTATACGGTCATTATCTCCTTGTCCTTGGCCGCCAGCATGTCATCAATCTGCTTGATGTATTTGTCATGCACCTTTTGCAGTTTCTCCTCGCCGCCCTTCTGTGCGTCTTCGGCCAAGCCTTCCTTTACGGCTTTCTTCAGTTGGTCGATGGCGTCGCGGCGGGCGTTGCGTACGCTCACTTTGGCTGTCTCGCCTTCGGCCTTGCACTGCTTGGCCAGTTGCTTACGACGCTCCTCGGTGAGGGGCGGGATGCCGATGCGGATGATTTCGCCGTTGTTCTCCGGCATGATGCCCAGCGAGGAGTCGATGATGGCTTTCTCAATGATGCGGAACATAGACTTGTCCCACGGCTTGATGGCAATACTCCTTGCGTCGGGCGTAGTGACGGCGGCTACATTATTAATAGGCACCATGCTTCCGTAGGAGTCTACGCGGATGCCGTCCAACAGGCGCACGTCGGCCTTTCCGGCGCGGATGTGTGCGAGGGTTTCTTCCAGGTACATGACGGCCATGTCCATTTTCTCTTGGGCTTCGCCCAGGATGTCTTTTACGTCTTTCATATCAGGTAGTGTTGTTTATTGTTGGAATATGTTTCGTTTTAATTTGTAGGAAGCAAAAGTAAGGCATTTTTTTGAAATTCCGTTGCTCGCGGGGCTTTTTTTGGCGAAAAAGACGAGAAGGCGCAGGACGGGGGAGGGGCGGAAAGCGTTTCAGGAAGAAATCCCGTGAGGAGAATGGGGCATTTCCCGGAAGGGAACGGAAAGGTTTCCCCGGCAGGAACAAAGAGTTTCCCCGGAGGAAACCAAAGGTGCCACCGGAGGAAACTAAAGGTGCCACCATAGGGAAACCTTTGGTTCCAGGCAGCGGCGGTGTCCTGGAACAATTCCTTTGCAGGTGGCGTGGCCTACCTGGCAACAGGTTGTCCCCTGCCGTTGCACGGATGGGGTAAAAAAGAAGGATTCCTTGCCCATGAATCCATCATAAGGGCAAGGAATCCTTCATCCTTTCCGTTTGCCTTTCGGTCAATTATGTACCAACGTCCCGATGTCTTCGCCGCTGACGACTTTTTTCAGGTTGCCTACGGTGTCCATGTCGAAAACAATGATGGGCAGGTTGTTCTCCTTGCACATGCAGGTGGCGGTAAGGTCCATCACCTTCAGCCCTCGGCGCAGCACTTCGTCGTAAGTGATATCGTGGAATTTCGTGGCCGTGGGGTCTTTTTCCGGGTCGGCCGTATAGATGCCGTCCACGCGGGTGCCCTTCAGCATGACGTCGGCCTCAATCTCAATGCCGCGCAAGGACGAGCCGGTGTCGGTGGTGAAGAAGGGGTTGCCCGTGCCGGCGGACATGATGACCACCTCGCCCGCCTCCATGCACTCGATGGCGCGCCACTTGTTGTAGAACTCGCCGATAGGCTCCATGCGCACGGCCGTCAGCACGCGGGCCTTGACGCCCAAGACGGTGAGCGCCGAACTGAGCGCCAGGCTGTTGATGACCGTGGCCAGCATTCCCATCTGGTCTCCCTTCACGCGGTCAAAGCCTTTGGAGGCGCCGCTCAGTCCCCGGAAGATGTTGCCGCCGCCGATGACGATGCCCATTTGCACGCCCGTCGCGCATATCTCTTTTATCTGTGCGGCATACTGCGCCAGGCGTTCTTCGTCGATGCCGTACTGTTTCTTGCCCATCAGGCTCTCCCCGCTGAGCTTCAGGAGGATTCGTTTGTAAGGTGTAGCCATAGTTTTCTGTTTTTCTGTTAAGTTGTTTGCAAAGGTAATGGTTTCCCGCGAATCGGCCGCCAATAGGGCAAGGATTTTCCGGCGCCTCCCAAGAAATGCCGGGACGGGCATTATATTTTCCCCGGATGGATGGCGGTTCCAATCTCTTTCCTTATATTTGTTCCTGTAAATTGAATAACCAGCATGGACGGACCATTTTTATACAACGATTTCTCCACCTTCCTGAAGCGCTATTTCCCCTTCAAGGTGCAGAAGATTTCCCTGAACGCCGGATTCACCTGCCCCAACCGCGACGGTATGAAAGGCTACGGGGGCTGCACGTATTGCAACAACCAGATGTTCAACCCCGACTATTGCCGTACGGACAAGGGCGTCGCAGAGCAGTTGGAGGAGGGTAAGCAATTCTTCGCCAAGAAGTACCCGGAGATGAAATATTTGGCCTACTTCCAGGCCTATACCAATACCTACGGCGAACTGGAGGCGCTGGCGCGGAAGTATGAAGAAGCCCTGGCGGTGGACGGCGTGGTGGGGCTGGTCATCGGCACGCGGCCCGACTGCATGCCCGACGCGCTGCTGGATTACCTGGCCCGGCTGGGCGAGCGGATATTTGTCCTCGTGGAGTATGGCATTGAGAGTACGCGCGACGAGACCCTGCGCCGTATTAACCGGGGGCACACCTTTGCGGATACCGTGGATGCCGTGTGCCGTACGACGGAGCGGGGTATCTTGTGCGGGGGACACGTCATCCTGGGCCTGCCGGGCGAGACAAGGGCGGACATCGTGAGCCAGGCGGGCGACATCTCGGCCTTGCCCCTTACCACGTTGAAGCTGCACCAACTGCAACTGATCCGGGGTACGCGCATGGCCCGCGAATATGAAGAATGCCCCGGCGACTTCCACTTGTTTGACGTTGACAGCTATCTGGAACTGGTGATTGACTATATCGAACGCCTGCGCCCCGACATTGTCCTGGAGCGTTTCCTCTCCCAGTCGCCCAAAGACCTGCTGGTGGCGCCGGATTGGGGGATGAAGAATTATGAGTTCAATCACCGCTTGTGGAAAAGAATGAGGGAACTTGACGCATATCAAGGCAAAAAGTATGATAAATGTGGAAAATAAACTAACTTTGTGCCGATATTAAGCGTAGAATTAAACAGAAGAGAAATATGAACGAAAAGACCTTGGTTAAAGGAAAAATCCATTACGTGGGAGTGAACGACCGCAACAAGCACCTCTTCGAGGGCATGTGGCCCCTGCCTTACGGCGTTTCCTACAATTCCTACCTGATAGACGATGAAATCGTGGCGTTGGTCGACACGGTGGATGCCTGCTACTTCGAAGTCTACCTGCGGAAGATTCGCAGCATCATCGGCGAACGTCCTATCCAATACTTGATTATTAACCACATGGAGCCGGACCATTCGGGTTCCATACGCCTCATCAAGCAGTATTACCCCGACATCGTAATCGTGGGCAATAAGCAGACTTTCGGCATGATAGAAGGCTTCTACGGCGTGTCGGGTGAACGCTATGAAGTGAAGGAAGGCGACTTCCTCGATTTGGGGCACCACAAGTTGCGCTTTTACCTGACGCCTATGGTGCATTGGCCCGAAACCATGATGACCTTCGACGAGACGGACGGCGTCCTGTTCTCGGGCGACGGTTTCGGATGCTTCGGCACGCTGGACGGGGGATTCCTGGACACGCGCATCCGCACGGACAAGTACTGGGATGAAATGGTGCGTTACTATTCGAACATCGTGGGTAAGTATGGCAACCCGGTACAGAAAGCTATGGCTAAGCTGAACGGCCTCCCCATCACGACCGTATGCTCCACGCACGGTCCGGTGTGGACGGAAAGCATCCCCAAGGTGGTTGGCATCTACGACCGCCTGAGTCGCTACGAAGCCGCCGAAGGTGTCGTGATAGCCTATGGCAGCATGTATGGCAATACCGAACAGATGGCCGAAGCCATTGCCGGGGAACTCTCCGCCGAAGGCATCCGGGACATCGTCCTGCACAACGTCAGCAAGAGCCATCCTTCTTATATATTAAAAGACATCTTCCAGTACAAGGGACTCATCATCGGCAGCCCCACGTATTGCAACCACGTCTACCCGGAAGTGGAGTCGCTGTGGGAGAAAATCCTGCTGCGCGAGGTGAAAAACCGCTACCTGGGACTCTTCGGCTCCTATTGCTGGGCCGGGGCGGCCGTGAAGCGCATGGGCGAGTTTGCCGAGAAGAGCAAGTTTGAACTGGTGGGTGACCCCGTGGAGATGAAGCAGGCGATGAAGGAGATTACCTACGAGCAGTGCGGACAACTGGCTCGTGCCATGGCCGCGCGCCTGAAGAAAGACAGACCCAATGTATAACCTTTAAATAACACAACAATGAGAGTTATCATTCAACCGGATTACCAGAACGTATCCAAGTGGGCGGCCAACTACGTGGCTTCCAAAATCAAGGCAGCCAATCCCACGCCCGAGAAACCTTTCGTATTGGGATGCCCCACCGGCTCGTCGCCACTGGGCATGTACAAGGAATTGATTGATTTGAACAAGGCAGGGGTAGTCTCCTTCCAGAATGTAGTCACCTTCAACATGGACGAATACGTGGGTCTGCCCAAAGAGCACCCCGAGAGCTACTATTCCTTCATGTGGAACAACTTCTTCAGTCACATCGACATCAAGCCGGAGAATACCAACATCCTGAATGGCAATGCGGCCGACCTGGATGCCGAGTGTGCCCGTTTCGAGGAGAAAATCAAGTCTTACGGCGGTGTAGACCTGTTCATGGGCGGCATCGGTCCCGACGGTCACATTGCCTTCAACGAGCCGGGCTCGTCCCTCAGTAGCCGCACGCGCCAGAAAACATTGACCACGGATACCATCATCGCCAACAGCCGCTTTTTCGACAACGACGTGAACAAGGTGCCCAAGACGGCCTTGACCGTAGGCGTGGGCACAGTGCTCAGCGCCAAGGAAGTAATGATTATCGTCAACGGGCACAACAAGGCACGTGCGCTCTACCATGCCGTCGAAGGTCCCGTGATGCAGATGTGGACCATCAGTGCCTTGCAGATGCACGAGAAGGGCATCATCGTCTGCGACGACGCCGCCACCGACGAACTGAAAGTGGGCACGTACCGCTACTTCAAGGACATCGAGGCCGAACATCTCGACCCGGCTTCCTTGCTGAAGTAAAGCGGCATTCATAGTGTGACAAGGCGGTGCGGCCTGCTCTCCGATTGGGTTAAGGAGGTGGGGGCACCGCTTGTTTTTGGTTCTTATTGATTCGTTTGCCCAATGACAGTCCGGCGTTTGTCCTTTCTTCTCCTGCTCTTTGCCTTGCCTGGGATGGCGGGGGCGCAGCTGCCCGTCCTGCGGCAAGCCCTGGCGGATTATGTGTCCGGCAGGCTGGCACAGATAGGGATATCAGCCATGGTTTGCCATGCACTGGAGGAAGCCGGAAGTCTTTAATCGTTTTATATAGTATAGTTTATGCCAACCAAGAAGAAGGAAACCTACGCCGAGGCTATGGCCAGGCTGGAAAAGATAGTTGCCCAGATAGACGGCAACCAACTGGACATCGACCAACTGGCCGACTGCATCAAGGAAGCCAACGAGATTATCGCCTTCTGCACTGCCAAATTGACGAAAGCAGAGGAGGAAGTGGAAAAATTACTGTCCGACGGTTCGGAAACTAAAGAATAAACCGTACATTTGTGCCAACTAACCGCGAAGCATCATGACACCGATGGAATTGAGGAAAAACATCCTGCTGGAGCTGGCCTCGCTGATGGACAACGAGGAAGCCATGCGCCAGGTCTACGACTTCCTGGCCGCCCTGAAAGGGGAGGGCATGGCGGAGCCTGTGCCCGGCCTGCCCTACACGAAGGAAGAGCGGAGGCAATCCCTGTCGCAGGCCGAGGCCGAGGTGATGTCGGGCAGGGTCAGCCCCCACGGGGACGTGGTGGAACGGATTAACCAACAGATTGCCGCATGGAAATAGTCTGGACAGCAGAAGCAGAACGCCACCTGTCGGCCCTGGCCGGCAGTTTCCTGGCGAAGGACGGCGCGCAGGCTGCCGCCGATGTCGTGGCCAAGGTGGCCGGGGCCGTGGCCCGGCTGGCCGCCTCGCCCTACGAAGGCAGGCGCCTGGCCGGCCGGAGGGGCGCCTACCGCTCGTTGCCGGTGGGGCTGTATGTGGAGGTAGTGTACCGCGTAGTGGGGCACAAGGTGATGGTCATCGTCATCTGGGACTGCCGCCACGCGCCCCTGGACCTGGCGGGTTTGCTGGCCGGGTGACGCTCCGGGTTAGGAAGAGTAGGAATCAATCAACATTATAGATAGTATGAAAGAAATAGATTGGGCCAATCTGTCCTTTGGATACATGCGGACGGATTACAACGTGAGAATCTACCATCGTAACGGACAATGGGGCGAGTTGGAGGTCTGCAGCGAGGAGTATATCCCCCTGCACATGGCCGCCACCTGCCTGCACTACGGCCAGGAGGCCTTCGAAGGCCTGAAGGCATTCCGGGGAAGGGACGGCAAGATACGCATCTTCCGCCTGGAAGAGAACGCCGCACGCCTCCAGTCTACCTGCCGGGGGATACTGATGCCCGAACTCAGCACCGAGCGTTTCCGCGAGGCGGTCGTGAAGGTGGTGAAGCTGAACGAGCGTTTCATCCCGCCCTACGAGAGCGGAGCGTCGCTCTACATCCGCCCCTTGCTCATCGGAACCGGGGCACAGGTCGGCGTGAAGCCTGCCAACGAATACCTCTTCGTCATCTTCGTGACGCCCGTAGGCCCGTACTTCAAGGGCGGGTTCGCCGCCACGCCGTATGTCATCACCCGCAAGTATGACCGCGCCGCCCCCCTGGGCACCGGCACTTTCAAGGTGGGTGGGAACTACGCCGCCAGCCTGCGAGCCAGCAAAGAGGCGCACGAGGGAGGCTATTCGGCCGAGTTTTACCTGGACGCCAAGGAGAAGAAATACATGGACGAGTGTGGCGCCGCCAACTTCTTCGGCATCAAGGACAATACGTACATCACGCCCCTGTCCACCTCCATCCTGCCGAGTATCACGAACAAGAGCCTGATGCAACTGGCCGAAGACCTGGGCCTGAAGGTAGAACGCCGCCCCATCCCCGAGGAGGAACTGACGACCTTCGAGGAGGCAGGAGCCTGCGGCACGGCGGCCGTCATCAGCCCCATCAGCCACATCGACGACCCGGAAAATGGCCGCACCTACACCTTCACCACAGATGGCACGCCGGGTCCCGTCAGCACGAAGCTCTACCATAAGCTGCGCGCCATCCAGTACGGCGACGAACCGGACGTACACGGCTGGGTGACGGTGCTGGATTGAATCGGTCATTAGCTACGAGCTACAAGCTACGAGCTACGAGTGTTATCAGCTACGAGCTACAAGCTACGAGCTACAAGTACGAACCTCGTGCGCAGCCTACTCGTAGCTCGTAGCTTGTAGCTCGTAGCCAAAAACTAAGAATATGAGCAAAGGAAAATTACAAAAGTTTGCCGATATGGCCACATACCCGCACGTCTTCGAGCACCCCTACGCCGGGCCCGGAGGCGTGCCTTTCGCGATGAGGGGACAGTGGGATGCCCACTTCTTCCGCAACGGCCGCCCCCTGACGCTGGAACTGGGCTGCGGCAGGGGCGAATACACCGTCGGCCTGGCCCGGAGGATGCCGGAGCGTAACTTCGTCGGCATCGACATCAAGGGCGCAAGGATGTGGACCGGGGCCACCGAAGCCCTGCGCGGGGGGCTGCGGAACGTGGCCTTCTTGCGGACACGCATCGAAGCCATCGACCAATGCTTCGCGCCCGGAGAGGTGGACGAGTTGTGGCTGACCTTCTCTGACCCGCAGATGAAGAAGGCCACCAAGCGGCTGACATCCACCTACTTCCTCGACCGTTACCGCCGCTTCCTGCGCGACGGCGGCCGCATCCACCTGAAGACGGACAGCCCCTTCCTCTACACCTACACGCGCCTGATGGCCGAGCGCAACGCCCTGCCTATCCTTGCGATGACGGACGACCTCTACGCCTCGCCCCTCGGCGGCGGCATCCTGACCGACATACGCACCTACTACGAGCAGCAATGGCTGGACCGGGGGATGACCATCAAGTACCTCTGCTTCCGCCTCCCCCAGCAGGGGACCCTGGCCGAGCCGGAGGCCGACATCCCCTTGGACGACTACCGGAGCTACGGGCGGAGCAAGCGGAGCGGGCTGGAAGTGTCAAGATAAATTACTATCCCCGCGTCCTTTCCCCGCCTTTCGTAACTGTCTGGGAATGAAGAGGGTATAGGTGAGCCTATCAAAGGATATACCTTTGGTAGGCAAAGGATGCACCTTTGGTAGGCAAAGGATATACCTTTGATGGGCAAAGGATATACCTTTCCCGGACAAAGACAGATGTTGTAAACAATTAATACCAAACGATTATGACTCTCTATCCGAAACTGATACACGACGCACTGGCGACGGTGCGCTATCCCGGCAACGGGAAAAACCTGGTGGAGGCCGACATGGTGGCCGACAACCTGCGCATCGACGGCATGAAGGTCAGCTTCTCGCTGGTCTTCGACCGACCCACTGACCCCTTCATGAAGTCGATGGTACGTGCGGCAGAGACGGCCATTCACACCTATGTGTCGCCCGACGTGCAGGTCTCCATCGCCACCGAGAGCCGCCAGGCCGCCCGCCCCGAACCGGGCAAGATGCTGCCCCGGGTCCGGAATGTCATCGCCGTGTCCAGCGGCAAGGGCGGGGTGGGCAAGAGCACGGTGGCCGCCAACCTGGCCGTGGCACTGACCCATCTGGGCTACAAAGTCGGCCTGCTCGACGCCGACATCTTCGGGCCGTCCGTCCCCAAGATGTTCCAAGTGGAAGACGCCCGCCCCTATGGCGTCAACAAGGACGGCCGCGACCTCATCGTCCCCATCGAGAAATACGGCCTGAAGCTGCTCTCCATCGGCTTCTTCGTCAACCCCGACCAGGCCACCCTGTGGCGCGGGGGCATGGCCAGCAACGCCCTGAAGCAACTGGTGGGCGATGCCGACTGGGGCGACCTGGACTACTTTGTCATCGACACCCCGCCGGGCACCAGCGACATCCACCTGACCCTGCTCCAGACACTGGCCATCACGGGCGCGGTGATAGTCACCACGCCCCAGCAAGTGGCACTGGCCGACGCGAAGAAGGGGATAGACATGTACCGCAACGACAAGGTGGGCGTCCCCATCCTGGGCCTGGTGGAGAACATGGCCTGGTTCACCCCCGCCGAACTGCCGGACAACCGTTATTACATCTTCGGCCGCGAGGGGGGCAAGCGCCTGGCCGACGAGTTGGGCGTCCCCCTGCTGGGCCAGATTCCCCTTGTGCAGGGCATTTGCGAGAGCGGCGACCAGGGTTCGCCCGTCGCCCTCGACCCCGACACCGTGACCGGCCGCGCCTTCCTGCAACTGGCCGCAAGGGTGGTCCGACAAGTGGACCGCCGTAACGTCGAGATGCCTCCGACGCATGTCGTCGAAGTCAAGAAGTAGGCTCCTCCCCCAGCCGGCACAAGAAGAGGGCACGCCCGCCGATGCGGCAGGCATGCCCTCTTTGCTTGTTCCTATATGTGTGTGTCTTTGACCATGCCCCGTGCGCGGGGCGGGCGTCCTACTTGCTCAGTCGGAAGGTGACGGGCAGCGTGTAGCGCACGTTCACGGCCTCGCCGTCCTGGCGTCCGGGCGTCCACTTGGGCATGTTCTTCACCACCCGGAGTGCCTCCATGTCGAGCACGGGCGACACGCCGCGCATCACCTTGATGTCGGCCACTCCGCCCGTGCTTGTCACTACGAACTGCACGATGACGCGCCCTTCCTGCTTGGCGGCCTGTGCCTCCTTCGGGTACTTGATGTTTTTGCTCAGGTAGGCCATCAGCTCGCTCGGTCCCCCGGGGAACGACGGAGCCTGCTCTACCATGTCATACACTTTGCCCAGGGGCGCCGTGCCCGTGCCCTCGTCGGTCGAGACGCCCACGGGGTTCTCCACCTTGATGGCCACGCTGTTCTCTTCCGTCCGGTCGTCCGAGGCATAGCCCACGACCATGACTTCTTCCATCTCGTTGCCCTTGGCCTCCTGGTCGTTGCCCTTGCTTTCCTTGTTCTGGCAGGCGGCGGCCAGCAAGGCGGCAGCCGGGAGCGCCAGCAGGTACTTCAGCCTGCCGATGCCTCTGCTTCTTCTTTTGTTCATCATACGGATTCTTGTTTTTAAAGGTAATACATTGAAGTGATTATAGAGTGTTGCTGCAGCCGTGTTGAGGGTCATGTTCAGCAGTTGGTACTGGTAGCTTTTCCGCTCGAACCCCTGGCGGATGACGGCCTCGTCGGCCAGGTACTCCAGGTTCCGGCGCACCTCCTTCGCATACATCCATGCCACGGGGTTGAACCAACAGATGGCACAGAGCGCCTGCGACATCACCACGTCGGCCGAGTGCCACTGCCGGGCATGGGCCGACTCGTGCGCTAAGACGGTATCCAGTTCGCCGTCCTTGTGGGCCTGCGGGCACAGGTATATCTGCCCGAAGAAGGAGAAGGGAGCCTCCCCGTCCGGCAAGATGTGCACCTTCCGCCCCTCCACGCAGGCCTCCGGGCAGCGGTTCCGCAGGCGTGCCAGTGCCACCAGTTGCGCCGCCATCCTGCCCAGCAGGGCGGCGACGCCTATTATATATATAATGTATAGGACGTCCGGCAATGTCGTCAGGCCGCCTCCGGCCTGGTCTTGCACGACCACTTCGGGCAGGGCGATTTGCCCCGTCCATGCGCCCGCCTGCCCCGCTGCGGGCAGTCTCTCTACCACCGGGCCCAAGAAAGGCAGGGGGGCGCAGGCGGCCACGGCGGGCAGCAGCCACAGGACCGTGCGCCGCAGGCCGAAGAACGTGTCGCGCCCTGCCAGTGCGGCATACAGCAGGAACAGCGCGGCAAACACTATGTTGGCTTCTATCAGGTAGTTCATCATCATGTTGAATGTATTTGGAGGGTTCTACTTCTCTTTGCCTTCTTCTATCATGCGGAGGATGTCTTTCAGGTCATCGCCGGACAGTTTCTGGTCCCGGGCGAAGAACGATACCATCTCCTTGTACGAGTTGCGGAAATATTCCTGCACGAATCCGCCCAGGAACGTCCGCTTGTACTCCGCCTCGCTCACGATGGGCAGGTATCTGTACCCGTTCCCCTTGCGCTCCATCCTGACGTAGCCTTTGCGTTTCAGGTTCTGGATGATAGAGGCTACGGTCGTATAAGGGGGGGGCGGGGGCGGATAGCATCCTACGACATCCTTGATGAAGCCCCCTTGCAGGCGCCACACGTAGCGCATGGCTTCTTCTTCTTGTTGGGTCAATCTTTGCATGGTCTGTATGTTTAAGTACTCCGCGAAGTTACGAAGATTTCGTAATTCAAACAAGGATAGATTGTTAAATTGTCAGAAAAACTTTCCTCCCCTTTCCGTCCGTCCGTTGGGAGGGGAGGATGGAAGGCCGGACGGTTGTGGGTGTTTGGTTCCAGTACGGATGGAACATTGTTTCATGGCTGTTGGAACACTGTTTCATGGCTGTTGGAACACTGTTTCATGCCTGTTGGAACAACCTCCCGCAAACGTTTGGACGGAAATTAAGCCTTGTTGTGTTTTCTCATGTTCCGGGAAATCGTTACTTTTGCCGCGAAGAACCTTTTCGTCCACTCTTAAACACAATTATGATAATGAAGACAATCAGACATCTGTTGTTCGGAGCCGTGGCCGCCCTGATGGCCGCCTGCTCCAACGCTCCCCAGACGTTCACCAACGAGTATGGCACCCGTTGGCACTGGGAGGGCAACACCATCGTGACCGAAACCCCTGAACGCCCCGCCGGTCAGCAGTCCGCCGTTGGCCTCACCGCCCCCCGCCTCGAAGTGGTGCGCGTCGGCTTTGTCGGCCTGGGTATGCGTGGCCCGGGCGCGGTAGAACGTTTCACGCACATCCCCGGCACGCAAATCGTGGCTCTCTGCGACCACGAGGCCGTGCGCGCCGAGGCTTGCCAGGGCTACCTGGAACGGGCCAAAATGCCTCGTGCCGATGTTTATTCGGGTGAGGAAGGCTACAAGCAACTCTGCGAACGCGACGACATTGACCTGGTGTATGTGGCCACCGACTGGCTCCACCATTATCCCGTGGCACGCTATGCGTTGGAGCATGGCAAGCACGTTGCCATCGAGGTACCATCGGCCCTCAACCTGCAACAGTGCTGGGATCTGGTGAACCTGAGCGAACAGACCCGCCGTCATTGTGTCATCCTCGAGAACTGCTGCTATGACTTCTTCGAGTTGACCACGCTGAACATGGCCCAGCAGGGCGTCTTCGGCGACATCATCCGTGCGCAGGGCGCCTACCTCCATTGCCTCGACCCCTTCTGGGATCACTATTGGAAGGCCGGCGAAGGCGACAAGCTGGGCTGGCGCCTGGACTATAACATGCGCCACCGGGGCGACGTCTATGCCACCCATGGCCTCGGCCCCGTGGCGCAAGCCCTGGATATCCATCGTGGCGACCGCATCACCACCCTCGTGGCTATGGATACGAAGCCCGTCATCGGACCGGCCCTCGTGCAGGCACGTGCCGATTCGGCCTGCTCCTCCTTCCGCAACGGCGACCACACTACGACGCTGATGCGTACGGCCCGAGGCAAGGTGATAGAGATACAGCATAACGTCATGACGCCACAGCCTTACAACCGCCTCTACCAGCTGACCGGCACGCAGGGCTTTGCCAACAAGTATCCCGTGGAAGGCTATGCCGTCTCCGGCGAGCAGTTGGAGTCGTCGGGCGTTCAGCCCGAAGTGGACGACCTCTCCGCCCACTCCTTCCTGCCCGCCAAGGAGCAGCAGGCTTTGGTGGAGAAATACGAGCATCCTATCTTGAAGAAATACGGCGAACTGGCCAAGGAAGTGGGCGGCCACGGCGGCATGGACTTCATCATGGACAGCCGCTTAGTCTACTGCCTGCAGAACGGTCTTCCCATGGACATGGATGTGTATGACCTGGCCGAGTGGTGTTGTTTGGCCGAACTGGGCTCGCTCAGCATGGACAACGGCTGCGCCCCCGTCGCTTTCCCCGACTTCACTCGTGGCGAATGGGACAAGACACAAGGCTTCCGCCATGCCTTTGCCTCGCCCGACGACGAGCGCGTGGCTGCCGAAAAGGCGCAGGCCTTCACCGACAGCTTGACGGCCTCACGCCGCTAAGGCCGTTCTCTTTTTCCCTGAAAAAACGAAGCAGGCGCGTATCGCCGGACATCCTTCCGGCTTACGCGCCTGCTTCTTTCTATTTCCTCTTTGCTGTGTTTACTCCCGCACAGTCCCGGCGGCTGCCAGCCTCTTCGCCTTGTACAGGCGGTATTGCTCGATGACGTGCTTTCGGCTCATAAGAATCTGCCAGCGGTAGACCACGCAGGTCGTTATGAAATAAATGCCTGTCTGTATCCACAAGGCCTGGTACTCGAAGGCCACCTCGTTCAGCGTTGCCCCCATGCTGTTGATGCGCACATAGCCGTTGATGCCGAAGGTGGAGGGGAAGAGGTAGGAGAAGTATTTCCAAAACGGCGGTATTGCGCTGCCCGGCCAGGATATGCCCGACAGGAACAGCAACGGTATGGACGTGAAGACGAACAGTAACATGCACGTCTCGCGGTTGCGGATGGCGATGCTGGCCGTCATGCTGAAGAAGATGCACGCCAGCAGGTAGGGCAGGCAGAAGAGGGTCAATTCGCCCGGCAGGGCAATCTGGTTCAAACGGAACAGTCGGGGCACTATCACCAAGATGTAGACCGCCACCAAGGCATAAATCATCAGGTAGCTCAGCCCCTTGCCGAAGACGATGCGTAGCGTGCCGTTGTAATGCCGCTGCACGGGCACTAAGTCGCGGAAACGGTTATGCTCTCGCGCCGTGCCGGCACTCAGGCCGATGCCCAGCAGGAGTGTCTGCTGGATGATGAGCATCAGCACGGCGGGGATGAGGAAAGCGGCGAAACCGTTGGTCGGGTTGTAGATGGCCACGTCGTGGTAGGTGATGGGGTAGGCGGTCAGTTCGTCCTGGCGTTCCGTCGTGTTGCCGGCACGGGCCACTTTGATTTCCGCGTTCATGTCCAGCGAAACTTCGGTGTTGGCCAAGAGCAGCGATTTGTAATACAGCAACCCGCTCATGTCGCAGTAAAGGCTGACTTGCGTCTGCCTTCCTTGGGCAACATCTTCGCTGAACGAGGCCGGGATGTAGATGATGCCGTAAACTTTGCGGTCGCGCATGGCTAACTTTGCTTCCTCCATGTCTGCGCAGTAGGTGGCAATCCGCACTTCGGGCGTGGCGTCCACCCGCCGCAGGTAGTCGCGGCTCAACGCCGTGCGCGAGTTGTCCACCACAGCCGTGGGCACGTCGCGCAACGTCTCGTTGGTATAGATGAAGGAGTATATCAGCGGGTAAACCAAGGGGACGAGTATGAAGAATATCAGCATGCCTTGGTCGCGGAAGGTATTGCGGAACTCCTGTTTCCAGATGTAGAAGAGGTCGTTCACCCCTTGCACCACTCTTTGTTTGAAAGTCTGGCTTTTCATGTCAGGGAACGTATTTGTAGTAAACCAATGCGCCCTTCAGCCGGTGGGCCACCAGGAACGGGAGCAGCATGAAGAGCAGCAACGCCACGTAGTTGCTCCACGAATAAATCATCGGGTAACCGTTGAGGGCTTGGTCTACGTAGATGAGGAAATAATGGCGTAGCGGGAAAAGGTTGGCCAACGCCTGCAACGTGGGGTGCATGCCCATCAGCGGGAATGAAAGCCCGCACATCGAGAATGACAGCACGCCCCACAGCGAAGCGAAGCTCAGCCCCAGGCGCAGCGTGGGCAAGGTACCTATCATCAGGATGCCCATCCCTTGCGAGGCCAGTACTAAGCACAGCGTGGCCAGGAGCATCGGTCCGATGCCGCTATGGCAAGGGAAGTGCAGGAACCCGTACAGGTACACATTATATAATATGCCCATCAGGAAAAAGACAGCCGTGTGGGGCAGCAGTTTCCCTGCCAGGGAAATCCAGATGGAGTTGTTGCCCATGCGCAACCATTGGCGGGCGGTGCGTTCCTTGATTTCCACGCCGATGGAAAACACGGTCACCATGAAAATGAGCAGCATCAGCACGCCCGGCGCGAAGGTGTTGTTCAGGTAGACCGAATAGTTCAACCACGGGTTGCTGAGCGGATGCGTGTCGATGACGATGGGTTGCAGGAAGGCCATGGCCTGGTCTTCCGTCGCCCCTTTGGCCAAGAGGGTGGCCTGCACCACGGCCCCCGAAGCCAGTTCGCTCATCATCTTCATGTCTTTGAAGAGCAGCGAGCCGGCAATGAGCAGGGTGTTGTTGGTGTAGAAGGAGACTGTCGGCCGGCGTTGCGACTGTGCCTCGGCCGTAGTCCCTTCGGGGATGTAGTAGAAGCCGTAGATTTCGTTCCGTTGCATGGCTCGGCGCGCCTCGTCGAAACTTCCGTAATGGGCGACGACCTTGCTCTGCTGGAAGGCGTCCAGCGTGCGTGCCAGTTGGCGGGTGGTGGAAGTCTGGTCTTGGTCCACGATGCCCACGGGCATGTCTTTGGGCAGTCCGGAATCCATCAGCGTGGTGAAGAACACGTAGCAGAACACAGGTGCCACCACCATGCAAAACAGGTAGAGCGGACGCGAGACAAGTCGGCGGCATTCGCGCTTCATCACGTTCCAGAGAGCCGTATATTTGTGGACGAAGTTCATGTTATTTCCTTAGGATGACACTCATGCCGGGGCGCAGGCCTTCTACCGTTTCTTGCGGGGTGGCCCTCACTTCGAAGGTTTTCAGGTCGAATTGCCCTGTGGTCTTGGTCGCTTTCCAGGCTGCGTAAGTGCCCAAGTCCTTCAGGTAATATACTTTCAAGCGTATTTTGCGGTCCAGTGCCGGTACGAAGGCATCGAACTCGCTGTCCATGCCCAGCCCTTGCAGGAGGTCTTCACGCACATTGAACGTCACCCACATGTCGTCCATGACGGCTACATTCATGATAGGGGCTCCTGTCCCCACCAGTTCTCCCACTTTGGGAAATATCTCCGATACCTCGCCCGGCGTTTGCGCTACAAGCACAGTCTCGCGGATATACGATTCCACTTCGGCCACGGCTCCCTTGGCCCGCTCTACCAAGGCCGCTGCCGCTTCCTTGTCTTCGCGTTCCGCGCCGTTGCGCGCCATGTCATATTGTGCCCGTGCTGCTTTCTCTGTGGCGATGGCTGCATCCCGTTGAGCGGTGACCTCGTCCAGTTTCTGTGCGGTCATTACGCCTTGTTCATGCAGGTTCTTCACTCTTTGGTATGATTTGGTGGCAATGTCTACCCCGGCTTTGGCTTTCTGCCACATTTCGTAGGCAGCCTGCACCTGTTCGTGTCGCGCTCCTTTCAGCGCTTTTTCGTTCTGGGCTTGCGCGGCGGCTTGTGCGGCGCGTGCCTGTTCCAGTTTGGCCACCACGTCCGGCGCTTCGAGCAAGGCCAGGGTGTCTCCGGCCTCTACGTGTTGGCCTTCCTTCACGCGGAACTCCAGTATTCTGCCAGGCACCTTGCTCGATACCCGGTATTCGGTCACCTCGGCTTGCCCTTGCACGATTTCAGGGCCTTTGCGCAGTGCAAGGAATCCTACTAAGGCTACTACGGCTACCACACCCAGCAGGGTGAGGAAAGCCAACAGCATGTTGCTGTTTTGTGCTTTGATATTCATATATGGATTACTTTATCGGTTTTCGATGGTTAATTGTCCGGTGGCGCGCATCAGGTACAGTTCCGTCAGCTTCACGTCTATCTGCGCGTCTATCTTTTCGGATTGGGCGGACAGCCATGCCGTGTGGGCTTCCAATACGTTGCTGGCAGGGATGACCCCTTCTTCGAAGCCCAGGTTGGCATAACGCAGGTTCTCGTCCGCTTTCTCCTGGTTTTTCTCCGCCATGGCCAGTTTCTTGGCGGCTTCCCGCACTTGGAAGGCCGACTGGGTCACTTGCAGTTCGACTTTCTCGCGGGCATCTTGCAGTTGGTATTGGGCGATGCGGGCTTCTGCCTTGGCGGCTTTTACTTTGTAGATGCCTTCTTCCCAGTGCCAGATGGGCAGGGAGAGGGTGACTCCCACGTTCCACATGCCTTTGAACTTATTCTCGAAGCTGTTGTACACGCTGGGATTGGTAGCCATGTATCCGCCTATCAATGCCAGCGAGGGCAGGTAGTCGGCGCGTGCCAGATTCACTTTCTGCCGATAGATGTTGGTAGCCAGTTCCAGGCTGCGTATTTCCGGTCGGCTGGCGTAGACGGCATCCAGGTCGATGTCCCGGGTGGGCACGGCGGCAGGGGCGAGGTCTTGTTCCTCTTCGTCTTCCAGCCTGATGGGGGTGGAAAGGTCCAGGCCGCAGAGTTGGCAAAGGAGCATCCGCGCCAGGCTCAGCCCGTCGTTTACCTTGGTCAGGGTCATTTCGGCTTCGTTCACTTTTACTTTCACCGAGAGGCCGTCGGCTTTGGTGGCTACTCCTTCGGCCATCATCTTGTCTACATCGCTGTCCAGCTTCTGCAATAGCTCCAGATAGCCCTCGGCCAAGCGTTGCTTGTGGGCTAAAGACACTACCTGCCAGTATGCCTGGTCGGTGCTGAGGATGACTTCCTGCATGCCGTTGTAGTGCTGTTGGCGTGCCAATGCTTCGGCATACTTCGTTATTTTGTTGTAAGCACGGATTTTGCCGCCCATGTAAAGGGGTTGGGTCAGGGTCAGGGCGCCGGCATACATGTTGCGTGTGTCGGTTCGCAAGGCGTCGACCACGGCGGTGCCGGCATTGTTCAATGCGCCTGTCAGGCTTTCGCCTAATGCCGAGAGCGAGCCTCCCAGTTGCGGGAATACTTGGGAAATGGCTTGTGCCGCCTGTTGTAAGGGTGTCCCTATGCTGGTGCCCAAGCCAGAGATGGCGCCTTTCTGCGCGTCGCTCAGCAGGGAGAGTTCGCGGCTGGTGCGGATGTAGCCTCCGGCAGCGGATATTTTGGGCAGGAAGTTGGTGAAGGCGGCTTTCTGTTGGTAGTGGGCGGCATTCACCTTCTCGTTGCTCATCAGCAGGTCTTTGTTGTTGTTCAGGGCCAGTGCGCGGCAACTGTCCAGGCTGAGCGTCCCTTGTCCTTGGATGGGCAGGCAGATACATGCCAGTCCGACGATGGTGTAAAAGAGTTTCTTCATTGCGGTTGTTTCAATGATACATTATTATAACAACGCTGCCTTCCGTTTGTTCGCCAGGTTTCGGCGTTCTTGTGCGGGCAGCGTGGAGCTTTGCTGTCAATCCAGCGTGAAATCCTGCGAGCCGATGAGCGTGCCGTCGGAGAAGATGTCTATGCGGTATGTCCCGGCATAGAGGAACTCTTCCACGTCCCAGTAGACGGTGACGGGCTGTTCTTCGCCGTTGTATTCGATGTATTTCTTGATGGAGTAGCGCAGTTGGCGGTTCTCGTAGGGGAAGGTGTCGTTGGCGGCATCTTTGCAGAGGACGTCGTTGTCCGGCTTCATGATGCGCACGTAGAGGGTGCGTTCTCCCGTCTCGGCGGTGATGTTCTTGCTGACGGTGAAGTCTATCTTCAGCTTGACGATGTTCTTGATGCGTTTGGTTTTCCGGCTGCGCTTGTTCAGCGGGGTGACGCTGATGGCCGTGGCGTCCAGTTGTGCGGCCAGGGTGACTTTCTGGTTGAGCGCTTTTTTCTCTTCGGACAGGTTGCTGATGGTGGCCGAGGCGGCGTGGTATTTCTGTGTGACGTCGGCGATGATTTCTTTCTGCCGTGCCGTCAGGCGGTTCAGCGAGTCTATCTGGTTGATGTAGCTTACCATGACTTTGCGCAGGGTGTTCAGTTCGTTGCGCAGGCGGCGGATTTCGCTGGCGTTGGTGCTTTTCACGGTGCGCAGTTCTTCCAGCAGGCGTTGGGTTTTCAGTTGTTCTTGTTCCAGCAGGGAAGACAATGAGTCGTTGGAGACGCTCAGTTTCAGTTCGTCATATTGGCGGGCGAAGTTGGTGTATTGGTTTTCGAGGTCTTCTTTCTCCAGTTCGAACTCTTGCACCAGTTCGCGGTTGGCTTTCTTTTCGGACATCAGCAGGTAGCTGACGCCTGCCAGCAGGGCTATCAGGACAATGCCTACGATGATGACAATGGTTTTGTTCTTATTGTTCGTCATAGCTAATGGTTTTTAATGCTTGTTGTTTATCATTGCGCAAAGATAGGCATAGCTTTTGAAAAGAGGAAGCCGGAGGGGGATTATTTTCGTCCGGGGCGGCGGATGGGAGGGGGATGTGCCGAATGGGCAGGATGGTAGGGCGCGCTGCGATTGGGCACATCCCCATTGCCTTATTCCAGCAGGTAGACGACGGACGAGTATCCGCCTAAGCGTATCTGCACCTGCCCGTCTTGCCGGGCTTCTTCGACGGTGCCTTGCGTGGCGACGGCTTTCTGCACCGTGTCCGTCAGGGGGAGCGTGAGGGCTGCCGGCCCGAAATTATGCATCACCAGCAGGCGTTGGTCTCCCTCGCTCATCACCCAGGCGGCCAGCGTCTTGTAGGCGGCGTTCTGTTCGTTGTAGACGGGGTGGCGCGACATGGTGCCGGTGGCCAGGGCGGGGTAGGTGTTGCGCAGGCGGGTGAAGGCCTGGTAGGTGTGGAGCAGCGACGAGGCGTCGGCCTGTTGCTTGCCGGCGTCGGGCACGTTGGCGGCCACTTGCGTGTCTATCTTGTCCGTGTAGGCGGTGGTGGTGGCGTCGCCCCACGGCATCGGGCCGCGCACGTATTCGTCGCCGTTCTGTTTCGTGCCGTACAGGCCCAGTTCTTCGCCGTAGTAGATGTAGGGCGAGCCTTGGGCGGTGAGCAGCACGGCGGCGGCCAGGCGGCATTTGGCTTCATCGCGTCCCAAGAGCGAGGCGGCGCGGTCTTCGTCGTGGTTGGTCAGCTTGGTGGCGGCGATGTAGTCCGGGCGCACGGCGGCATATTCTGCCCGGTAGTCCAGCAGGTCTTTGGCGAAGTAGTAGCCTTGGTTGTTGTTGATGACCCACTCCAGGCGGTACCAGAAGGAGAACTCGAACAGGGCGGGCAGCCCGGCGTAGTAGGGCGCCACTTCGTTGTGTTCGGAGAGCACTTCGCCCACCATGTAGAGGTCGTCCGCATGGCCTTGGTCGTGGTAGGCGGCGTTCATGTCGTCGTAGAAGGTGCGCAGGAAGGCGGGGTTCTCGTCCGAGCGGGCGTTGTGGTAGATGTGCTTCACGGCATCCAGGCGGAAGCCGTCCACGCCGCGTCCGATCCAGCCCCGGGCGGCGGAGGCGATGGCCTGGTAGGCGGGCGACGAGGCGCATTCCTTCGCGGGGCCGTAGTCGAGGTCGGCGAACCAGTCGGTCTGGAAGGCGGAGTGGTACTTCCACTGCACCTGCGTGTCGAAGAGGATGTCGGCGGCCACGGTGTTGTCGAGGGCGAAGGGTTCGCCTTCGCTGATGCGGGCGGTCGAAGAGGGCGCGCCGTATTTCGTGCCGCTGTCCCACGAGGTCGCGCTGGTGCGGATGAGGAAGCCCCACGTCGAGGCGAAGTCCACCGCCAGTTCGTACAGCCCGCCTCCCCGGTCGTAGAACTTCTTGCAGAGGCCGTCGCCGTAGTACAGGTACTTCGCGCCCTGGGTCGACGTGTCGGGGTTGTCCGCGTCCGCCGGGCCGTCCCAGGGGGCGTAGGTGACGGTGGGGCGTGCGGGGTCGCTCCAGTCGAGGGTGAACTTGTAGCGTCCGCTCACTTCGGTGTCTTCGCCCGTGGCGTTGAACCATTCGCCGGCGTTGTAGCCTGCCGCGCCTTCGGTGGCCATCATGGGCAGGAGTCCGGCGGCGACGTCGGCCTGCGGGTCTTGCGAGAAGGTGTAGTAGTCGCGGTATTCGCTGTCGGCCGATTCCTTGGCGGCGATGAACCAGGGATGGTCCTTGCCCGTGTGGTTCATCACGTAGTCCAGGTAGATGCGTATGCCCCGGCTGTGCGCTTCGCTGACGAGGCGGTCGAAGTCGGCCTCTTGGCCCAGGCGGGGGCTGACGGCGGTGTAGTCCGTCACGTCGTAGCCGTGGTAGGACATGGCGGGGTGGATGGGGCTGAGCCAGAGGGCGCCGACGCCCAACTGTTGCAGGTAGTCGAGCTTCGAGGCCACGCCCGCCAGGTCTCCCCAGCCGTCGCCGTCGCTGTCGGCGAAGGAGTAGACGAGGAGTTGGTAGGTGATGCCGGCGCGCCGTTCGCCGTCCCAGGCGTCGGGCGCGGGGCTGACGGCGGTCCATTCGGTGCCGTCGCCGCCTCCGCCGGGCGGGTCGGCGGGCGGGGTTGCGGGGTTGTCGTCGCTGCACGCGGCGAAGAGGAGGGCGAAGAGCAGGCTCCAGAGGAGGTTGATGGATGGTTTCATGGGGGGTAGATGGATTAATTAGAGGGGGTGAAAGAATGGGGTGAAAGAATGGAGGCGCAGGGCGGATAACCCGGCAGATAGCGGGCGTCTGCCGCAGACGTGCTTCGTCGTCTATGGCAGACGTGCTTCGTCGTCTATGGCAGACGTGCTTCGTCGTCTACGGCAGACGTGCTTCGTCGTCTATGGCAGACGCGCTTCGTCGTCTACGGCAGACGCGCTTCGTCGTCGCCGGATGGAATCAGCCGAACGTACCTTGGCCGCTATCGTCATCGTCTTCGCCGGGGGTAGTGGCAGGGGCTTGGCCGACGTAGAGGTCTTGGTCGTAATCTATCACGCGGGAAGTCTTCAGGCGCGTGCTCGGGTTGCTGAAATACGTCTCCACCCGCAGCCTGTACGTCCCTTCGGCCAGGCCGGCGGGGATGGAGAACATCAGGCGGCTGGGGGAGTTGATGGCCAGCGAGGTGATGTCTGTCTCCTCCTGCGTCTCGGTGTTGACCAGGACGACCTTGCCCATGGACGTGCCGTCGGCGTTGATGCTCTTGATTTTCTTGCCCGTCACCTCGACGATGCCGCCGGGCGACAGCGAGCCGTCCGTCCGTCCCGTCACCGTGTCCGTCACCAGCCCGATGCGTGCGCCGCCCAGGTCCTTGACGCGGCCCGTGAACTCGGGGCGAACCTTCTGCACCTCGTCGCGCAGTGCCTTCGACGGCACGA
>CASEKR010000025.1 GCA_949288585.1 uncultured Bacteroides sp. | reverse complement strand
TTCCACCTCTTCCCATTCCGAACAGAGAAGTTAAGCCCGGCCGCGCCGATGGTACTGCGTGACAGTGGGAGAGTAGGTAGCCGCCGTTTTTTTCAAGTGGTATCCCCCGTTCCGGACAATGAAGGAACGGGGGATTACTCGTTTCTGGGGGGCACTCGTTCCATGTCCCCGTCTTATAGACTGTGGCGCAGTTGGTATCGGAGGGCGACTTTATTGTGAGTTTGAGAAAGCCTCTTCTGTGGGTGATTTTTATGAATCTAATGAGAAAGGAGGGAAAAATACTTGGAATTGGGCTTAAAAAGTAAATATTTCGGGGTAATTGATACATTATGAGGATTATTATTTGTATCTTTGTCGCCCGAATAAATAGAAACGTTTTGGGAATACTGGATAAATATGAAATAGACCTGAAAGGGATGCGGGGAGAGGTCGTTAAGTATGACTTCTTGCTGGATGATCTTTTTTTCTCTGAGATGGATGCGGCTGATGTGCATAAGGGAAAACTTCAGGTTTCGTTATCTGTGAAAAAGGTTTCCCAAGCCTTTGAGTTGAATTTTCATACGGAAGGAACTGTGTGTGTGGCGTGTGATCGTTGTTTGGATGATGTGGAACTTCCGATTGTTTCGGACGACAGACTTTGTGTTAAGTTCGGAACGGAGTATGTTGATGAAGGGGATGAACTGATTGTGGTTCCTGAGGAAGAGGGTTGCATAAATGTAGCGTGGTTTATGTATGAGTTTATAGTATTGGCCATACCATTGAGACATGTGCACGCTCCTGGAGAATGTAATAAAACAATGGATAATCAGTTGCACAAGTATTTATGTGTGGCGTCTGATGATGATTCTAAACCGGAGGACGGTTTAGTGGACGGTGGGGAAAAGGCTATTGACCCTCGTTGGAATGAATTGAAGAAATTATTAGATAACAATTAAAATAAGTAAGAAAAATGGCACATCCTAAAAGAAGACAGTCAAAGACAAGAACTGCAAAGAGAAGAACTCATGATAAGGCCGTAGCTCCTACATTGGCTATTTGCCCTAATTGTGGAGAATGGCATGTATACCATACGGTATGTGGTGCATGCGGCTATTATAGAGGTAAATTGGCAATTCAGAAGGAAGCTGCCGTCTGACTTTGCCGGCAGAAGATTCTGCACTTGAATAGGAGGAGTCTAAAAGGGTTTGCCAGCTGTGCTACAAATCTTTTTAGACTGTCTCGTTTTTAAATCTATTATAGTAAGAGATATTTAATGGAAAAAATAAATGCAGTAATCACAGGAGTGGGTGGCTATGTGCCTGATTATGTCTTGACCAATGACGAAATCTCCAAGATGGTGGATACCAACGATGAGTGGATAATGACTCGTATCGGTATCAAGGAAAGACATATTCTGAATGAAGAAGGCTTGGGCACTTCCTATATGGCGCGTAAAGCTGCAAAACAACTGATGCAACGTACGGGTGCTGACCCGGATGATGTTGACTTGGTGATTGTGGCAACGACTACTCCTGATTATCATTTCCCTTCTACGGCTTCTATCTTGTGTGACAAATTGCGGTTGAAGAATGCATTCGCTTTTGATATGCAAGCTGCTTGTTCTGGTTTCCTGTATGCTATGGAGACGGGAGCGAATTTTATCCGTTCGGGCCGTTATAAGAAGGTAATCATTGTCGGTGCTGATAAAATGTCGGCCATCACGGATTATACAGACCGTTCTACTTGTCCTATTTTTGGTGACGGGGCTGCTGCTTTCATGCTGGAACCGACGACGGAAGAGGTGGGCATTTTGGATTCCATTTTGCGCACTGATGGCAAGGGGTTGCCTTTCTTGCACATGAAGGCCGGCGGTTCGGTTTGTCCGCCTTCTTATTTTACGATAGACAATCATTGGCATTGTGTTTATCAGGAGGGGCGTACTGTATTCAAATATGCAGTGTCCAACATGTCGAATGTCAGTGCGGAGATTGCGGAACGGAATGGCTTGGACAAGGATAGTATTGATTGGGTGATCCCTCATCAGGCAAACTTGCGCATCATTGATGCGGTGGCACATCGTTTGGAGGTTCCGCATGAGAAGGTTCTGATTAATATCGAACGTTACGGCAATACCAGTGCCGGGACGTTGCCTCTTTGCATTTGGGATTTTGAAGATAAACTCAAAAAAGGCGATAACCTTATCTTCACAGCATTTGGCGCCGGATTTACGTGGGGTGCTGTGTATGTGAAGTGGGGATATGACGGAAAGAAAGAATAACTTCTAAGTACATTGTTATAAAGAAAAACGCATCCTATTGATAAGATTCGATGCGTTTTTTTGTCTTAATCCAACCTTTAAAAGTATGCATAAAGCCGGTTTTGTTAATATCGTGGGGAATCCTAATGTGGGCAAATCCACTCTGATGAACGCTTTAGTGGGTGAGCGTATTTCAATTGCCACTTTCAAGGCGCAGACAACCCGCCACCGTATCATGGGGATTTACAATACGGACGATATACAGATTGTCTTTTCGGACACGCCGGGTGTCTTGAAGCCTGTCTATAAACTGCAAGAATCGATGTTGAATTTCTCTACTTCGGCATTGTCGGATGCAGATGTGTTGCTTTATGTGACGGATGTGGTGGAGACTCCGGACAAGCATAGTGACTTTGTGGAGAAGGTTGCGAAGATGGAGATTCCGGTTCTGCTCTTGATCAATAAAATTGATTTGACTAATCAGGAAAAGTTGGTGGGCATCGTGGAAAGTTGGTCCGCTTTGTTACCCAAGGCAGAGGTGATACCTATTTCAGCCAAATCGAAGTTTAATGTAGACTACGTGATGAAGCGGGTAAAGGATTTGTTGCCTGATTCGCCTCCTTATTTCGATAAAGACCAATGGACGGACAAACCTGCGCGTTTCTTCGTGACGGAAATCATACGCGAGAAGATTTTGTTGTATTACGACAAGGAAATTCCTTATTCGGTGGAAGTTGTCGTGGAGCAGTTCAAGGAGGATGAGCACAAGATTCATATCCATGCTGTGATTTATGTGGAGCGTGAATCGCAGAAGGGCATCATTATCGGGCATCAGGGGCGTGCTTTGAAGAAGGTCGCTTCGGAGGCGCGGCGTGAACTGGAGCGCTTCTTCGGGAAAAGCATTTATTTGGAGACTTTCGTGAAGGTGGATAAGGACTGGCGTAATTCTGACCGTGAATTGAAGAACTTCGGTTATCAGTTGGAGTGATTATAATCATAGATATTTGTTACATGATACGGCTGTGAGAGTCGTGAACTAAAGAAGACGATTATGGGAAACTTAGTAGCTATCGTGGGGCGTCCCAATGTGGGCAAATCCACACTGTTTAACCGCCTGACCAAGACCCGGCAGGCAATTGTGAATGAAGAAGCGGGTACCACCCGTGACCGTCAGTATGGCAAGAGCGAATGGCTGGGCCGTGAGTTTTCGGTGGTGGATACCGGGGGATGGGTCGTGAACTCGGACGATATTTTCGAAGGGGAGATACGCAAGCAGGTGATGCTGGCGGTGGACGAGGCGGATGTCATCCTTTTCGTGGTAGACGTGGCTAACGGGGTGACCGACCTGGATCAAGAAGTGGCTGACATATTGAGGCGTACCAAGAAGCCAGTGTTGCTGGTGGCCAACAAAACGGACAACTATGACTTGCAGTATAATGCCGCCGAGTTCTATACCTTGGGATTGGGTGACCCGTATTGCATCTCTGCCTTGTCGGGTAGCGGGACGGGCGAACTGCTGGACAAGCTGGTGTCACTGTTCCGGAAAGAAGCAGAAGAATTGATTGAAGAGGATATTCCCCGCATCGCGGTGGTGGGCCGTCCCAATGCCGGGAAGTCTTCACTGATTAATGCCTTTATCGGTGAGGACCGGCACATCGTGACCGAGATTGCCGGCACGACGCGCGATTCCATTTATACCCGATATAACAAGTTTGGTTTCGACTTCTACTTGGTCGACACGGCGGGCATCCGCAAGAAGAAGAAGGTGAACGAGGATTTGGAGTATTACTCGGTCATCCGCTCGATACGAGCCATTGAGAATGCGGACGTGTGCGTGCTGATGCTGGACGCCACGCGAGGCATCGAAAGCCAGGACCTGAATATCTTCTCCCTTATCCAGAAGAACCAGAAGGGATTGGTGGTCGTGGTGAACAAGTGGGACTTGGTGGAGGAAAAGACTTCGAAGGTGATGAACACGTTTGAAGGGGCGGTGCGCGAGCGTCTGGCTCCGTTCACCGACTTCCCCATCATCTTTGCGTCGGCTTTGACCAAGCAGCGCATCCTGAAGGTGCTGGAGGCGGCGCGGGCGGTGTACAAGAACCGCCAGTTGCGCATCTCCACGGCGCGGCTCAACGAAGAGATGTTGCCGTTGATAGAGGCTTATCCGCCTCCTTCCATTAAAGGAAAGTATATCAAGATAAAGTACGTGACGCAGTTGCCCAACACGCGGGTGCCGTCGTTCGTGTTCTTTGCCAACCTGCCGCAGTATGTGAAGGAGCCTTACAAGCGGTTCCTGGAGAACAAGATGCGCGAGAAGTGGAACTTGAGCGGGACACCCATCAACATCTTCGTCCGGCAGAAATAAGCAGCAGTAAGCTGAGAGTTACAAGCTGCGGGCTGCAAGCCTACGGTCGCGAGTCTTTGGAGGCTCGTCGTTCCGTGGTTTGCAGTCCGCAGTTTTTTGTTACCGGCCGGTGGACTGGAGGTATTCGCGTTTTTTTATTTCGTATTGCGCCCAGGCGCACGTCCATCGTCCGCACGGTGCCGGCGGTGGCGAAGCTCAATGCTGTCCCATTCTTCTCTTCGATGGTGCCCGTGAAGTGTCCTGTATGTACAATGGCGGTCGGTGATACTTCCAGTACTTCCACCCGCACGGGGACGGACATATTGTTCTCTTTTTGTTCATTTCCGCCGCAACTTGTCAGCAGCAGCGGCAGGATAATCCAGTTTTTCCAATCTGTCTGTTTCATGTTTCAATGTTTTCGGGTCAAATCTTGGCGCAAAGGAATGTCTTCTTTGTGAAAAACAGGTTGCCTATGCGGCTGGTCTGCTGTCTTGTTTTGTTTCTCTCTCGTCAGAAATGGAGTATAGAACAGTTTTCCTGCGGGGCGGAATACTGCACTTAGGGAAAGATTGCCTTATTTTGCGGCAGAATTGAATATAAAGAAGAGAAATGGAAGAAAAAGTAGGAAATCTGGATACATTGAAGGAGTACGACGTACCTGTCTATTGCGACGACCGCATCGCTTTCATCGACAGCCTGCCGCAGGTGGCGGGCATAGAGCCGGTCAAGTTGGATGCATTCCTGATGGTCGTCTGCCTGCGCGGGCAGGCGGTGGTCAATATCAACGGCCGCTCGTTCGAGTGCCGGGCGAATGACGCGCTTATCTGCCACCCGAGCATCATCCTGGAAAAGAGCATGGCCAGTTGGGACATCGACTTCCGTTGCATTTGCCTGTCGAAACCTTACATCCAACAACTCTCCCTACTGAGCAACGGGCGGACGTGGGACATCGTGATGTTCCTCGAGAAGTCGCCCGTACTGCCGCTCACGGCGGAGGAGGTGAAGAACTTCTGCCAATACTACGACCTGATACGCGGCAAGTTGTCCGGCGGCCCCAAACCTTACCAGAAGAAGGTGGTGGACGCACTGCTGCAAGCCTTCCTCTACGAGTTCGGCGGCGTGCTGGAGCGTTTCGTGAAGGTGGAGCCGCAGGCTTATACGGCGGGCAACAACGTGTTCCGCAACTTCCTGGAACTGCTGTCGTCCACCTATCCCAAGCCGCGCAGCGTGTCCTGGTATGCCGACAAGCTTTGCCTGTCGCCCAAGTACCTCTCTACCGTGTGCAAGGAAGTCAGCGGCACGACGGCCAGCGACTTGATTAACCGCTACGTGGTGAAGGACGTGGACTTCCTGCTGAAGCAACGCGGCAAGAGCGTGAAGGAAATCTGTAACGAACTGGAGTTCCCCAACCTCTCCTTCTTCGGCCGCTACGTCAAGAAACACTTGGGGGCGTCGCCCAAGCAGTACCGCGCCCAAGTGTTGGGGGATGAAGACTGAACCGCTGGCTTTTATTGGTAGTCCCCGTTTGCCTTGATGAGTTCGATGAGCTTCCCGACGGCCTCCGCTTCGGGAATATTTTTCTCCACGCACTCCTTCTTCTTGTAGAGGCTGACCTTTCCCCGGCCTGCGCCCACGTAGCCATAGTCGGCGTCGGCCATCTCCCCCGGGCCGTTGACGATGCAGCCCATGATGCCAATCTTCAGCCCTTTCAGGTGCGAGGTCGCCGCCTTGATGCGGGCGATGGTGCCCGGCAGGTCGTAGAGCGTGCGTCCGCAGCCGGGGCAGGAGATGTACTCCGTCTTGCTGGTGCGGGCGCGGGCGGCTTGCAGGATGCCAAAGGCGGTGCTATCCACAGCTTTCGCGTCGATGCTTCCTTGGTTGAAGAGGAAGAGGCCGTCCGCCAGGCCGTCCAGGATGAGGGCGCCCATGTCCACGGAAGCTTTCAGTTGGAAGTCTTCTAAGTTGTCTTCGGCATAGTGCTGGAAGAAGACCACGGGATTCTTCAGCCCCTCCTGCATCAGTTGCAGGGCGAGGGCGCGCTGTTCGCCCAAGCGGTTCGGATGGTTGCTCTGCGCCACGAGCACTACTTCGGGATGGAATTTCAGGCAGGCCAGAGTTTCTTCGTTCAGTCCCATGTAAGTAGTGAACAGGAATTTCAGCGGTGCCGTGCATCCGGCCATGAAGAACAACTGGTCGCCTTTGAAGGCGGGCCAGCAGTCCGGTTGCCCTTGCCAGAGGTCGGCATCGACGATGTACTGCGGGCCTTGCGGACGCTCGTCGGGCAGGTGCCGTCCCACGTAAACATAGTCGGGCGTCATCTGCGGGTCGAAGTCCAGGCTTCCGTCCAGCCGCGCGCAAAGTACTACGGGCACGCAGTCTCCGCCGATGTTCCGCACGGCCGTTGTCTCGCGGCGGGTGGGGCGCAGGTAGTCGAAAGACGTGTCCTGCGGTCCCGGGATGTAGGGATGCCCGGCGCGCTTCGCGATGTAGTCCACTAACTTGCGCGCCACGGGGATTTCCGCTTCAGGCGCCTCGCTCAGGGAGACGCGGATGGTGTCCCCCAGGCCGTCGGCCAGCAGGGCGCCGATGCCCACGGCAGACTTGATTCGTCCGTCTTCGCCGTCGCCCGCCTCGGTTACGCCCAGGTGCAGGGGGAAGCTCATCTCTTCCTTTTCCATCGTGGCGGCCAGCAGCCTGACCGTACGCACCATTACCACCGTGTTAGACGCCTTGATGGAGATAACCACGTCCTTGAAGTCCTCGTCCACGCAGATGCGCAGGAACTCCATGCAAGATTCAACCATCCCTTCGGGCGTGTCGCCGTAGCGGGACATGATGCGGTCGGACAGCGAGCCATGGTTCACGCCGATGCGGATGGCCGTGTGGTTCTCCTTGCAGATGCGGAGGAAGGGGACGAAGCGGTCGCGTATCTTTTGCAGTTCCTTTGCGTACTCCTCGTCGGTGTATTCCAGGTGCTTAAACGTGCGGGCGGCGTCCACGTAGTTGCCCGGGTTGATGCGCACCTTTTCCACATACTTTGCGGCCACGTCGGCCACGTTCGGATTGAAATGGATGTCGGCCACGAGCGGCACCAGGCAGCCCTCGGCGCGCAGGGCGGCGTTGATGTTGCGCAGGTTCTCGGCCTCGCGGGTGCCTTGGGCGGTGAGGCGCACGTACTCTCCTCCGGCCGCGACGATGCGCTTGATTTGCGCCACGCAGGCTTCGGTGTCCATCGTGTCGGTATTCGTCATGCTCTGCACGCGGATGGGGTTGTCGCCTCCTAAGGGTGTGCCGCCGATGTTCACTTCGTTCGTCTCGCGGCGGGAATAATTGAATAAGTCCACTTTCTGTAATGAAGAATTAAGAATGAAGAATTAAGAATGGGAAGAGAGGAATCTGAAATGAAGAATGAAGAATTAAGAATGAAGAATCCGGTGAAAGTTCTTCCGACGCCACGCGCAAATTCTTCATTCTTCATTCTCAATTCTTCATTTAATTTGTCTTGTACTCGTATTTCACCTCTTTCAGTTCCTCGTTAGCCTTGACGATTTTCTTTTTCAGGCCTTCCTTGTAGGCGGCGAAGGTTTCGGCCAGTTGGTCGTCGCTCAGGGCCAGCATCTGCACGGCCAGGATGGCGGCGTTCATCGCGCCGTTGATGGCGACGGTGGCCACGGGGATGCCGGGAGGCATCTGGATGATGGAGTAGAGGGCGTCCACGCCGTCCAGCACGCTGCCCTTGACGGGCACGCCGATGACGGGCAGCGTCGTGTTGGCGGCAATCACGCCGGGCAGGGCGGCGGCCATGCCGGCGGCGGCGATGATGACTTTGATGCCGCGTGCGGCGGCGTTCTTGGCAAACTGTTCGACAGCTTCGGGCGTGCGGTGGGCCGAGAGGGCGTTCATTTCGAAGGGCACGTGCATGTCGTTCAGCAACTGCGCGGCTTTCTCCATGACCGGCAGGTCGGAGGTGCTGCCCATGATGATGCTAACTATGGGGGTCATATTGTACGGGGTTAAATGATAATTTATTTTTGAGAAGTTAAAGGAGTTAGAAGAAGTTATCGCCCGCCAAGGCGGGCTAAGGAGTTAAAGCCAATAGTTGATCCGGCGATTTGTATGTATGCCATACACAAGGTATTTGCTTTAACTTCTAACGGAGCGAAGCGAAGTGATAACTTCTCTAACTCCTTTAACTTCTCCTGCGGGGCTTCGCCCCGCTAAATTCCTATTTGTCACTCATTGATAAGCGCCTTATACGCTTCGGCGTCCAGCAGGCTGTCGAAGTCGGCATCGGCGGCCGGGCGTATTTTGACGAGCCATCCTTTGCCGTAGGGGTCTTGGTTGACCAGTTCGGGCTGGTCGGCCAGGTCGGCGTTTTGTTCGAGCACTTCGCCGGTGACGGGGAGGAAGAGGTCGGAGATGGTTTTCACTACTTCGATGGTGCCGAAGGTCTCGCCGGCCTGCAGCGTTTCGCCTTCGGTCTGGATGTCGACGAACACGATGTCGCCCAGTTGTTGTTGGGCGTAGTCGGTGATGCCTACGTAGGCAATGTCGCCTTCTTGGCGGATCCACTCGTGTTCCTTGGTGTACTTGACGTTTGTCGGATAGTTCATAACAGTTTGTTTTTAATGGATTATAGAATGAAAGAATATTCGCAGCATGACGGCATAGAACGGGTCGAGCACCAGTATCGAGCAGGCCAGTCCCGTGAAGAATCCGCCCAGCACTTCGCCCAGGGTGTGGTGGCGCAGGATGATGCGCGCGCTGCCCAGCAGCCCGGAGACGAGGATGAAGAAGCACAGCCACCAGACGGGGTTGTAGTTGAACAGCGAGCAGAACACGGTGATGCCGCCTATCACGGCGCCCGCGCCGGCCATGTGTTCGCTGAGTTTCCAGCGCAGGTTGACCACGACGCAGATGACCATGATGACCAGGGCGGTCCAGATGATATTGACCAGGTACCACGGCAGGCGCATGCGGTACATCATGGCCAGGCCGAAGGCGTAGGACGTGATGGTGAGCAGGAAGGGGACGTAGCGCCGCCGGCGTTCCACCAGGTCGCGCAGGCTGAAGCCGTTCAGCTTGCGGAAGAGGAAGATGGTGAGCGTGGGCAGGAAGATGGTGAAGATGTAGACCACGGCCAGCACCAGCAGTTTGTAACTGAGGGGCATCATGCGCAGGTAGGTGCAGAAGAAGATGGCCAGGAAGGCCAGGAAGGGGATGGAGAAGGGCGTGAAGATGAACGACACCCAGCGCGAGGCTTGTGCCAACCGTTTCTCTTCGTTCGCTTCCGTGTATGCTTCTGCTCTCATGGGCGTAGTCATTTGCGCAGGCGGGCCACGGGGATGTTCATCTGCTGTCGGTACTTGGCCACGGTGCGGCGGGCTATCGGGTAGCCTTTCTGCTTGAGCATCTCGCCCAGTTCGTCGTCGGTGTAGGGTTTGGCCTTGTCTTCGTTGTCGATGCACTCCTTGAGTATCTTGCGTATCTCGCGGACGGACATTTCTTCGCCGCTTTCGGTCACGTAGCCGTCGCTGAAGAAGAACTTCAGCGGGTAGATGCCGAAGTTGGTCTGCACGTATTTGCTGTTGCTGACGCGCGACACGGTGGAGATGTCCAGCCCGGTGCGTTCGGCCACGTCTTTCAGTATCATGGGGCGGAGCAGCGATTCGTCTCCTTCGCGGAAGAAGGGCTGTTGCAGGTCGATGATGGCCTGCATGGTCTTCAGCAGGGTGTTCTGCCGTTGCTTCACGGCGTCGATGAATCCCTGCGCGGCGTCCACCTTCTGTTTGAGGAAGAGCATGGCTTCGCGCGATTCTTTCGACTGGTTGGCCTTGTTCCGCGTGTGCTCTTCCAGCAGGGTGGTGAAGTCGCGGTTCATGCGCAGTTCGGGCACGTTGCGGTTGTTGAGCGACAGGTTGATGGTGCCGTCGTCTTCCGTCTCCACGATGAAGTCGGGCACAATCTGCTGCATGTTCTTGCCGATGGCTTCGCCCATCGAGGCGCCCGGGCGCGGGTTGAGGCGGCAGATTTCGCGGATGGCGCGCTCGGCCGTGTCTTTGTCGATGCCCAGTTTCTGCTGTATCTTGTCCCAGTGCTTGCGGGTGAACTCTTCGTAGCAATCCTGCACGATGCGTTCTTCCGTCTGCAGCAGCGGGTCGGGTTCGTTGCGGCGTTGTTGCATTTTCCGGCGTATCTGGATGAGCAGGCACTCTTGCAGGTCGCGCGCGCCCAGCCCGGCGGGGTCGAAGTCCTGGATGACTTTCAGCACCTGTTCCAGTTCCTGCGGGGTGGCTTCGATGCCGGCGTAGATGGCCAGTTCGTCGCAGATGTTGTCCAGTGGCTTGCGCAGCAGGCCGTCGTCGTCCAAGGAGCCGATGAGGTATTCGGCCAGTTCGCGCTGGTGGGGCGTCAGGTCCTGTTCGCCCAGTTGTTCTTTCAGGGTTTCGTAGAAGGAGGTGCTGTCCGAGAAGGGGATTTCTTCCGCCCGTTCGTCGCGGCTGCGGTTGTTCTCCTGCAGTTTGTAGTCGGGGATGTCGTCCTCCGTCAGGTAGTCGCTCAGCGAGTCGTAGTCCGTGTCGCCCCCGTCTTCGGGGCTTTCGCGTTCTGCCTCCGGCGTGTCGGCATAGTCGTCATTGTGCGTTTCTTCCTTGCCTTCTTCCAGCGCGGGGTTCTCCAGGAGCTCGGCGCGCACGCGGTCTTCCAGTTCCACGGCGGGCAGTTCCAACAGCCTGACTACCAGGATTTGTTGGGGCGACAGGGTTTGCACCTGTTGCTGCGTCTGTGTCTGGACTTGTCGGGATGCTTGTGCCATATCTTCTTTGTTTCGATGATTGTCGGCTACAAAAGTAATGAATAGTTTGCGAAAGCGAAACATTGCGGGGCGATATTTCGGCCCGGAGCCGATTTTTGCCGTCCGGATGTCGTGCTTTCTTTTTTTCTTCTTATCTTTGGGAACTTTTCCCTGCCAGGCGGGGGAGGGGCGGCGGTTTCCGCCGGGTACGGATGGCGGTTGCCCCGAGTGCACTCCGTGGTTGTCCCGGGTGCACTCCGTGGTTATCCCGGGTGCACTCGGCGCAAACGTTTCTGCCGGCGCTTCCTCCGGCTTCGTGGGGCGTTGATATACAATGGATTAGAAACCGATCTAAAAAAGACTGGTAAAACTATGTTTGCAAAAGAGACTTACATCCAGCGCCGTGCCGCCCTGAAGAAGGCTGTGGGCAGCGGCGTGCTGTTGTTCCTGGGCAATGACGAACAGGGACTCAACTACGAGGACAACACCTTCCGCTATCGCCAGGATTCCTCCTTCCTCTATTACTTCGGCCTGGCTTTCGCCGGGCTGAATGCACTGATTGACGTCGACGAGGACCGTGAAATCATCTTCGGCGACGAACTGTCCATCGACTACATTGTCTGGATGGGGACGCAGCCCACCCTGCACGAGAAGGCCGCCGCCGTGGGCATCACCGAGACGTTGCCTTCTGCCCAGCTGACCGGCTACCTGCACAAGGCCGTCCAGCAGGGGCGCGCCATCCACTACCTGCCTCCCTACCGCGCGGAGCACAAGCTGAAACTGATGGACTGGCTGGGCGTGCCTCCGGGCAGGCAGGAGGGTTCGGTGCCCTTCATCCGCGCCATCGTGGCCCAGCGCAACGTGAAGACGGACGAGGAAATAGCCGAGATAGAACGCGCGTGCGACGTCACGGCCGACATGCACATTGCCGCCACGCGCTTCATCCGCCCCGGCATGTATGAGTACGAAGTCGTCGCAGAGATGAACCGCGTGGCCGAGAGCCGCAACTGCGAGCTTTCCTTCGCCACCATCGCCACCATCAACGGGCAGACCCTGCACAACCATTACCACGGCAACCGCATCGAGGAGGGGCAACTCTTCCTCATCGACGCCGGCGCCGAGTTGCCGTCGGGCTACTGCGGCGACATGTCGTCCACCATCCCCGTCTCGAAGACCTTCACCCCGCGCCAGCGCGCCGTCTACGAGATACAGAACGCCATGCACCTGGAGTCGGTCAAGGCTCTCCGCCCGGGCATCCCCTACATGGACGTCTACGACCTCTCCGCCCGCGTCATGGTGGACGGCCTGAAAGAACTGGGCCTGATGAAGGGCAACACGGAAGACGCCGTGCGCGAAGGCGCCCACGCCTTGTTCTATCCCCACGGGCTGGGACACATGATGGGGCTTGACGTGCACGACATGGAGAACCTGGGCGAAATCTGGGTGGGCTACGACGGCCAGCCGAAGAGCACCCAGTTCGGCCGCAAGAGCCAACGCCTGGCCATCCCCCTGCAACCGGGCTTCGTGCACACCGTCGAGCCGGGCATCTACTTCATCCCCGAACTCATCGACCTCTGGCGCGGGGAAGGCAAGTTCACCGACTTCATCAACTATGACAAGGTGGAGGAATACCGGCACTTCGGCGGCATCCGCAACGAGGAGAACTACCTCATCACCGCGACCGGCGCCCGCCGCCTGGGCAAAAAAATACCGCTCACGCCCGACGAGGTCGAGGCGTTGCGGTAAGTAGCCCAATACCTGTTGGCAGTTCGAGGGCGTATCGGAATGAGTTTTGACTATCGTTTTGCTCTGTCATCCTGAACGTAGTGAAGGATCTCCTGCTGACTTTTGCTTTCGGGAGATGCTTCACATGCGTTCAGCATGACAGTTTGATAGCAACGCTCATTCTCGGCACACCCTCTTTTTGGGGGGATGCGTTTACTTCTTCTTCAGCTTTTCTTTCAGCACCGTCACCAGCCGGCTGTGGTCGCGCAGGTCGTTGCGCAGGCCATAGCTGCCGTCCGGGTCCACCACGACGTACGACGGGATGCCGTCAATCCCGAACATCTTGCAGAGGTAAGCCCACTGTTTGTCGTTGAGGCGGAAATGCTTGCCTTTGATGCCGGGAATCACCGTCTTGTATTGCACGAGGGGCGAAGTCTCGTTGGCGATGTAAATCCATACTAAGTTGTCGTCCTTCAACACTGTGTCCTTCAGCGGTTCGGTCTGCTTGAGGGCCGCCCGGCACGGGCCGCACCACGTGTTCCAGAAGTCCACGAGGATGACTTTCCCCCGGTAGGGCGCCACGATGGTTTCAAACAACTCCTCTGTCGGCACCTCGGGTGTCGGCTCGATGACGGCCTGGCCCTCCACGGCTTTCAGCTTGTCCAGCGCCGTTTGCTTCATTGTCTTCAGGGCTTCGGCGTAGAAGGATTCTTCCGGCGTAAAGACGCTCAGGTCTTTCTCGTCCAGGTCTCCTCCGTCTGCATTTCGTACCAACCGGGCAAACTTGCGGAGCGAGCCGACCAGGCCGCCCTGGATGTTGGCTGCCTTCGCCCATGCTTCGTCGGCATATGCCACGTAAGAGGCATATTCGTAGGGGCGGATGCCCATCAGCATCATCGGCTCGTCCAGGCTGAACAGTTGGCAGACGGAGGCTTGTTGTTCCGACGTCAGTTTCTCTATGCCCTTTACCGGATGTTCATAGTCCCAATCCTTGTGGGCCCACCGGTAGCTTTGTTCCCGAGTGTAATCGCCGTTCACCAACGCTCCTACCGTTTGTTGTTTCAGCGTCCATTGCATGACTTCCTTGGCCAGGGGGCAGAGGGTGTCGTTGGCAATGCTGTCCGAAGTAGCCCGGTAGGTCTGTTGGATGAACTCTGTATAGTCTTTGGCGCTCATCTCGTGGCAAGATGCCGAGTTCTCGCCGTATAGGTCCATGGAGCGGAAATGCGTGATAGGTTCGCGGTTCCACACATTGTTCAGATTGGCGTAAGTGCCCGTAGCATACATCAGCCGGAGGGCAGGAAACTGGTAGTCATTGCGGCGGGCAACGAGTCTCTGCCCGTTCGTCCGCATGTCTATGTAGAACGAGGCATGTTCGCCGGGCGCCAGCCAGATGCCGTTACCCACCATGTCTCTGCCCATGACCAGGAGAGCTTGGGCAGGGCCGTATTGCATGAACCGGAAGGTCACTGTCCCTGTCTCTGGGTCGATAGAGGCGATGTCTTCTTGCTGTCCGCCCATCATGTTGTTGACGTATAGGTTGAGCATTTTCCCCAATTCCTCGCGGTAGTTCAGCAAGTGCACTTCCACCGTTGTCTCCCCGCTTTGGAAGATGGGGGCGGGCATCGGCGCGTCGCCGTCCATCGCGAGGGCTTCGGCGGGGATGTTGCTTGGCGCGTCATACGCTTTCTTCCCGGTCAGGTCGATGCCGAACAGCTTGAAGCAGTCCTCGCAATCGGACTCGATGAAGTCGAACGACTTGGTGCGCAGGGGCAGGGGCTGGAACGTCAGCCGGAAAGAAGCCTCGCCGGATTCGGGCATCCAGAACAGCGAGTCGGGCGTGATGCCTTCCGCGCCGGTCAGGGCATACTTCTTGCCGTCGGCCCGGAGGTAGGTGTCCGACGCAATCTTAATCCACATATGCGGGTTGAAGTACGCGTCGACTTTTACGATGGTCGCAGTGTCCGTCAGTTCCACGCGCGAGACGTCGAGCACCATCGTGTTGGCCGTCTCTATCAAAGGGTTCTCTACGGTGCGGGGGCTGCTGCCGCATGCCGCCAGTGCCACGGACAGCAGTCCGTAACTAAGTGTTTTGAGATTCATTGTGTTTCTTATTGAAAAGTTCTTGGATTCGTTCTTGCTGTTGTCCGGCGCCTTTGCCTGTCATCAGTCGTGCCAGCCGTTCTTGCGCAGATATTCCAGCAATTCTACGGGGCGGTCTGTCTGGATGAGGCGTGCGCCCAGCACGCGCACCAGGTGCCCATAGATAGCTTCCGGGTCTTTCAGCGCGGCATCGTCGGTATAGTTGGCAGACAGGCCTCCCCACATGCTGTTGGACCAAACCAGGCTTTTCCCTTCCAGCAATTGCTTTATCTGGAGGCAGACAGGCTCTTTGCCCTCCGGGAAGACAATTTCGAAAGCCACCGGATGCAGCAGGTCGATGTATTCCTGCACGGCTTTCAGGGTTCCTTCTCCCTCTGCCGTCACGATGGGCATGTACAGGATGCGGTCCAGGTAGCGGCCGAAGTCTTTCTTGACGGCGGCGGCCGGCGCGTTGCCTTTCATGACAATCAAGTCGGTGGTGCCGGTTTCCTCCAGCAGCGGATACACTTCGTCAAAGTAAGGGTAAGCCTTGTCCAGGTTTATCATGATTTTCCCTTTAGCCAGCAGCAAAGCTTCTTTCAGGGTCGGCACTTGGTGTCCTGTCAGGTTGCCGTCTTTGTCTTTCAGGCGCAGTTGTTTGATTTCAGCCAATGTCAGGTCTGCGACTTTTCCCTTGCCGTTGGTTGTCCGGTCGACGGTGGGGTCGTGCATCAGTACCAGATGGTTGTCTTTGGTCTTCCAGACATCCAGTTCCACCATGTCTATTTTCAGGTTGATGGCACTGTCTATGGCCGCCAGGGAGTTCTCGGGCGCCAGGCTCCGCCAATAGGCACGGTGGGCCACCACCAGTACCTGGTCTGTTTCGGGGTCCGAAAGGATTTGCCGGATGTTTTTCACTTGTTGCTGGGCGAACAGTTGGTTCCCTGCCAGCAGGCAGCAAAGGGCTGCCGCTATGAAGTAGATTCTTGTTTTCATTATTGGGTATGGTTAAGTTATGAATGTTTCCGTGTCTATGCAGGGGCTTGCCTAAGCATGCAGTTCCAGCACAAACCTTGCCCCCTTGGTGTAGCCCGTATCCAAAGTAAGGGTGCCGTTCATCTTCGTGGCCTCCAAGGAGCAGATGGGCAGACCCAGGCCGTCGCCTTGCGTCAGGTCGCGCACGGCGTTGAAAGGCTTGAAGAGGTCGGCCCGACGTTCTTCGGCGATGCCACAGCCCGTGTCCGTCACGACGAACTGGTGGGTGTGTGCCCCGCGTTTCTTGAAGTCCAGCCAGATTTTTCCTTCGGTGGGCGTATATTCGGCGGCGTTCAGCAGGAGGTGGCGCAAGATTTTGGCGGTGTGCTCCGTGTTGATACGGACGTTCAACTTGGGCGCGTTGACCGTCAGCGTGACGCCTTCCTTCACTTGGCCGCGTACCTCCTTCATCACTTTCTCGCAGAAGGCCGACACGTTTGTCTCTTCTGTCTCATAAGGCTCGGCCAGGCTGTCTTCCAAGGCCGAAAGCTCCTCAATGTGGGCCGAAAACGACTTCAGGGCCTGCACGCCTGGCTGCGAGGCATCCAGTGTGTCCAGCGTGGGGTTCATCTGGGCGGAGATGTTGTGGATGAACTTTGTTTTCAGTGCCAGGTGCTCGTTCACTGTGCCGATGATTTTCTTCTGCTTGCGGGTGAGCAGGATGAAGCGGAACAGCACAACGCCCCCTAATACCAACGCTCCCGCCAAGATGGCTGCCAAGATGCACAGCCCGACAATGGTGTAGCGGCGGGCCGACAAAGCCTTGTCTTTCTCGCCAATGGTCTGCTGTGCGCCGTCGTATTGGGCTTTCAGGGCGTCATACTCTTTCTGTGCCTTGATATGGGCAATGGAGTCGTGCCAAGCCATGTAGTTGGAGTAGGCGCGCGCCATCATGCCCGTGTTTCCCGCGCGGCGGCTCCTGCCTATCAGTTCCTGGTAACAGGCTTCTGCCTTGTCGTAGTCCGCTTGTTGCGCATACCGTTCCACCAAGCGGTTGAAGGTTTGGTCGCCCTGGGCGTTCATCCCGAAGGTGTAGAAGTAATTGGCCTGGGTGTAGAGCAAATCAGTGGATAGCGAATCGACCTGGGCGGCTTCTGCCCATCCTTCCAGTTTGGACAGTTGTTCCTTGGCACTGGCCGTCTTGCGGAGCTTGATGTACATCCGCAGGCGTTCGCGCGTCACCGGGTATCGCAGGGCAGGCATCTCCTTTCCGGTTGTTTTCTCCCCGGCGATAAGGGTACGTTCCACTGCGTAGAGCAGTTCGAAAGCCTCGTTGTAATAGTTCTCGCGATGGTAGAGCGCGGCGGCCTGTACCCCGCACTCCACCGCTTGGGCATAGTCCGGAGGGGTAGCCGACGCATAAGCCTCATAAGCCTGAAGGAACAAGTAGCGCGCCCGGATGTATTCTTTTTTTCGGAGGCTTTCCTGCGCTTGTTGGCTAAAGTCATTGCCCCGCCCTTGGGCGGTTTCGGGCAAGCAGAAGTAGCATAAAGCTATGATAACCAGAATGCTGAATAATCGTTTCATTGCAATTTGTCTTTTGTTTGGCGTAAAGGTACTACATTCTTCCATAGGTTGTACCATTGGCCGGGTATTTTGCTTGAAAAACTGGTAAATGGCTTTCATTCCTATTCCTGCTTGTCCGCTTTTGCCGGGTTAGCGTCATTCCCACGGCACCAGTCCTTGCATCTTCTGCATCAGCACCGGCATCCAATAGCCGCCCACCACCGAGCGTGCCCGGAAGTTGATGGCAGTCCCTTCCACAGTCTCGTGCCAGTCGCCAATCGGCCAACGGGTGGGTGTCTCGTTGATGTAATCATATACCGGGCTGATGAAGCGGAGCATCGTTTCCTGGTCAGGAGCCATGCTTGCCGTCCACATAATCCAGTCCGATTTGGTATATTCCTTGCGGCTATCCAAGGGCAGGCCATACCGGTTTTGCTTGCTCAGGTAGTAGGCAATCTCTTTCTGCACGGTCTCTTGGGAGAACAGTCCCAATCCCCACAGTTTGTCCCAGACCATATTGTACTTCTGGCTCCAGGTCCCCGGGCGGTCGAAGGCCAAGCGGTAATGGTCTCCGTCGTCGGCCGTCTGTTCCCACTTCCTGGCCATCTCGCGGGCTTTCTGCTGGTAGCGTTCCGCCGTGTCGTCCATGCCCAGCATGTGTGCCAACCGGCTGTATGCCGCAATGCCGACAATGGCCTTGGCGGAAAGGTTGACATTGTGTGCCCAATGTCCGGCAAAGTCGTCCGTGCAAAGCTGGTCTGCCGGGTCTTGCCCGTGTTCCATCAGGTAGTCCGCCCAGCCTGTCAGCTGCGGCCAATACCGGGCTGCATATTGGGCATTTCCCTCCGCCTGTGCGATGGCGGCTGCCATGATGAGCATGTTCCCGCTTTCCTCCACCGGCATGCCGCCTGCGCCGTGCAGGTCTTCGTTGGCCACCGGATAGCGACCCAGGTCATGCGCCGGGAAGGGCTGGCTCCAACGCCCGCTGGCACTGTAATCGAAGATACTGGTTGTCATGCCTTTCACCAACTCCGGATTGTAGAGCAGGAACAGGGGGATAGACGGATAGCTGACATCCACCGTGTTGATGCTCCCGTTGCTGGCATTTTCTTTCGAGAAGAAGAGGATATTCCCCTTTTCATCCTTGAACAGCTTATGCGCGGCTACGGCTTGGCGGTACGTGGCAGCCAGGATTTCCGCATATTCGCGTCCTCCGGCTTTCTCGGCGTCCTCCCAAATCATTTTGTCCCATTCGCGGCAGCGACGCATGACGTCTTCATAGCTGGCACAAGCCCGTTCGAAGGCGTCGAAGATGCTGACTTCCCCCTCGTGCTTCCAGTAAGCCTGGCGGCGTTGGTACATGTATTCGATGCAATAGATGTCGTCGTAGCCAATCATGACGAAGCCGTTGTTTCCGGTTTTGTCCACCAGGCCCAAGTCTTCGCAATAGGCCAGGGCAGGGGCTGCCAGCGTGTCGCGGTTGATGATTTCGGTGCGTGAGACGGGCAACTTCCCTTCGTGGGCAAAGGCCTGCTTGACGCTTTTCCGGTCGCCTAAGCAGAGCGAGGCCTGCGTGTGGGTCTTCCCGGCCAAGTAGACGTAGCCCCAGTCTATGCAGACGAAGTCCCCTTTCTTTTCCAGGTAAGGCTGGTTGATAGTGCCCGACTGGAGGTAAGCCAATCCGTTCTTCCGGAAGGCTTTGGAGATGGTGGGTTGCTTGATGTCGTCCACGGCCATCCAGGGGCTTGTCTCGATGTAAATCTGTACATCATGCACCTTTTTGTCCAGCGAACGGGCTTGGTAAGAGATGTAATTGATGGGCGTGGACAGCAAGTCCAGGTCATCCATAAGCAACGGCGCGGTGAAGACCACCTTTACTTCCACGGGGCCGCATAAGAAAGTGTAATAAGTCTGAGTGGGCAACACGTCTACCGACTGTTGCGTGGCAGCCTTTTCAAAGCCCTCTTCTTCCGCTCCCATGAAGCGGTAAGTCACCCCGTCCACGCGTGCCGCTCCAACCAGGGGTTTGGGGGCTTCATCTCCTCTCCAGTGCGTGGTCGTCCCTTCCTGCAAGTTGTCGTAGGCCGACCATACGGAGAAGAACGGGTCTGACATGAGCAACGGTACGGCCGGGAGGCGTAACTCCGTTTCCTGCACGGGGGTGAATAATGCGGCGTCCTCTGCCGGAGCGGCCATGGAGGGCGCAATGCCTGCTGCCAGGCTTGTGCATAGTAGCAATGTCTTTAGTTTCATGATAAGAATTTTGTTGATAATGTGAGTTTGTTATAAAGATTGAAATTAATGGTTTGAAAAATAGGAGTATAACGATAAAAACCTTAAGCTTATAGCGACACTTCTATGTTCTCAGGCTCTAAAGTTACGGAATTTTGTTGTATGGCGGATGACTTTTACAAGGATTTTGCCAAGGTACAGGAAAAATGGATGGTTGAAGACAGAATTCATAAGCATCGGAACAAGGCGAACCGGATGGGCGATGCGGAAATCATGGCCTTCCGAAAAGGAAGCGGGATTGTGCTTCCGGCAGGCTGTCCCGCCCGCCGGATAAATCCGCACAATCCCGCAAGTGCTTTGTTACTTCTCAGCCGGCATGTCCGCCGTTGTCGGCCAATAGGGGTTCTGGTACATGACCGAAGCCTCGATGGACGCTCCGTTTGTCGATGTCAGTTGGAGTTGCTTGATGGGAATCGGGAACAGGTATTGCGCCAGACTCCAGGTCCAACCGTCGCGGAACAGGTTGCCGGACGTCATGTTCTTCTCGAACGGGCGGAGGTATTCGCTCAAGTCCGGGCTGGAGGCAGTGGATGAAGAGCTACCGTCATAGATCAGGCCTTCATACCAGTCTTCCATAGGCGTGTTCCACAAGTGGAAGCCTTCCACGTGGTACGGTTCCGTGGTCATCTGGTCGAGCGAACGCCAGCGGCACAGGTCCATCCAGCGCAGCCCTTCGGCCATCAACTCACACCGGCGTTCACGCCGGATGTTGTAGAGCACGGCATCCGTCAACAGCTTGCCGCCTGTCCAGGCGCCCCAGTCCAGCTTCTCTTTGCTCATGTCCGTCGCATTGATGGTTGTCTGGGGGTCTACGGCCTCGCCCGTGAAGCCGGCCGCAGTGCGCACCGCCTTCCAGTATTCCAGTATCTTCCCGGCATTCAGGCTCTTGGTCAACTGGTATTCGGCTTCCATGTAGTTCAGCAAGGCTTCCGTGGCGCGGAACGTGATGCTGTTCGTGTAGCCCCTGGCATTCATGGTGCGCGCCTTGTCAAATGTACCTCCTTTGCGCAGCAGGTATCCTGTCACGCTCACCGCTTCTCCCCCGAGGATGTTGGGATAAGGCTCTATCTCCGTGCCATGGTCGGCTTCGGAGTCCATGTTCAGGAAAAGGTTCACCTGGCCAGGTTCTTTCAGGAAGATGTGCAGGCGCGGGTCGGCATTCTGGCGGACATTGGCCAGCGTCTGGTCGTTGTAGGCGAATCCGTCGTGCTGCGCATAGATGGGCTTGCCGTCTATCATCACGAAGCCTTCCACCAGGCCGCGCGTGGGGCCGCTCCCGTCGTTGCCACGGGTGACATGCTCTTCGGTGCTGCAGAAGATGCCCATGCTGTAACTGTATTCCCTCCATTGCAGGACTTCGGGATAGTTCACCATGTCCGGAGCGCCGAACATCGCGAAGTAGGGGTTCGTGGGGTCGCTCTCCGATTGGGGTATCTCGCCTGTGTTCCGTACCAGTTGGTTCTTGTACTTGTCTGCCACGATTTCGGCGCTTTCTGCCGCTTGGGTGTAGAACCATTCTATCTCTTTGTCGATGCCGCCGCTGGGATATTCATAGTTGGCGTTGTAGTCCTTTGCTTTTCCCGGCCAGCCTTCTCCGTTGGGGACAAAAGGCGTGCCCTTGAAATTCTCCAACCAGGAAGCCTCGAACAAAGCCACGCGCGACTTGATGAGCAAGGCCACGTCCGGCGACAGGCGGTTGCGGTTGGGGTCGAAGTTGTCTGACATATAGTCTTTGGCCAAGTCCAGGTCCGACAAGATGAAGCGTGCCACCTCGTTGCGGGGGCTCCGCTTGCTGGCTTCCGTCAGGGTGGCGGCATTGTCCGGCAGGGCTTCCTTGATGATGGGCAGGTCGCCGAACTTCTGGAGCAACTTGAAGTAAGAGAAAGCCCGCAGGAAGTACAGTTCTCCCAGATATTGCCTGATGCTTCTGTCGTCCCCGCTGATTTCTCCGTTCTCGTAGTGCCGTGTGGCTTCGCCCAGGATGTAATTGATGTCGCGCACGTTGTCCCAGTTCCAGTTGCCGCTTTCGTCCATCGGGACTTTCCATTGTCCTTTGGCATATTTCGTGTCGGCGCTGGTGTAAGCCTGGTTATCCGTGTTGCGGTCTGTGGCGAAGGTGCCATATCCCGTCACGCCCGACCCGTGCGAAGGCAAGATTCCTTCGTACAAGGCGTTCACAGCCGCTTGCAGTTGGTCGGCACTTTGGTAATAGTCTTCGGGAGTGGCCAATGACAGCGGTTCCTTGTCCAGAAAGTCTTCACAGGAGAAAAGGCAGGCCGCCAGTCCTAAAGTCAATATGTATTTCAAACTAATCCGTTTCATAATTATTATTGTTAGAAGGTTACGTTTAATCCGCAAGATAAAGTCATTTGCATCGGGTAAGTACTGCCGCTGTTGCCTTCCATGCCGTTGTTACCGCCGGAGATGGTTTCCGGGTCGAACTGCTTGGCCAGGCTGGTGCCTGTCCACAGATTCTCGCCCGAGAAGAAAACGCGCAGCTTTTCGATGCCCCAGCGCTTGGTCAGTTGTTGAGGCAGCGTGTAGCCTATTTGCAGGTTCTTCAGACGGATGTAGGCGGCACTTTGCAGGTAGCCCGTCTGGCATTGTATGTTCTTGTCGTTCCACAGTGGGCGGGGCAGGTAAGCGTCCGTGTTGGCCTGCTGGTAACCTGCTGCAACCGACCAAGTGTCTTCATTGCGGAAGTAGTCATGCACTTCCCGCAAGCCGGTGCTCCACCAGATGCCTTTGCCTATTGCGCCGAACATGTAGGTGCTGCCCTGCCAGTAGTCGCGCTTCATCACGCCTTGGAAGAAGGCTTGGATGTCCACGCCTTTCCAACTGGCGTTCAGGTTCAGGCCGAACAGGAAGCGGGGTGTGCTGTTGCCTATCACTTTCTTGTCGCCGGGGTCGTCCAGCGTGCCGCTGCCTGCGGAAATCTTGCCGTCGTGGTTGAGGTCGGCATACATGATGTCGCCCGCTTTCCAGTCCGAACCCAGGGCGTCCTGTCCGCCGTTGGGCAGCGTGGCCAGGTGGGCTTGCATCTGCTCGTCCGTCCGGGCCAGTCCCACAGTCTCGTATCCCCAGATTTCGTTCATGTAACGTCCGGCGATGTAAGTGCTGATGGCATTGGTCGGGTTGTTGGGGTAGCGTGTGATTTTAGTGCGCGCGTCTGCCACGTTGAAGCTGGCACCATAATACAACCCGTTGTCCAGTTGGTCGTGCCAGGCTATGGACAGTTCCCAGCCCAATGTGCGCAAGTCGGTGTTGTTGGTGACCGGGACACCGGTACCCAGAATCGACGGCAATTCGGGCGCGTTGCCCACCATGTCCTTGGTGTTGCGCACGTAGTAATCAAACGAACCTGTCAACCGGTTGTTGAACAGTCCCCAGTCCAAGCCGATGTTCCAGGATTCGATGGTCTCCCAGGTCAGTCCGGTGGACACCAATTCGGGAACAGAGGCCGTGTTGGGCTTGGTTCCGTTTATCAGCCAGCCGCCTGCATTGCTGTTCATGTACAAGGTCTGGTAGGTGTAATACCAGTTGGTGGTATTCTGGTTGCCCAGGGTACCGTAGGAAGCGCGCAGTTTCAGCATGCTCACCTTGTCCGTCAGGTTTTCAAAGAAGTTCTCACGGGCGATGTTCCAACCCAACGACACGGACGGGAACGTCTTCCACTGGTTCCCTTTGCGGAAGCGGGAAGAACCGTCGGCACGCACGTTCACCTCCAGCAGGTACTTGCCCAGGTAGTCATAGTTCAGGCGGGCAAAGAAGCCGGCCGTGCTCCACTCGTTGCGCTCGCCGCTCGTCTCGGCAGGCCTTGCTTCCCCGTTCACCATGCCGTTGGTCAGGTTGATTTCCGGTTTGTCGGGGAACAGGATGCCATAGGCTTTGGCACTGGATTTGCGCTGCTTCAGTTCCTCGGCCTGGAAACCGGCCATGATGTGGAAATTATGCGTTTCCTTAAAGGAGTGCGTGTATTCCGTATAGATGTTGAAGTTGTAGTAGTCTTCTTTCTGTGAGGCTTCTTTTACGCTCGTATCCGTGCGGTGGGTCGACTGTACCGGGTTGCCGTTCACGTCGTGGTTGTAGCGCAGCTTGTAATCCTCATGCGTGGTCATTGACATGGTCCGGTAGTTGAAGTCGATATGCGTCACCCAGTTCTTGATGGGTTCTATGTCCAGTCCCAGTTGTTGGTATATGTTATCGGTTTGTGTCTTATAGTCGCCGCTCTCGCCCAGGCGCAATCCCACGGACGGGCCTTCGTACCAATAGCCGTTAGGGTCGTACAGCGGCAGCATGGGCCACGTCTGGCGGCTCAAGTCCCACAGCAGACCGTCGGTATATTCCGAAGGCCGGTGGTAGTCCATGCGGGTGAAACGCACGTTGTAGCGGAACTTCAGCCAGTCAGTGACTTGCGAGTTGAGTTTGGCCGTAGTCGTATAGCGTTTCAGGCCGTCGTCGCCCAGGTTCAGCAAGCCGTCCTGTCCCATATAGCCCAACGATGCGTAGTAATTCAGCTTCTTGCTTCCGCCGTTCACGCTGAAATTGTGCTCTTGCGAGAACGTCCAGTCTTTGTACACCTCGCCGAACCAGTCCACGTCGTCTATACCATTATCATAGGCGTCCATCCACATGCCGTTGTCTCCGGCGGGGATGCTGTACAGGATGGTGCCGTCGTCCGTGATGCGCTGTCCGGGCTTGTAAGGCCTTGCGTTGTGCCAGGCCACAATCTGCTGCATCCGATCCTCCTCCACATACACAGCAGAACCGCCGTTGCTCTGCGCGTCATTCAGCCAAGATGCAAAATCTACGGAGTTCATCAGCCTGTTCAGCTTTATGGGCGTGCCGAAGCGGAAGCTGTTGTTGTAGTTGACATTCGTCTTACCTTCCGTACTGCCCGATTTGGTCGTAATCAGGATGACGCCGAAGGGCGCGCGCGAACCGTAGATGGATGAGGCAGCCGCGTCTTTCAGCACCGAGATGTTCTCGATATCCTGCGGGTTGAGCGAATTGATGTCTCCCTCCATGCCGTCTATCAGGATGAGCGGGTTGCCGCTACTGCCCTGTCCGATGGTGCCTGTACCACGGATGTTGATGGAAGGATTGGTTTCCAGGTTACCCGTGTTTTGTGAAATCTGCAAGCCCGGCACCATGCCCTGCAAGGCCTGTGCCACGTTGCTCACCGGGCGTTCCTGGATTTCATCGGCCGTCACCACGCTGACCGAGCCGGTCAGGTTCACCTTCTTCTGCGTGCCGAAGCCCACTACCACCACCTCGTCCAGCAACTTGGTGTCTTCCAGCAGCCGGACAACGACCGAACTGCGTCCGTTCAGGGTCAATACCTGGTCGGAGTAGCCGATGAACGAAACCCGGATTTTCCCGTCGGCGGGCATCGTCAGGCTGAAATCCCCGTTGACGTCCGTGATGGTGCCGTTGGAGGTATTGCCTATTTCCAGCACGTTGGCACCGATAATCGGTTCGCCCTGGCTGTCCGTCACTCGTCCGGTGATGGTCTTTTTCTGTTCCGTGCCTTGTCCGGAGGAGGCAGGGGCGTTTTTCTTCCGGATGATGATGTTCTTGTCTTTGACTTCATAAGCCAAGGGCTGCCCTGCCAGCAGTTGGGCCAGTGCGTCGTTCAGGTCTTCGGCCTGGATGGATACGGTTTTCCGCGTATCCAGGTCGTCCGATGCGTACACGAATGAATACCCTTCCTTGGATAACTCTGCTATTACTTCTGCAATAGTTACGTTCTTCATTTTCAGTGAGATGCTTTGTGACCACGCATCTACGCAGAAGCATAGCAAAGCACTTACTGTCAAAATCATGGTTTTCCAGTAATTCATAAAATTAAATTTTGAAGATTAAAAGATTGTGATAAAGACTGCGTGGAGAAGAAAAAGACGTAACTTTGCAAGCCTTCTCACGCATCTTGTTTACGTCGCGATTCGGAAATCAGGTTGCCGGGAAGACGGGCCGGGAGATGTACCAGATCTTCCGGCCTTTTCTTTTATACTTATGTGGCAACCGTTTTCAATGTCTCTCAAGGGTCTTTGTTTCTCATGATGTTTCTTTGTTAAGGGTTGAACAATTAGTTGTCTTTATAGAGGTAGTAGCTTCCGTTCAAGCGTTCGTAGCGGAACTTTCCCGTGGCCTGCAAGCGGTCCAGTATGGTCTCTATGCTTTGCGAACGGCGGAACTCGGCATTGAACCGCATAGCGGGCAAGCTGCCTTCTTCTATTTCTATCCGCACATCGTAGTCCCTTTGCAGGACTTGCACGATGCGCTCCAGCGGCCAGTCTCTGAACACCAGCCAGTCTTTCCACCAAGCCCGTTCGTCAGAATCCGCCGGCATGGCCTGTTTGGAGAGCCGTGCCGTCGCCTTGTCCCAGACGGCTTGCTCGTCGGGGCTCAGGACGAGCGGCCTGTCCGGCTGCCCGTGGCCGTTCAGCGACACCCTTCCTTCCAGCAAGGAGACCGTCGCCAGCCCTTCGTCCGGGTAGTTGCAGATGTTGAACTTGGTGCCCAGCACTTTTACCTGGAAGTCCGACGAATGCACATAGAAGGGCATTTCCGCCTGGTGGGCCACTTCGAAATAGCCTTCCCCCGTCAGCCGGACCTCGCGGCCTTCCCGGCCGAAATCGGCGTCATAGGCCAGCTTCGACCCGGCATTGAGTATGACCTGGGTGCCGTCCGGCAGGCTGACGCACGTCTGTGCGCCGGCGGGCGTAGTGATTTCGATGGGCGCCAGCGGCGTTTCCGCCTGGTGCCTGCCCGCCTGGTAGGCCAGTCCGCCTGTCCCGGCCGCCAGCAGCACTATGGCCGCGTACCTGGCTGCCTGCCGCAGGAACTTCCCGATGGGGCGGGGCCGGGTGGGGGGGGCGGCCTGCCGTGCCGCCTTCACGTGCCGCTGGAAGCGGGCGAAAGCGGCTTCCCCGTCAAACCGGCGGTCGTCGGAGGAACATGCTGCCGAGAACCATATCTCGTGCAAACGCTCGAAATAAGCCCGGTTGGCTTCCGACGCTGCCATCCACGCTTCCAGTTCGTCTTGCTGGGCGCGTCCGGCATTTCCCGTCAGGACATCCATAATCAATTCGTCTATATGTGCATGTTCTTTTTCCATAGATAAATGGCTTCTATATAAAAGACAAGGAAAAAAGCTAAAGGGATAGTGAAAAATGCGATTTTTTTTGTCCCCTATGCTAAAAAAAGTAAAATAACCACGAGAAAATGCGACAAAGCCTTGCTAAGAATGTCCATTGCCTTCCTGATGTGGTACTTCACCGTGGCCACGGTGATGCCCAGTTGCCGGGCGATTTCTTCGTGTTTCTGTCCCTCAAAGCGGCTTCTGATGAAGATGTCCCGGCAGGTATCGGGCAAGTTGCGTATGGCGGCCGCGATTTCTTCCTCCAATTCCTTTTCCAGCAGGGTGCCCAAGGGCGTGTGGCTGTGCGGCAGGTTGTACAGGTCTTCGTCTTCCGAAAAGCCCAGTTCCGAGAAAGGCGTCTCGTGACGTTGCTGGCCGCTGGCTAAGTAGTTGAGGCAGCGGTTGCGCACCGCCTGGACCAGGAAACTCCGCAGGGACGTGTCGACCTGCAAAGTTTCCCGGATGTCCCACAGGTGGAATATCAGGTCTTCCACGATGGACTCGGCTTGGTATGCGTCGTGCACATATTCCAAGGCAAAGCGGCACAAGACAAGGTAGTGGTGCCTGTACAGGTAGCGGTAGGCCTCTTCGTTGCCTGCCTTCAGCTGTTCAATGATTTGGCTCTCTGTTACTTCCATGTCCGGTGCCCTCTGAATGCTTTGTCTGGCCGCGCGCTGTCAGCCTCCTATTCCTTATCCGGATGGGCATAGTCGCTCTCGTTCTTCACGCCCGTGATGTCCCGGCTTTCGGGGATGGTGGTCAGCAGTGTTTGCAGTTCCTCCCACGTCCAGGCATCGGCCGGGGCAAACTGGGGCGACTTCATGTAGCGCAGCAGGGCGGTGCGGAATTGCTGCCCTTCCGGCGTGCCGGCCACGGCATCCAGGTCGACGGTGCACATCAACAGTCGTCCCTGGCCGACGGTGGCTTCCATCGCCAGCCCCAACTTGTGGTTGCGCTCTACGTTGTCTATCACCTGCACCAGCGGACGGTAATCCTTGTCCGTCCCGTCCAGCACGAAGGGGCGGCCGTTGCGGGTGATGCTCCACCATTGCCAGTTGCTGTGCTCCTCGGTGGGGAAGTGGCGGAACAGCGGATGCGCGGGGTCTACCAGGACGGAGAGCGTGCCCGGCGACACCTCTTTGCCGGCGTTCTCGGAGATGGTCTTGAACATGGCGTAGTTCCAATAGTCGGGGGTGAACATCCCTCCCACGCTCTGCTTGGCGATGCTGTCGTGCGGGGGGAGGAAGAGCACGCGCCCGCCTGCTTCCAGCCTGCGCTTCATCTCGGCGTCGGCCCGGCTGGTGACGTAGATGCCTTCCGTGTCCTCTGCCGCCTCGTCCGGATAGACCCACAGGTGGTAGTAGTTGTGGTAGGAGCCGCTCTTCAGCGTCAGTGTCAGCCGTGCGGGGGCTTGCAGGCCTTCCAGCGGGGTGCGCAGCTGGCCGACGGTCTGCACGCTGCCCTGCGCCACGACGGCCTGGATGCGCCCGCTCCGGGTCCACTCGCCGTCTTCGTCCGTCAGTTGCCAGGTCAGCGGTTGGTTCCAGTCTTCTTCTTCGTAGTTGAAGAGGGCGAGGGGGATGTCAAGCTCCTGGCTGTTCCTGACGCAGAAGTCGGGGATGAGGGCCAGCGGAACCACCGGGGCGCAGAACCCGTGGAAGGTCTCCGGGTCGACGATGCCCTTGCTGTCCATGAAGGCATCCAGGATGCCCACCAGTGCCGAGCCCTGCCCGGGATAGTCCTGCAAGTCCAGCATCTGGTAGCCGCCGAAGCCGGGGGTGCGCAGGGCATATTCGATGTCGGCTTTATAGCATTCCAATGAGAAACGCCCGGTGGCCCGGCTGAAGGCGGCGGCCTGGGCGTACAGCCCGTTGGGCTTCAGGCGGTCGCGGAAGATTTCGAGGTTGTAGGGATACAGCACGCCCTTGTACTTGCCTATCTGCTGGTAATCCGGATAAATCTGGAACTGGCAGGTCTCGTGCCCCACCACCGGGCGAGGGCAGTTGGCGATGGCCTGTGCATAGTTGGCCACGGCGTTGGGCCGGGTGTTGTTCAGCAGGCCTCCCTGCTCGGCGTCCACAAAGGCGAAGGAGGCGCGCACGTGGCTCTCGTACAGGGCCGAACCGCCTACGCGGCACGTCACGAAGAAGTCCTCGCCGTCTTGCGGGCCGCGCCAGCCCAGGTAGTTGTTCGAGCCGAAGTAGTAGAGGTGGCGGCTGTCCTGCCTGCGGAAGTCGTCCAGCCATTCGCGCATCACCTCGACGTCGCCGTTCAGTTCATTGCCTAAGCCCAAGGCCATGAAAGATGCGTGATTACCCAATTGGCGCAACACCATGTCGCCTTCCCGTTTCAGGAAGTGGTTCAGGGCGGTCTTCTCGCGCTCGATGTTCCCCCACAGCGGGAGTTCCACTTGCAGGTAGATGCCTTCGATGTCGGCTGCGCGCAAGGCGGCTGCCGGGGGCGTGTAGGAATGGCAGCGGTAGTGGTTGATGCCATATTGCTTGGCTGTCTGGAACACCCTGCGCCATGCGTCCACGTCCATGGGCGCATAGCCCGTCAGCGGGAAGACGCAGGCGTCGTGCTTGCCGCGCAGGAAGGTCTTCTTGCCATTCAGCACGAACTGTGTGCCCTCGGTGGAGAAGCGGCGCAGGCCGAAATCCACCTGGCAGCCGTCTTGCCGCTTGCCCTGGCGCAACCCGATGTCCAGCCGGTAGAGGGCCGGATGGAACTCGCTCCACAGCAGTGCGTCGTCCCCCAGGTCGAGGGTGAAGGCCAGTTCGTTCTTGCCTTCCTGCAGGGTCACTTCTTCTTGTACCGGGGCAATCCGGCGGGTTTCAGGTGCGTTCCACGACTGTCCGTCGAGGCGGATGCCGGCCTTCCCCTTCTTCTCTGCGAAGACCGTCAGCCGGACTTCGGCCTGTTTTTTTTCGGGGTCGGGATAGACCTGCGCGTCTTCGATGTAGGAACCGTCGCGCGCCTCGATGAAAAATTCGCCCAAGATGCCGTTCCAGTTGGTCTGGGTGGATTCGCTCCAGGCGTGCGAGCCTTGTATCTCAGCGGGCACGGCCGTGGGCGAATTGTCTATGCGGATGCGGATGTGGTGAGTGCCTGCCGCCAAGGGTGGCAGTTCGTAGCAATGGGGCGCGTAGATGTGGCCATAGCTGCCGATGCTGTCCCCGTCCACCCATAGGGTGCTGGGCTTTGTACGCTCCATCACCAGCCGGAGGCGTTTCCCGCTCCACGAAGCCGGGACGACCACGTCGCGTTCATACGTCACCTGCCCGGAGTAGGGGTAAAGGCGTGTCAGTTGGGAGGTCGTTTGGGTGGAATGCCGCCCGTCGCCCAGGCGGTTCTCGTCCGTCGTGCCGGGCAGGCGGCAGTCGCCTAAGCTGGATTGCCACATGCCCGCCAGTGGAATCCGTTCGCGTTGCCATTGGTCCAGGTTTTGTCCGTTCACGTTCGCCAGCAGGCACCCGCAGCATCCGCAGATGCAAAGCGCTCTTTTCCACCATCGGTTTTTCAAGGTCTTCTTCATATTTATAGTTGTTAATGCAGGCGGACGCCTGCTTGTTAAAATGATTATCGCCTGCAAAGTTAGAAGAAAAAATGTAAAGTTAACCCCGGTCTGTATTTCAAACTGGTTAAATCTTTTCTCCGGCATCCTTCGCTTCTTTCAGGATTTTTTATCGCCCTTCCGCCAATCTTCCCCCGCCTCTGGTTCGTTTCTAAGCGCCTATGCCGGAAACGAGCCAATAACGAGGGGATAACGAGGGAATAACGAGCCGGGTACGGGCGGGGACCGGCCGATGGAAGAGACATCGGGGTGTAAGGATGTTTTTGCGCATTTTTGTGGGGAATGGCGGGCAGGGTTAGTGCGCGCGTTTCATTCTTAAAATGGGAAACGGGTTGCCTTGGTCGTCCCTGTCGTCACGGCGGAAGGTGTGGAAGCCCATCTGTTCGTAAAACCGCGTGGCGCCGGGGTTCTGTTCGTTGACGTCTACGTATTCCACGCCCAGTTCGCGGCACGCGCGCCGCACCAGTTCCTTGCCCAATCCCTTGCGGAAATAGCCGGGGTGGAGGAAAAGCATTTCTATCTTCTGCTCCTGCACGCCCATAAAGCCTACGGGCGACGGGCCGTCCTGCAAGAGCCACAGCGTTTCAATCTGCCGCAAGGCCTCCTCGGCTTGCGGGGCCAGGGCGCGGATGTCCGCTTCGGTCAGGAAATGGTGGCTGGCGCGGACGGATGCCTGCCAGACGTCCAGCAAACGGCCGATGAGCCGGTTATCCCTGTCGCCTTTCGCGACGATGGTGATGTTTGTCATAAGTCTTTGTCTTTTGTAAGTCGCAAAGATAATGAAATCTGCCTGTCAAGCCAAAAACACTGTGGGCATGTCCGTCCTTTCTCCGCGTCATTCCCCCTCCATCCTCTTTCCCCTATATATAATAATATAATGTGTACATCCTTCCCCTCCGCTCCTTCCCCATCCATTTTCCTACCTTCGTAACTCTCTGTATTCCAGGCGAGCTAAAATAAATTCCGAAAAAAGTGGAAAAAAAGTCTTTGATAATTTTGTCTATTCCGTATAAAGCCCCTACCTTTGCACCCGCTTTCGGAAAGGAAGCGTCGCTGTTTGAAACCCTTGTTCATTGGTACAGAGGC
>CASEKR010000024.1 GCA_949288585.1 uncultured Bacteroides sp. | reverse complement strand
GAGCACCGGGTTCTCGTTGGCGATGTGCCACGTGCGCCACAGGACGCAGGCGAGGATGACCAGCAGGTTGACCAAGGCCACCAGCACATACACCGCCCAGCCGCCGGGCACGGTGACGGAGAACATGTCCAGCCACAGCTCGTTGACGTAGGCCGATGCGCCTACACCGATGAGCACTGCGGGCAAGGCCACCCAAAGGATGTCACGCCCCAGCAGTTCGAGGATGCCCCCGGCCTCCGCGCCGTTGACCTTGCGGATGGCTATCTCCTTGGAACGCCTTTGCACCTCGTCGGCGGTGTAGCCCAGAAGGCCCATCAGCATGATGAAGAACATGACGATGGCGGCCACCACCATGGCGTTGCGCAGGACACAGACGGGGTTGTAGAGGTTTTCGGCTCTTTGTTGCAGGGAGTAAACATCGATGCTACGCCCCGGGAAGGCATCGGCCAATGCCTGCTGCAATTTCAAGAGATTGTCGCCAAATGGCTCTTTCAGTTTGAAAGTGAAGATTCCATACGGGTAATACATATAGGAAGCAATAAAGGGCATCGGCTTCTGGAAAAAGCCCTCTATCTGGAAATCCTTCAGAAGTCCCACCACTTTGATGCGTTGCCCGTCAACATCTTGCGTGCGACCCACTACGTCATTTCCCCAGTGCATCATCTCTGCAAAGGTCTCGTTCACTACCGCCTCATTGCCTACACGCGGCATACGCCCTTGCAAGAGGGTCATACCCATTACCTCGGCATAATTGTCCGCCCAAACGTCATAGCGCGAGGAAAAGAGCGGTTGTCCATCTTCACCCGGAATGAACGTACCGCTGTATCCGCTCACAGGATTGGAATTGGCAGAATAGGTCATCGCCTCCACATAAGGCATATTGAGGAACTTCGCCCGCACCTGTTCGCCTTCATCCCTATTAACGCCTATCCATGTGGATACGGCCACCCGGGCAGGGTCGAACCCCATGTCCTTGTCCAACACATAATTATATTGCGCCGTCACCATCGTCATCACCCCGCAGATGAAGGCCACGCCGGCAAACTGCACGAAGAGCAACGGACGCTTCCACCCCTTCTTGCCCTCGGTGTAGCGGCGGAATACCTGCGTCACGGGTATCCTCGCAAAGAGTTGTCCCGGCAAGACACCGCCCACCACGAAGAGCAAGAGCACCGTCAGGGCCGGCACCCAGGCGCGTTGCCAGGTCAGCAGATTGTGCAGGCGGGTGCTCGCCGTATCTTCCACAAAGTCCTGGAAGGCAAAGAGCAGGAACACCATCACGCAAAGGGACAATATAATAATGAGTGCCGTCTCTGTCAGGAACATCCCGAAGATACCCGCACCGCTCGCCCCGCTGCACTTCTGCACACCCACGGCTTTGGCGCGGCGCGAGAGGGAGGAGATGGAGATAAGCGCATAGTTGAGCGCGGCAATGAAGAGAATGGCAAAGCCCATGACCAGCAAGATGACCTTGGAGCGTTGCACATCCTCATATCCCCGGTAAGTGTCACGCAAGGGGGCAATCTTGGCCGCATAGCCGAAATACTTCTTGTCCTCCGCCGGACGATATTTGTCGACCATGGCATCCAGACGGCTATTGATGCTCTCGGCATCCACGCCCGGCTTCAGGCGGAGGTATTGCGGATAGGAGTCTCCCCCACTCCATGAATAGTTGGCCACCTCGGCCGCCCACGACGGGGGCAGGGAAATGACGGCATCGGCCTTCACCGTGGTATTGTCCGGCAGGTCGGCGTAGGTGCCGCGCACGGTGAGGTCCTGTTGGTAGTTGTAGCTGACGACCTTCCCGATGGGATCCTCTCCGCCAAACATACGCCGCGCCAAGGTCTCGCTGAGGTAAATGACGTAGGGCTGCTGGAGGTCCTGCACGGGATTGCCGCTCAGCACCTCGATGCCCATCGTGCGGAAGAAAAGGGAGTCGGCGGCTATCTTCGGCTCGTCAAAGCGAGTGTTGCCGTAGTAGAGTGGGTCGGAGGCCAGCCAGCGGCAGGTGCAGGTGGCCGACTCCACCTGTTCGGGAAAACTCTCGAAAATGGCACCCACCACGGGGCCGGAGTTCTGTTGCTGCCAATCGTACTTCTCGCCTTTGACGGTAAACTGTGTCCACACTTGGTAGAGGCGGTCGTAGTCCTTGAAACACGTGTCATAACTCTGCTCGAACGCCACGCGGGAGAAGAGCAGGATGCTCATGGCCAGTCCCAAGCCGAGGGACACGACCTTCAACAGATTGCTCCCCTTCGAATGGAGCAGGGTCCGGATGATGTAATGGAATGATTGCATATCATTTGGGGTCTTATTGATTTCCTGCTTATCTCCATGCCAAAATCGTGCCAAACAGGTAGGTAACTGTTTTTCAGTACATAAAACAAGCATGAGAGATAATCGAGTGTCTAATAATTAGACAGCGGTGTCCAAATATTAGACAACCGAAAACCGTAAATAAGGACATCAATCCTGAAATATAGACTAACAAAGTACAAGGAGAAAACTCTATCTTTGCGCCGAGTTTCCAATTTAACAAATAGAAAGCATGAAACAAGCCACTTCCCTCCTGCTCTTCTCCTGCCTTTGGCTGCTGGCCGGCTGCGAGTTGATAGACTATCACCCCTACGATGTACGCATTACCGGGGAAAGGGACATCAATGCACGCAACATTGAAAAGATAGAAACCGCCTGCCTCGGCAAAGAGACCATCCGCTTCGTCACCATGGGCGACTCGCAGCGTTGGTATGACGAGACGGAAGACTTTGTCCGGCACGTGAACCAGCGGAACGACATTGACTTCGTCATCCACGGCGGGGACATGAGCGACTTCGGCCTGACGGACGAGTTCCTATGGCAACGTGACATTATGAACGGGCTGAAGATGCCCTACGTCGCCCTCATCGGCAACCACGACTGCCTGGGGACAGGCGAGGAAACTTTCCGCACCGTGTTTGGCGAACCGAACTTCTCGTTCATCGCCGGACGAGTGAAGTTCATCTGTCTCAACACGAATGCCATCGAATATGACTATTCCACCCCCGTGCCCGACTTCCAGTTCATCGAAAACGAACTGCACAGCCGCGAAGAGGAGTTCGACCGGACCGTCTTCAGTATGCATGTAAGCCCCGAATCATCCGACTTCAACACCAACGTGAAGCAAGTGTTCCAACACTACGTGCGAACCGCTCCCGGCATCTTGTTCTGCACCACCGCCCACGACCACCACCGCAGCGAAGACGACCTTTTCGGCGACGGCATCATGTACTACATGAGCGACTGCATGGAGAACCGCAACTATTACATTTTCACCATTACCCCCGACGGTTATGAAAGAGAAGTTGTTTATTTCTAACATACTGCTGGTCTTGGCTTTGCTGGCCACGTCAATGGCCGCGCCGGCCCAAGAGAAAGACACCATCGTCATCATCAAAGAAGTGCACGACACCCTCTGGTTGTCACCCGCCGACGAGATGCGCCACATCCAAACCGGTCCGGCCCCTACCAGCGGCTACGACCGCCGCGTGCACCGTTACCGACGGCGTTGGGCCGCCCTCATCCCTACCCACTCCAAACTGCAATTTGCGGGCAACATGGGACTGCTGTCGGCAGGCTTCGGCTGGGACTACGGACGGCGCAACCAGTGGGAGACGGACCTGCTTTTCGGCTTCGTGCCCAAATATGACTCTAGCCGGGCCAAAGCCACCTTCACGTTGAAGCAGAACTACATCCCCTGGTCGCTGCAAATCAAGGAAAGCCGCTTCTCGGCCGAACCGCTGACGTGCGGCATCTACCTGAATACCGTGTTCGGCGACGAATTCTGGACCAGCGAGCCCGACCGCTACCCCAAGGGTTATTACGGTTTTTCGTCCAAAGTGCGCATCCACGCTTTTCTGGGGCAACGCATCACCTACGACATCGACCCCAAACGTCGCTTCACGGCCAAGGCCATTACGCTGTTCTACGAACTCAGCACGTGCGACCTCTACCTCATCAGCGCCGTCACCAATCGCTACCTGCGTCCCCGCGACTACCTGTCCCTGTCGTTCGGCCTGAAGGTACAGCTACTTTAAATGACGGACAAGATATACAATTTTATTACTTCCCCATTTTTACGTCGAACACACTCCGCAGAAACTGGCCGATGGCAGATACTTTTCCACCGCCCCTATGCCACAATTCATGCAAAAGCCGTATTTTTGCGGATAGTAAAAAACGACAAATCATGAAGAAATACGGCCACATACTCATCGTCGACGACAACCAAGGCGTACTGAGCGCCCTGCAACTGCTGTTGAAGCCCTACTTCAACCAAATAGGCCTGCTGCCCTCGCCCATCACCCTGCCGTCCGTGCTGAGGGAAGAGCAGTGGAACGTACTGCTGCTTGACATGAATTTCACTTCGGGCATCAACAACGGCAACGAAGGACTATACTGGCTGCACGAAGCACACCGCATCCGCCCCGGGCTGCCGGTAGTCTTGTTCACGGCATACGCAGACATCGATCTGGCCGTGAAAGGCATCAAGGAAGGCGCCACAGATTTCATCGTGAAACCCTGGGACAACCAGAAACTGGTGGATACCCTGCTCAAGGCAGCCGCCCCGGACAAGAAAAAAACGCCAGCCCTGCCGGAAGGAAGCGGCATGTATTGGGGAACAAGCCCTGCCATGCAACACTTGCGGATGCTCGTGGAAAAAGTGGCGGCCACGGATGCCAATGTGCTGATAACAGGCGAGAACGGGACGGGCAAGGAAATGCTGGCGCGCGAACTGCACCGCCTGTCGCACCGCGACCGCCAACCATTGGTCACCGTAGACATGGGAGCCTTGACAGAAACATTGTTTGAGAGCGAACTATTCGGCCACGTCAAAGGGGCATTTACCGACGCCCGGGCTGACCGCCCCGGCAAATTCGAAACGGCAGACCACGGCACCCTCTTCCTGGACGAAATAGGCAACCTGCCCTACCACTTGCAGGCAAAGCTGCTGACCGCGCTCCAACGCCGGAGCATCGTCCCGGTGGGCAGTAACACGCCCATCCCCATAGACATCCGGCTGGTGTGCGCCACCAACCGAGACCTGCCAGCCATGGTGCGCCGGGGCGAGTTCCGCGAAGACCTGCTCTACCGGATCAACACCATACACCTGGAAATTCCCCCGTTGCGCGAACGCCCCGAAGACATCGCTCCCCTGGCCGGACGGTTCATAACCCGCTTCTGCCGACAATACGGCAAACCGGAAATGCACCTGGCCGACACGGCCCGCAACAGGCTGGAACAACACACCTGGCAGGGCAACATCCGCGAACTGGAACATGCCATCGAGAAAGCCGTCATCATCAGCGACGGCCCAACCCTGCCCGCCGAAGCATTCCAACTGTCCTGCGTCCCCGCCGAGCCTGAAGAAGAAAACATGCAGGCGTCGACTTTGGAAGACATGGAAAAGCAGATGATACGCAAAGCGCTGGGCAACTGCAACGGTAACCTCTCGGCAGTGGCCTCACAACTGGGCATCACGAGGCAAACATTGTACAACAAAATGAAAAAGTACGGTCTATGAAACAAGCAAACCATACGTGCTACCTCGTCCTGCTGACACTGGCAGCCTTGCTTGCCGGAGGAGCATGGGCATGGTTCCTCACAGACAGCCCCCTCCTTGGCAAATCGTTCCGGCCATTGCCATGGGTCATTGGACTGACGGCAAGCATTCCCCTCCTGGCATACAAATTGAACAAACAGAGCCGGCAGTATGCCAGACAAGTGCTTTTCCTGCTCGACGCAGTAGAAAACAACGACTATGCCGTCCACTTCTCCGAAGATGAACGCGACACCAATACCCGCCTGGTACACCAAGCCTTGAACCGCATTTCCCACCTCCTGTACAATGTGAAAAACGAAACCGCCCAGCGGGAAAAATATTACGAACTGATACTGGAGTGCGTCAGCACAGGTATCGTGGTGCTGAACGACAACGGAGCCGTCTACCAAAAAAACAACGAAGCTTTACGCCTGCTGGGATTGGAGGTATTCACCCACGTCCGACAATTGAAACGCATAGACCCCAGGCTCGCAAGCCGTTTCGCTACCTGCCGGGCAGGAGATACGTTCCAGCTTCCCCTCCAGAACGAACGGGGCACACTCCACCTGTTTGTACGGGCCAGCGACATAACCATCCGTCAGGAACACTTGCGCATATTGGCCCTGAACGACATCAACAACGAACTGGACGAAAAAGAAATCGACTCGTGGATACGCCTGACACGGGTGTTGACCCATGAAATCATGAACAGCGTCACCCCCATCACCTCGCTGAGCGAAACCCTGCTGGAACTGGCTGCCCAAGAAGGCACACAAGAAGAGATAAGCCGGGGACTGGAGACCATCAGCCAGACAGGAAAAGGACTGTTGGCCTTTGTGGAATCCTACCGCCAGTTCACCCGCATCCCTACTCCCATTCCTTCACTGTTCTACGTCAAAAGCTTCCTGGAACGCATGGTGAACCTGGCTCGCCACCAGCATCCCGGCTCCAACACAAGTTTTCGCACGGAGGTGCAGCCGGACGACCTCATCCTGCATGCCGACGAAAACCTCATCGGCCAAGTAATCACCAACCTATTGAAAAATGCCCTGCAAGCCATTGATTCGGAGAAAGGGCGCCAGACAGCAGGACTTATCAGCCTACGTGCCTACTGTGACGACGACGAAGCCGTCATCATCGACGTGAGCAACGACGGCCCTGCCATCCCGGAAGACGTAGCCGGACATATCTTCATCCCCTTCTTCACTACAAAAGACAAGGGCAGTGGCATAGGGCTGAGCATTTCGCGGCAAATCATGCGCCTCTCCGGCGGAAGCATCACTTTGCTGCCGGGTCGGGAAACAACATTCCGCCTGAAGTTCGACTGACCAAGAGTCGCTTTTGTACGAAATGCACGCCAACCGATAAATTTGTAAGACATTCATAGAAGAAGAAAGACAAATATACGTATCTTTGCGACATATTTAATTCACCAATCCGATTGAGACGACCAAAAGATATGGAACGAGCAGCCACATTCATTGACTACATCGAACAAAGCATCATACAGAACTGGGATCGCGACGCGCTGACAGACTACAAAGGCATCACCCTGCAATATAAAGACGTGGCACGAAAAATTGCCAAATACCACCTCGTACTGGAGGGTGCTGGCATCCGCCCAGGTGACAAGATAGCCGTATGTGGACGGAACAGCGCGCATTGGGCAGTAACGTTCTTGGCCACGGTGACCTATGGAGCAGTGATAGTACCCATCCTGCATGAGTTCAAGGCGGACAACATACACCACATCGTCAACCATTCGGAAGCCAAACTCCTTTTCGTGGGAGCACGCGCCTGGGAAGCGTTGGACGAAGCGGCCATGCCGTTGCTGGAAGGAATCGTGGTTCTGGAAGACTTCGAACCGGTGGTATGCCGCAACGAAAAACTGATGGAAGCGTTCGAACACCGCAATGAGCGCTACGGCGCCCGCTATCCCAAGCGCTTCCGCCCGGAGCATATCTGTTACCGCAAGGAAACATCTTCGGACGAACTGGCCGTCATCAACTACACATCGGGCACGACAGGCTATTCAAAAGGCGTGATGCTACCCTACCGCAGTCTGTGGAGCAATGTGGACTATTGCTTCGAAATGTTGCGTGTCCGCCCGGGCGACCATATCGTGTCGATGTTGCCCCTTGGGCACGTCTTTGGCATGGTCTACGATTTCTTATACGGCTTCTCAGCCGGGGCACACTTATACTTCCTGACACGAATGCCGTCACCCAAAATCATCGCCCAGTCATTTGCCGAAATAAGACCGAAAGTCATCTCATGCGTACCCCTCATCGTGGAAAAGATTATCAAAAAGAACATCCTGCCTCGGGTGGACAACACCATCGGCAAGCTATTGCTGCGCGTACCCTACGTCAACGACAAACTGAAGGCTTCAGCACGAAAAGAAGCGATGGAAATATTCGGAGGGCAGTTTGATGAAATCATCATCGGCGGAGCGCCGTTCAACGCAGACGTCGAGCGCTTTGTCAAGCAAATCGGCTTCCCCTATACGATTGCCTATGGCATGACAGAGTGCGGTCCCATCATCTGCTCCAGCCGTTGGGAGACACTGAAACAAGCTTCGTGCGGCAAAGCAGCAGCACGGATGGAAGTACGCATTGACTCAGCCGACCCTCAGAATGTGGCAGGCGAAATCATCTGCCGAGGGACGAATGCCATGCTAGGATATTACAAGAATCCGGAAGCTACAGAACAGATAATTGATGCCAATGGCTGGTTGCACACGGGTGACCTGGGCACGATAGACGAAGACGGATATGTGACGGTACGTGGACGCAGTAAGAATATGCTGTTGACAGCTTCGGGCCAGAACATCTATCCGGAAGAAATCGAAAGCAAGCTGAACAACCTGCCTTACGTCTCCGAGTCGCTCGTGGTATTACAAAATGACAAGCTCGTGGCTCTTATCTACCCGGACTTCGACGAAGCCTTTGCCAAAGGGTTAAAACCCGAAGACGTCCCCAGCGCCATGGAGGCTAACCGTGTGGAATTGAACCAACAATTACCTGCCTATGCCCAAATATCGAAAGTGAAAATACACTTCGAAGAGTTTGAGAAAACGGCCAAGAAAAGCATCAAGCGGTTCATGTACCAAGAGGCAAAAGGATAAAGAGGAGCATGTTTACCCGTCGGTTGAAATGTTCCGTCATATTCTTTAGCCTAAAACTTGCAGATTCTCAAATATTATGTTTAAATTTGGCAAGTAATTTATGAAAAAACAGATAACATCAAATCCTAAATGCAATATGTTATGGAAACATTGAACCTCATCAAGAACGACCCCTGGTTAGAGCCATATGCCGATGCCATCAACGGTCGTCACCAACATGCCATCGACAAGGAAACAGAATTGACCAATAAAGGCCAAAAGAGCTTGTCCGATTTTGCTACCGGCTATCTATATTTTGGCTTGCACCGCACAGACAAGGGATGGGTTTTCCGCGAATGGGCGCCCAACGCCACACAGATTTTCCTGGTTGGTACTTTCAATGACTGGAAAGAGCTTAAAAAATATAGCTTAAAACGCAAAAGCAACGGGAACTGGGAAATTACGCTCCCGGCCGATGCTATGGCTCATGGCGACCTGTATAAACTGAAAGTGTATTGGGACGGTGGATGCGGCGAGCGTATCCCGGCATGGGCGACACGCGTGGTTCAAGACGAGCAGACAAAGATATTCAGTGCGCAAGTTTGGAACCCGGCCAAACCTTACAAAATGAAGAAACGTGCATTCAAGCCGTCCACGGATCCTCTCCTGATATATGAATGCCACATCGGCATGGCCCAACAAGAAGAAAAAGTGGGCACCTACCGCGAATTTCAAGAAAAAATACTGCCACGTATCGCCAATGACGGATACAATTGCATCCAAATCATGGCCATACAAGAACATCCTTATTACGGCAGTTTCGGCTATCATGTTTCCAGTTTCTTTGCACCGTCCTCGCGCTTCGGCACTCCGGACGAACTGAAAGAATTAATCGACACGGCCCACAAAATGGGACTAGCCGTCATCATGGATATCGTCCACTCGCATGCCGTCAAGAATGAGGTGGAGGGTCTGGGCAACTTCGCGGGCGATCCCAACCAATATTTCTACCCGGGCGACCGCCACGAGCATCCGGCATGGGATTCCCTCTGCTTCGATTACGGCAAGAACGAAGTCTTGCATTTCCTGCTCTCCAACTGCAAGTATTGGATGGACGAGTTCCATTTCGACGGTTTCCGTTTCGACGGCGTGACATCCATGCTTTATTATAGCCACGGGCTGGGCGAAGCATTCTGCAATTACAACGACTATTTCAACGGGCATCAGGACGATAATGCCATCTGCTACCTGACCTTGGCCAATCGACTGATTCACCAAGTGAACCCGAAAGCCATCACCATTGCAGAGGAAGTGTCGGGCATGCCTGGCTTAGCCGCCAAGTTCGAGGACGGAGGCTACGGGTTCGATTACCGCATGGCTATGAACATTCCGGACTATTGGATCAAGACCATCAAGGAAAAAATAGATGAAGACTGGAAGCCTTCCAGCATGTTCTGGGAAGTGACAAACCGCCGCAGCGATGAGAAAACCATCTCCTACGCCGAGAGCCACGACCAGGCTTTGGTGGGAGACAAGACCATCATCTTCCGCCTGATAGACGCCGACATGTATTGGCACATGCAGAAGGGCGACGAAAACTACACGGTGAACCGGGGCATCGCCCTCCACAAGATGATACGCCTGCTTACAGCCACTACCATCAACGGAGGCTACCTGAACTTTATGGGCAACGAGTTCGGCCATCCGGAATGGATAGACTTCCCGCGCGAAGGAAACGGCTGGTCCTACAAGTATGCCCGCCGCCAATGGGACTTGGTAGACAATAAGAACTTGGATTACCACTATTTAGGCGACTTTGACAAGGCCATGCTGGAAGTGATAAAAAGCGTCCGCAAATTCCAGGCTACCCCGGTGCAGGAAATCTGGCACAATGATGGAGACCAGATTTTGGCCTATATGCGTAAGGACTTGGTGTTCGTCTTCAATTTCAACCCCAAGCAGTCGTTCACGGATTATGGTTTCCTGGTGCCGGAAGGAGCTTATGAAATTGTTTTGGATACGGACAATGCCGCTTACGGTGGAAACGGGCTGAATGATGACAGTGTCACGCACTTCACGATGCCTGACCCGCTATATAAGAAAGACAAGAAAGGCTGGATGAAACTCTACGTACCAGCACGTACAGCCCTGGTTCTGCGTAAGAAGAAATAAGCGTGAGCTATAAGAAAAGTGCGGGGGGTGCAGACAGTTAATAGGCTGTCCGCACCCCCCGCTTTTTTCCTGCCGCCCCTGCATCTTCCGGAAGCAAGGAAAGAGACCGGAGTTTCGCCGAAATACTTAAGTAAAACTCCAGAAATACTTAAGTGTTTTGACGAAAATGCTTAAGTGTTTCTACACCGATTTTTCAGCGAACAAAAAAGGCATCAAAAAAACGGACAAATCACAACTCGTCATCAGAAGGGAACCGTCCCATCAACAGGCGAACCAAACGGATTGGCCGACAGATCTCCGTTGGCAGGCGGGGGCGGAACAACAGGGATACCGACAGGCGCGTTCATACTCGAACCGCGCATCACCCCTCCCCCGTCGGCCGGAGGCGGAATCATGCCGTTGTCGCAATTCTCGAAACGGGTATATTGGCCGATGAAGCGCAGGCGAACATCGCCCACGGCGCCGTTTCGGTGTTTGGCAATGATGATTTCGGCAATACCGCGCAAGTCCGTGCCGTCGGCCGAGGTATATATCTTATAATACTCCGGGCGATGGATGAAACATACCATATCAGCATCCTGTTCAATGGCTCCTGACTCACGCAAGTCGCTCAACTGCGGGCGTTTGCCCTCCTCTCCTTCGCGGTTTTCGACACCACGGTTCAACTGCGACAAGGCAATGATGGGGATGTTCAGTTCCTTGGCCAAGCCCTTCAAGGAACGTGAAATGGTGCTTACTTCTTCCTGGCGGTTGCCATAGGACATGCCGCTGGCATTCATCAACTGCAAGTAGTCGATGATTATCAGCTTGACGCCATGTTCGCGTACCAGGCGGCGTGCCTTGGTGCGCAACTCAAAGACCGACAAAGAGGGGGTATCGTCCACGTAAAGCGGAGCATCCAACAAGTCGCGCAACTTATAATCCAGTTGTTGCCATTCATAGTCAGCCAGCTGACCGCTCTTGATTTTTTCACTCGGAATCTCACACACGTTGGATATCAGACGGTTGACCAATTGCAAGTTACTCATTTCGAGCGAGAACAAGGCCACCGGGTTGTGGTAATCCACGGCAATGTTCTTGGCCATCGAAAGGACAAAGGCCGTCTTTCCCATGGCCGGGCGGGCAGCAATGACAATCAAGTCGGAGTTTTGCCATCCGGAAGTCATCTTATCCAGTTTGGTGAACCCGCTTTCCAGCCCGCTCAACCCGTCGGTACGGGTAGCTGCTTTCTGGATTTGTTCAAGCGCCTGGGCAATGACGGGATTAATCTGCGTGTAATCCTTTTTCAGATTCTGCTGGGATATTTCAAAGAGCTTTCCTTCGGCTTCCTGCATCAGGTCGTCCACGTCCAGCGTCTCATCAAAAGCCTTGGTCTGAATCGTGCTGGTGAATGTAATCAGTTCCCGGGCCAAGGCTTTCTGGGCAATGATGCGGGCATGGTATTCGATGTGCGCCGACGATGCTACTTTGCTGCTGAGTTGGGCCAAGTAGAACGGGCCGCCCACTTCATTCAATTCGCCACGTTTGCCCAGTTGCTCCTTAACCGTCAGTATGTCTACCGGCTTCTGGTTAACGGCCAAATCGGTAATGGCCGCGTAAATTAATTGATGGCGGTGTTCGTAGAACGATTCCGGCCGAAGGATTTCGCTCACCAATGAATACGCATCTTTTTCTATCATCAAAGCCCCCAACACGGCCTCTTCCAGTTCCGGAGCCTGTGGCTGGATACGCCCGTAATCGTTCACAGGCTGAGTAGTCTTGCTTCTTGCAGTTCGGGGTTTCCTATTGTTGTTTTCTGCCACGGGTATTCAAAGTTTAGTTGTTTATTAGTAAGAAAGGCGGCATCCGCTTCATCACATAAAACGCCGGTGACAGAAACACCACCGGCGTTATATTCCATTCTATGCGTGTGAACCTAAAATCCACACATTTCATCAATACGAACGCGCAAAAATGACACGGCAAGGAGACGGTTTTCCCGTGACCATGCACTTGCCCGGTTCCTTATCGCCAGGCAGGAAGGTGTCAAAAGGAATACAACGGATAGTTGCTTTCGTCTCTTCCTTGATGCGGAGTTCGGTTTCCGTCGTCCCGTCCCAATGCGCCAGGATAAATCCGCCTTCTTCTATCCTTTCCTTGAACTCGTCATAAGTATCCACACTCGTGATGCGGGCATTCCGATAGTTCAAGGCTTTCTGGTAGATGTTGGCCTGGATGTCTTCCAGGAGGTCTTTCACATATTGTTCGATGCCGTCGCACGTACGGGTTTCCTTCTCCAACGTGTCGCGGCGCATCACTTCAATCGTATTGTTTTCCAAATCACGGCCTCCCATCACCAGACGCACGGGAACTCCCTTCACCTCGTAATCGGCAAACTTGAATCCCGGACGCTTGTTGTCGGCATTGTCATACTTGACACTAATGCCCAAGTCCTTCAGGCGTGCCACGATGCCAGCCACCTTTTCGTCTATCTGGTGCAATTGTTCCTGGCTCTTATAGATCGGCACAATCACCACTTGAATAGGAGCCAGATGAGGCGGCAGGACTAAGCCGTTGTCATCGGAGTGCGTCATGATAAGGGCACCCATCAAACGGGTCGATACTCCCCAGGAAGTAGCCCACACATATTCCAATTGGTTGTCCTTGTTGACAAACTGTACATTAAAGGCCTTGGCAAAGTTCTGGCCCAGGAAGTGCGATGTACCGCTTTGCAAGGCTTTGCCATCCTGCATCATAGCTTCAATGGTGTAGGTATTCAGGGCTCCCGCGAAACGCTCGTTGGCAGACTTCACTCCCTTGATGACGGGCACCGCCATGTACTTCTCAGCAAAATCGCCATAGACATTCAGCATCCTTACGGCTTCCTCCTCGGCTTCCTCCCGCGTGGCATGAGCAGTGTGTCCTTCTTGCCACAAAAACTCAGCCGTGCGCAGGAAAAGACGCGTGCGCATCTCCCAACGGAAGACATTCGCCCACTGGTTCACCAGGATAGGCAGGTCGCGGTAGGAGTTAATCCAATTCTTGTATGTATTCCAAATAATGGTTTCCGACGTAGGACGGATAATCAGTTCTTCTTCCAACTTCGCCTCGGGGTCTACCACCACGCCGCCCCCGTTGGGGTCATTCTTCAGGCGATAGTGCGTCACAACGGCGCATTCCTTGGCAAATCCCTCCACATGCTCGGCTTCACGACTCAAAAACGATTTGGGAATCAGCAAGGGAAAATAGGCGTTGACGTGCCCCGTCTCCTTGAACATCCGGTCCAACTGCTGTTGCATCTTCTCCCAGATGGCATATCCATAGGGCTTGATAACCATGCAGCCACGCACAGCTGATTGCTCAGCCAGGTCGGACTTCACCACCAGTTCATTATACCATTGCGAGTAGTTTTCGCTACGCTTGGTAAGGTCTTTTAATTCTACTGCCATTTTTCTATCTATATTTAATCTATAAGCAATTTATAAGTTGACAAGGGGACAAGTTAACAAGGCAAAGAAGTTCGTTAGATAATAGGATTACAAGTAATAAGTTCTATCCTTGTAGGCTTGTTAACTTGTCTCCTCGTCAACTAAATTCCCATTTCGCTTTCCCCCAATCAGGCGTGCAAAATTACGAATTTTCGACCGAAAGCAAACAACTATTAGACATTTATGTTACATTTGCAGCCATTATTCGAGAAAAGATGAAGTTCACTTTACAACACATATCGCGCCCGAACCTGCGTTTCCGCCGTTGGAACCGAGGGAAATACGCTGCTTTTGCTAGTGTAGGCCGGTGTGTGACCATCGGGCATGTACACCACGACATAGCAGACCGTGCATTGGGCAAGCAAGTGAACACAGGCACAGCCGCATCTTTCTCCGAAGACAATTCATCCGATTTCAACGACCATTCTTATGAAGATACAAGATTTGAAAGAAAAAGTCCTCCGAGGGGAGAACATCACCCCGACAGAGGCCCTCTTCCTGGCCACACAGCCTGAGAAAGAGGAACTATACGAAGCAGCCCATGAGATAACTCTTTGCTTGGCAAGCCGCCGGGCAGACTTCTGCTCCATTATCAACGCCCGCTCGGGCCGCTGCCCCGAAGACTGCCAATGGTGCGCGCAATCCGCCCGCTACCACGGCCAAGCCGATGTCTACGACTTATTAGACAAAGATGAATGCCAGCGCCAAGCCCGCCTGCACGAAGCGCAAGGCATCGGACGTTTCTCCCTCGTCATCAGCGGGAGACGCCCCTCCAAAGAATTATTGAATCGCATTTGCGATACAGTACGCCACCTACGGCGGCACACCTCCATCCAACTTTGTGCTTCGCTAGGACTGGTGAATGAAGAAGGAATGCAGGCCTTGCACGAAGCAGGCATCACACGCTACCATTGCAACTTGGAGACAGCCCCGTCCTACTTTTCCACCCTCTGCTCTACGCATAGCCAAGAAGACAAGATTGAAACCCTCCGCGCAGCCCGATCCGCCGGGTTGGAAGTATGCAGCGGCGGCATCATCGGCATGGGCGAGACCGTAGAGCAACGCATAGAGTTGGCCTTTAAACTGAAAGAACTAGACATACGCTCCATACCTATTAATATATTGTCTCCCATTCCCGGCACCCCCCTCGAACACCAACCCCTCTTGAGCGACGAAGAGTTACTGACCACGGTTGCCCTCTTCCGCTTCATCCTACCTCAAACGGACTTACGCTTCGCCGGCGGCAGGAAGCGTTTCTCCAAAGACACACAACGCAAGGCCATGCACATCGGCATCAACGCTACCATCACAGGCGATCTGCTGACTACCACCGGCTCGTCTGCCCAAGAAGACCACCAACTGGTCCGGGAGGCTGGTTACGTCATAGACGACACTCTCTTCGACCGTCTGCACTTATGGCATCCTTATACCTCGACTTCCCGTCCCCTGCCTGTTTATCAAGTAACCAGAGCCGAAGGTGCCGTCCTCACCCTCCAAAGCGGCGAGCAACTGGTGGACGGCATGTCCTCCTGGTGGTGCGCCATTCATGGTTACAACCGCCCTGAACTAAACCAAGCCGTACGGGAGCAGCTTTCGAAGATGGCGCACGTGATGTTCGGCGGCCTGACGCATGAACCGGCCATCAACCTGGCCCGCCTGCTACTTCCCCTCGTTCCACCCTCTTTGCAGAAGATATTCTATGCTGACTCCGGTTCCGTGTCCGTAGAAGTGGCACTGAAGATGGCGATACAATATTGGCAGGCGAAAAGCCTTTCCCGCCCGGACCGGGCATGCTTGGCACGGAAACAAAACTTCGTCACCATCCGCAATGGTTACCACGGGGATACCTGGAATGCGATGTCCGTGTGCGACCCCGTCACGGGAATGCACACCCTTTTCGGTTCCGCCCTCCCCGCCCGTTGGTTCGCACCCCAGCCGCGTTCCCGCTTCGGCGGTGAGTGGGATGAACAAGACATCGCTCCCCTACGCGCCATCATCGAAGACCATGCCAGCGAACTGGCCGCCCTCATTCTGGAACCGATAGTCCAAGGGGCTGGTGGAATGTGGTTCTACCACCCGCAGTACCTGGTAGAAGCCGCCCGCCTCTGCCGCGAGCATGACGTTCTGCTCATCTTCGACGAAATCGCTACGGGCTTCGGTCGGACGGGGCGGATGTTTGCGTGGGAGCACGCAGGAGTGGAGCCGGACATCCTATGCATCGGCAAGGCTTTGACCGGAGGCTATATGACAATGGCTGCGGTGTTAGCTTCGAACCAGGTGGCAGACACCCTCTCGGCTTATGCGCCCGGAGTGTTCATGCACGGGCCGACGTTCATGGGCAATCCCCTGGCGTGCGCCGTGGCATGCGCGTCGGTACGCCTGCTCACCTCGCCGGAGTATGACTGGCAGGGACGGGTGCGCCGCATCGAACGCCAACTGAAAGAGGAACTAACCCCTGCCCGGGACTTGCCCCAGGTGGAGGACGTGCGAGTACTGGGCGCCATCGGCGTCATCGAACTGAAACGGCCCGTGAATATGGCACGGATGCAAAGAAGATTCGTACAGGAAGGCATCTGGGTACGCCCCTTCGGACGGTTGGCCTATGTAATGCCGCCTTATGTCATCGAGCCGGAGCAACTGACAAAACTAACCCAAGGACTTATCAAAACAGTGAAAGAATGAAAGACCTATACACCCATATACAATCCGCCTTGGACAGCCTGGCCGCCGAAGGCAACCTGCGTTCCTTGTCCCACGCGCTGCCGGAAGGGCGTTATCTCCTGGCACAGGGGCAGCGAATGCTTAACCTCTCGTCCAACGACTACCTGGGCCTGGCGGCCGACCTAGAGTTGCGTGCCAGATTCCTGGCTGAACTGACAACCGATGATTTCATGCCCTCGTCGTCATCGTCACGCCTGCTGACGGGCAACCATCCAGCATTCGACGAGTTGGAAGTCGCCTTGGCACGCCTCTACGATGCAGAAGCAGCCCTTGTCTTCAACAGCGGGTATGACGCTAACACGGGCATACTTCCAGCCATTGTCGACACAGGCGACCTCATCCTGGCCGACAAGCTGGTACACGCCAGCCTTATTGACGGAATGCGCCTGAGCCGCGCCCAATGGTTCCGCTTCAAGCACAATAACCTCAAGCACCTGGAGCATCTCCTGCAAAAACTCGCGCCCAGCTACCGGCACATCGTCATCGTCACCGAGAGTATCTTCAGCATGGACGGGGACGAGGCGCCACTCAACGGGCTGGTCGAACTGAAACGGCTTTATCCCAACGTACTGCTCTACGTGGACGAAGCACATGCTTTCGGCCTGCGGGGGCGCCGGGGATTAGGATGCTGCGAAGAACAAGGGTGCATCGGCGACGTAGACTTCCTGGTGGGCACACTGGGCAAGGCAGCAGCCTCGGCCGGGGCGTTCGTGGTGTGCCGGCGCGTGGCGCGCGATTACTTAGTGAACCGGGTGCGGCCCTTCATCTTCACCACCGCCCTACCGCCCATCATCGCCCGCTGGAGCCGCTACGTGCTGAACCTGTTGCCCGAGATGGGCGAACGGCGCCAGCGTCTGGCCGAGCTATCCCGTCGCCTACGCCGCGTCTTACGCGAACAACGGATGAAATGCCCTTCCGGCAGCCACATCATTCCCCTCATCGTGGGGGACAGTGCCGAGGCCGTCCGCCGTGCCGAAGAGATGCAACGCCGAGGATACTACGTCCGGGCCGTCCGCCCGCCCACAGTGCCCGAAGGGACGGCTCGCCTGCGCTTCTCGCTCCGTGCCGACCTGGCAGACGAGGAAATGGAGGGGCTGATAAATATTCTGGCAGGACATGAAATGCCAGGCAAATAAAAGACACCCTCTACCAATATAAATAAACCAGACAACCGATTGCAGATATGACATACGAATACATCATCCAAGAACGTCACCCCCGTCTGTTGCTTTTTTTCGCAGGCTGGGCGTCAGACCCTACCCCTTTCCGTACCTACCGGCCCGAGGGCAGGGACTACATGGTCTGCTACGATTACCGCACGCTGGAGGGCGGTACCGACGCAGTGGAAGGCTACCAAACCGTAGACGTCGTGGCCTGGTCAATGGGCGTATGGGCCGCCTCGCACGTAGTGCCCCGCCTCGGCATCCCCGTCGGCCGGAGCATCGCCCTCAACGGGACGCCCTTCCCCATCGACGCCGAACGGGGCATCGCGCCCGCCATCTGGCAGGGCACGCTGAACCACCTTACCCCCCTGAGCCTGCATAAGTTTACCCGCCGGATGTGTGCCGACACCGATGCCTTCCATCGCTTCCTTCGTGTCACTCCTCGTCGGCCCGTGGACGAGCTGGCCGACGAAATGCAAACCATCAGCCACCTACAATCTACCCTACCCGCCCCCCGCTTCCGGTGGCAGCAAGCCGTGGTAGGGCGCGACGACCGCATCATCCCTCCGGCTAACCAACTGCGAGCCTGGAAAGAACTGGGCGTCCCCGTACTCCAGGCCGACATTTCCCATTACGACGAACCTCTCTTCCGCCACTACTTACAAGACCTATGGACAAACAACAGATAGCCGGATGCTTCGCCAGAGCCCGCCGTACCTACGACCGAGAAGCCCACGTGCAACTGCAAGTGGCCGGACGAATGCTCAACTTCCTCCGGCAGACCTGCACAGAGGAGACACACCTGTCTCATATCGTCGAAATCGGATGCGGGACGGGACTCTATTCGCGCCTCCTTTTCCGCACCTTCCGCCCCCAGACGCTTTGGCTCAACGACCTTTGCCCGGAGATGGAAGAGAACCTGGCCGACCTACTGGCACAGTCCGGTGTCAGCTTCACACCCGGTGACGCCGAAGCCATCCCTTTGCCTTGCCCGGCACACGTTATCACCTCGTGTTCGACCTTCCAATGGCTGACCGACCTGCCTGCCTTCTTCCACCGATGTCACCAAGCGCTTCTCCCGGGAGGCATTCTAGCCTTCAGCACATTCGGACCTGAAAACCTGCGCGAAATCCGCTCGCTAACGGGGAACGGGCTGCACTACTTCACTCCGACGGAAATCCGGGAAATGCTCATCCCCGGATTCCAAATACTCCACGCCTCCGAAGAAGTGGCCACCCTGACCTTCCCCACTCCCACGGACGTTCTCCGCCACCTGAAACAGACGGGCGTCACTGGCACCGAGAAGCGTATCTGGACACGCGCCCGCCTCCAACACTTCAACGAAGAATACCTCCGCCTCTTCCCAACAGAAGACGGACAAGTGTCTCTCACCTACCACCCAGTCTATGTGATTGTAGAAAAGAAGTAAACAGGATTTCAAACCACCAGAAGCGGTTGAGAAAAATCCAAACACAGAAAAAAAGCCCGGAATGGTCGAAATAGCAGTTTTTACAAACCATTACATTATAAAATTCTGAATATGAGATTATTATATTCCTTCAGAAACACTTAAGTATTTCTTCCGAAAGACTTAAGTAAAACTCCGGAAAGACTTAAGTGTTTTGACGGAAAGACTTAAGTCTTTCTACGAAGATAGTAAAGGAAGAAGAAAGGATAGTAAGAATTCAGGATATTTTTCCAGAAATTATCACTTAATCACCTACACACAATGAACAACATCTATTACATCAGTGGCATCGACACCGATGCCGGAAAAACCTATTGCACCGGTTGGCTCGCCCAACAACTGAAGCGGACCGGCCTGCGCGTCATCACCCAAAAGCTCGTCCAGACCGGCAACACCGGCCATTCCGAAGACATCGACCTGCATCGCCGCCTGATGGGCATAAGACCTCTGCCCGAGGACCTGGAAGGACTAACCGCCCCCGAAATCTACTCCTATCCCTGCTCACCCCATCTGGCCGCCCGCATTGACCACCGCCCCATCAATCTGGAAAAAATCGGCCGCGCCACCGACGAACTAGCCCGACGCTATGAAGCCGTTCTCGTGGAATGTGCCGGGGGGCTGATGGTCCCTCTTACGGGAGATTTGCTCACCATCGACTACATCGCCTCACGCAGTTGCCCCCTCATCTACGTCACCTCAGGAAAACTGGGCAGCATCAGCCATACCCTGCTGGGCTTCGAAGCCATCAAACACCGGAACATCCCCTTGCACACGGTGCTCTACAACCTCTATCCCGAAGTGGAAGACACCACCATCCGCGACGATACGATGCACTACCTGCGCTACCATGTCGAGCGGCACTTCCCGGGGACACGCTTCGACATAGTTCCCATCATCGGATAATAAAAAGCCAGCCCGTTTCCCGACGGGCTTTCTTTTTTTGTACCTTTGCAAACGCAATAACAAGCCTACAAAGAAAAAAATATGACAGCATTCACATTCGACTGTAACGAAACAATACTCCTGACCGCAACCGGCCTTCTCTTCCTGATCCAGATAGCCTTCTACACAATCTACTACCTGCGCATCCCCCGCCACGAGAAGGATGCCGGGCGCGAGGCCACCCCTTATTCAACCGACTGCCCGCCCTTGTCCGTCGTCATTTATGCCCGCGAATCGTGCGAACAGTTGCAAGCAAACTTGCCTGCCGTCTTAGAACAGGACTATCCCCAATACGAAATCATAGTCATCACCGATGGAACGGACGACGGAACCTCCGACTACCTGACCCAACTCCAGATAGCCCATCCCCACCTCTACCACAGTTTCATCCCGAACTCATCGCGCTACATCAGCCATAAGAAACTTGCCTTAACCCTCGGCATCAAGGCCGCCCACTACGACTGGCTGGTCATGACCGAAACCGACTGCCGCCCGGCCACCAACCAATGGTTACGCCTGCTGGCACGCAATTTCACTTCAGGCACCGAAATCGTATTGGGATACAACAACTACCAGCGAAGCAAAGGCTGGTTCCACAAATGCATTGCCTATGATAACCTCTTCCAGGCCATGCGCTATCTGGGGGCAGCCTTGGGCGGACACCCCTACATGGGCCTCGGCCGCAACCTTGCCTACCGGAAGGAACTATTCTATAAGACCAAAGGATTCTCCAACCACCTCAACCTCTTGCGGGGCGACGACGACCTCTTCGTCAACCAAATAGCGACAGGCAGGAACACCCGCGTAGAGACAGACGCCCATGCTGTGATGCAACGCAGACCTTATGCACGAACCAAAGACTGGCGGGAAGAGAAAATCGGCTACGCCTCTACGGCGCGCCTCTATAAAGGAATGCAACGCTATGTGTCTGGTCTGGAAACCACCACGCGGCTGCTGTTTCACACAGGTTGGATAGGCACAGCCATGCTCGCCGTCAACCTCCAACATTGGCTGGTAGCAGGCATGGCCCTATTGCTTTTTCTGTTCCGGTGGGGGGTGCAAGCCTATGCCATCAACAAGAATGCACGAACCCTGGGCGACCCGCAACGCTATTACCTCACCCTGCCCCTCTTCGACATCATCCAACCCATACAGTCATTGCGTTGGAAACTCTACTGCCTATTCCGGAGAAAAAGCGAATTTCTGAGAAAGTGACGCCTCATTCATACCGCATCGAATCAGCCGGGCGGATGCGTGCAATCAAGTAGGAAGGACCAAGAAGCATCAACATGGAAGCCAACAAAGTGCCCGCATTCAGCAAGACAAGCCACCCGATAGGGAAAGCCACAGGCACGGTATCCATGTAATACGTAGCCGCATCAAGCGTGAATATTCCTGTGAAACGTTGGAACAGGCACAGTCCCAGTCCCCAAACATTTCCCCATAACATGCCTCGCCCTATCAAAAACAAAGCAAGCCATAAGAATGTCCGGCGAATCAACCCATTATCGCCCCCCAAGGATTTCAATGTGCCAATCATGGCCGTACGCTCGATAATCAATATCAGAAGGCCGGAAATCACAGTAAACCCAGCCACTCCCAACATGAGAACCAATATCACCCAAACATCCACATCCAAAATACCCAGCCATGCAAAAATAGCCGGATTCAGTTGCTCCACATTCCGCACCGTGTAACGCTCCCCATAATCATCCACACAGCCTTTCAGGAAGGAACCAATTCCCCAGGTGTCTTCCTCCAATGTGGCGTAATCGTCCAGCACGACCTCAAGACCACTGGCTTGATCTTCTTGAAAACGGTTCAAACGGTTGACCGTATGCAAATCAGTAAAAAGGAAATAGCTATCGTATTCAGAAAAGCCCGTGCGATAAATGCCCGCAACGGTCAGGCGTCGGATACGTACCTCATCTTCTATGTAATAAGTATCCAGTTTGTCACCAACACCCAACTCCAACCTGTCGGCTATCACCTGCGAAATGACCACCCGGTTCGATGAAAGAGAATCCGTGAAAACAGGGAATCCGCCTTCTGTCAGATGGGAACGGAAAAAAGATAGGTCATACTCTGGCCCTATGCCCTTCAACACCATTCCTTGAAATGAATCTTCCGTCTTTATCATCCCCGGTTTAATGGAATAGCGCTGCACGTGCCGCACATGAGGAAAAACCGCCAACGAATCTATCAATGCTTTGCCCATGCCAATGGCTACCGGCTCATACGGTTGCATCTGCTCCAAGTTATTGATTTGGATATGCCCGCCAAAACCGACAATCTTATCCCGTACTTCACTCTTGAAACCCACAATGACACACACGGCAATAATCATCACCGTCAGTCCGATGGTGATACCAGCCTTCGCAATCAGCATTGCTGGACGGGAAACTTGTTTTCCAGCCCTTTCCTCGCTGTAAAGGCGATACGCTATAAACAAAGACAAATCCATGGGACCTTACTCCACCCTGCCCGGATAGGCTTCCAACGCCTTCTGTAGGATAAAGAGCGCACGCATCAAGTCGTCCTTCTTCAGTGTATAACTGATACGCACTTCATTGCGTCCGGCATCCGGCGTGGTATAAAAACCGGAAGCAGGAGCCATGAATACCGTCTGCCCCTCATATTGGAAATCAGACAAGCACCAGGCACAGAATTTGTCAGAATCGTCTACCGGTAGGCGAGCCACAGTGTAGAAAGCCCCCATCGGAATGGGAGAATATACACCGAGAATGCGGTTCAAACCGTCAATCAAGCATTTGCGCCGCTCCACATATTCATCATACACATCACGCATATATTCTCCCTCCACATCCAGTGAAGCCTCTGCGGCAATCTGTCCAATCAAAGGGGGGCTGAGACGGGCTTGACAGAACTTCATGACGGCGCGACGTATTTCTTCATTCTTTGTGATAAGGGCGCCGATGCGGATACCGCACTCCGAGTAGCGTTTGGAGACAGAATCGATGAGCACTACATTTTGTTCAATACCCTCCAGGTGGCAGGCCGAGATATAAGCCGAACCAGTATAGATAAACTCACGATATACCTCGTCCGAGAAGAGGAAAAGGTCGTACTTCTTCACTAAGTCGCGTATTTGATTCATCTCCCGGCGTGTGTACAAATAACCGGTCGGGTTATTGGGATTACAAATCAAAATGGCCCGGGTGCGTTCATTAATAAGTTCTTCAAACTTCTCCACTTTGGGCAGGGCAAAACCTTCATCAATGGTCGTAGTGACCGAACGAATACGGGCACCGGCCGAAATGGCAAAAGCCATATAGTTGGCATAGGCCGGTTCAGGGACGATAATTTCGTCTCCAGGATTGAGACAGGCCAAAAAAGCGAAAAGCACAGCTTCCGAGCCACCGGAAGTAACGATGATGTCATCTGCTTTCAAATGGATGTTGTACTTCTCGTAATAGCCCGTCAGTTTCTCTCGGTAACTGCGGAATCCTTGGCTAGGGCTGTATTCCAACACCGTACGGTCGATGTTGCGGATGGCATCCAAAGCCACTTGCGGCGTAGGAAGGTCAGGTTGTCCAATGTTCAAATGAAAAACATGTACTCCACGTTGTTTGGCGGCATCGGCCAGTGGAGCCAACTTACGGATGGGCGAAGCGGGCATTTCCGTCCCGCGAATAGATATGGTCGGCATGAACTATATATCTTTGTTACGTTGTTATTCAGTTAGTATTTGAGGTGCAAAAGTAAACAATATATTCGGAAAAAACGAAGCCGGAACTTAGGAAAAGCATCCGGCATGCAGGATTTGAACAAAAAAGGGAGTCCGTCTTCCCGACGCACTCCCTATGCTAATTGCTAAAAAGCGAAGTATCTTTACATATTCATAAGTTTCTCGATTTCTTCATATTCCGGTCCCATTTGCAGGTTGTAATATACACGGGACAAGCCATTCAACCACAAATCCTTTTGGTCGGGTTTCAATTCACGGGCTTTCTCGTAATAAGGCTTGGCTTGTTCATAGAAACCTTTCAGAGTAGCTTGGTCTTCAGCATATTGAGGATCGTTTACATCTGAAGAAGCTTTTTCAGAGAAGTTCTGTGCCTGAAGGCAATAAATCAAACCGATGTTTGAATAGGCTTCGGCATACGTCGGATCTGCTTCGATTGTTTTCTTGTAATATGCCAAGGCATTGTCATAATCTTCCATATTGTGGTAGATATAGCCTTTCACATACAAATTGAAAGCATTGTTAGGATCTTTGGCCAGCATCTTGTCCGTAAACTCCATAGCCTCGTCAAACTTCTTGTGATTGCTATAATAATCAATCAAATTGCCAAAGAAGAATGGGTGTTCCGGATATTTCTGCACGCCTTCTTGCAAAGAGGTGACCCATTTTGCCGTATCGCCTTCAGCTTTCAAAGCCGTCGATACAAATTCCATTGCATATTTGCCAACTTCCTTATCGTCCTTGGCATATGGAGCATATTTCAATACGCTGGGATAATCTTCCAATTTCATGGCAGCCAAGCTGGCATAATAAGCAATCTGCGGCATCAACGTATCGCCTTTTACCTGTTCATTGTCAGCGAACATCGGCTGTTCGATCAGGCTTACGTAAGTTCCGAAGAAATCAAGAGCTTCCTTATTCTTATCCTGGTTAAAATATTGGATACCGCCATTAATCAAGTTTCCGCGTTCACCCAAGATAGCACTGGCATTGGGCTTGCGGTATTTGTTCTTAATCTTTCCCTTTTCGTTAGGAATCTGAGCCAGTTCGTCGCATTTGAAGAAATACTTGCACATGTTCAAGGCACTGTTATATACCTGCATTGTGTCATAAGGCTGCCTCAAATAGGCTTTTTCCATTTCCTTTTCGCTCCGTTTCTTCTGGATCAGGCCGGCTACATTCCAAGTCTCGGCCAGGTCTTTCGTCTCAGGATTGGTCAATGCGCCATTGATCAGTTCCTCTGCCTTGGCAAAATCGGGAGAAGTCCCATTGGCAATCTTTTTTGCCTCTTTTACGGCTTTTTCTTGAGCAAAAGCCAAGCTCGTCGCCAATAATAAAACTACTGAAAATACAACTTTTTTCATGATTGTAGTGTAATTAAGTGATTAATAGATATGTCTATTCGTTATTTTCATTGTCTATCCCGCTGAGGTCATCCCCATTCTCAAGTTCTTCCTCCGCTGTTTCGGAAGTCACCTTGCACACGGACCCAATCTCATCGTTTCGTTTTTCGAGGTTAATTAAGCGTACACCTTGCGTCGCACGTCCCATCACTCGCACATCTGCCACTTTGAGGCGGATGGTTATGCCGGATTTGTTAATAATCATCAAGTCATTCTCGTCGGTTACAGACTTGATAGCTACCAGTTTGCCCGTCTTATCGGTGATATTCATCGTTTTCACGCCTTTTCCGCCCCGGTTGGTAATGCGGTAATCTTCCAGTTCCGAACGCTTGCCATAACCTTGTTCAGAGACCACCATAATCGTTTCCGTGGCAGAATCTTTAATGCAAATCATGCCCACTACTTCGTCTTGGCCGTCTTCGTCCAAGGTGATGCCACGCACGCCGGTGGCGGTACGTCCCATGACACGCACGGCACTTTCGTGGAAACGGATGGCCCGCCCATTGCGGTTGGCTATGATGATTTCGTTGTTACCATTGGTCATACGCACTTCGATAACGCGGTCGTCTTCGCGGATAGTTATCGCATTTACGCCGTTCTGGCGGGGACGTGAATATTGCTCCAAGAGGGTTTTTTTGATGACGCCTTGTTTTGTGCAGAACAGGACATAATGAGAGTTGATGAAATCCTGATCATTGAGGTTTTTAACACGCAAGTAGGCATTCACGGCATCATCTGCATCAATGTTCAGCAGGTTCTGTATGGCTCGTCCTTTAGAGTTTTTGGCTCCTTCGGGGATTTCATAGACTTTCAGCCAATAGCATTTGCCCTTTTGCGTGAAGAACATCATGGTGTTGTGCATCGTGGCTGGATAGATATGCTCAACGAAATCTTCATCGCGTGTGTCCGAACCTTTCGAGCCTACCCCGCCCCGGTTTTGGGCATGGAACTCGCTCAAAGGTGTACGCTTGATGTAGCCCAGGTGCGAGATGGTGATAATCATCTGATCATCGGCATAGAAGTCTTCCGGATTAAATTCTTCGGACGAATAGACGATTTCGGAGCGGCGCTCATCACCGTATTTTTCTTTCACTTCCAGAAGTTCGTCCTTGATGACCTTCTTGCAAAGTTCGTCATCGGACAAAATCTGTTCGTAGTAGGCTATCTTCTTTTGGATTTCTTCGTATTCGGCATGCAACTGTTCCTGCTGGAGGCCGGTCAACTGGCGGAGACGCATCTCAACGATAGCCCGGGCTTGTATTTCAGTCAGTTGAAAACGTTCCATCAACCCGTTGATTGCATCATTGGGCGTTTGCGACGCACGGATGATGCGGATGACTTCGTCGATATTGTCTGACGCGATAATCAATCCTTCCAGGATATGGGCGCGTTCTTTGGCTTTGCGCAAATCATACTGGGTACGACGGATGACCACTTCGTGCCGGTGTTCGATGAAATAGCGAATGAGGTCTTTCAGGTTGAGCAAACGCGGACGCCCGTGCACCAGGGCCACGTTGTTGACGCTGAACGACGTCTGCAACTGGGTCATCTTGTATAGTTTGTTCAGCACTACGCTGGCATTGGCATCGCGCTTCACATCGATGACAATGCGCATACCTTCGCGGTCCGATTCGTCGTTGGCGTTAGAGATGCCTTCCAGTTTTTTCTCATTAGCCAGGTTGGCGATGTCCTTAATCAGTTCTGCTTTGTTAACGCCATAAGGAATTTCGGTCACAACAATCTTGTCGTGCGCCTGCCCGGTCTCTATCTCGGCCTTGGCGCGCATGATGACGCGTCCGCGCCCTGTCAGGTAGGCTTCGCGCACGCCGCTCATGCCATAGATATATCCGCCCGTCGGAAAATCCGGTGCCTTGATGTAGTCCATCAGTTCTTCGATGGAAATATCGTTGTCATCAATGTAGGCCACGCAAGCGTCGACGACCTCGGAAAGGTTGTGGGTGGGCATGTTGGTGGCCATGCCCACGGCAATGCCCGAAGCGCCGTTCACCAGGAGGTTCGGAATGCGCGTGGGCATGACGGTGGGTTCCTGCAGAGTGTCGTCGAAGTTGTTTTGCATGTCGACCGTTTCCTTGTCGATGTCCTGCATCATGTCTTCGCCGATTTTGCGCAAACGGCATTCGGTGTATCGCATGGCCGCAGGGCTGTCGCCATCCACCGAGCCATAGTTGCCTTGCCCGTCTATCAGCATGTAGCGCATGGACCAAGGTTGTGCCAGGCGCACCAAGGCTCCATAGACCGACGAGTCGCCATGCGGGTGGTACTTGCCCAGCACCTCTCCCACTACTCTGGCCGATTTTTTATAGGGTTTGTCGGATGTGTTTCCCAACCCCATCATGCCGTAAAGGATACGGCGATGTACGGGTTTGAAACCATCACGTACATCAGGAAGGGCGCGCGCCACGATGACTGACATAGAGTAGTCAATGTACGACGACTTCATTTCCTCCTCGATGTTTACTTTTACAATTCTATCTTGTTCAAGCATTTATATTGTTTGATTAATTAATAATGTATCGTTTGAAAAAAACCACGCTAAGGTAGCCTTTTTTTTTGACATACAAAAATTTTCAGGCTATGATTCCGCCGCCTTCTCGTGTGTCATTCGTAAGCGACCAAGACCATGACCAGCGTGTTGCCTGCATCGTAGAAGCCGATACATCCTTCCTGCAAACGGCCGAAAGTCCGAGTAGCGTTCAAGGCCTGCTTCACGCGGTCTTCGACCTCCATATCCGGGCAGGCCATCATGGTGCTGATGAGTTGCGGAAAAGAGATAGAGGCGGCGTTGCCTTCCTCCGTCCGAATGCCTCCGTTGAGGATGTTGCACCCGGCGTTGGCATGCAAGGTTTTCTCCGCTGCCTTTATTTGGACAAAAGGCTGGTTTTCCAGCGAATCGGGCAGGGCACCCCCTTGGGCTTCCACAATCTTCCATTTCCCGTCCAAGTCTGCCAGCGTCAACTCCGACGCTTTCTTCTTTAATATAAGTATAGGGCGCTTCAGCGATTTCCCGCACAAGCCGATATTTTCCTCACCCAGCTTGACGTACTGCTTTACTTGCGCCAACACGTTCAGCACATTTTGTTCCAGCGTCATGTCGGGACACATCATGCGCGTCGTTCCCAGCTGGCTCAAGTCAATCTTCCCCGGCTGGGCGTTGACATCGAACGAGCCCATCAGGCGGTTGCATCCGGCATTCCCGTGGATGCGGCCCGTCGACTTGTCAAAACCTATGTAAGGATAGGCCTGTCCGGAGGCAGGCACCACGGCCGCGCCGTTTATTTCGATGATATTCCATTCCCCGTCAATGTCAGCCAAGACGGCCGCATTCTTAGAGGTTCCACACGATGACAAACCAGTCACAAGGGCTGCCATGCAAAAAGATACTAAGATTTTTCTCATTCTTCTCATTGTCTTAACTTTATAAACAACTTCACGTATACTATCGCCCGTAAAAGAGCGGCTTCCATCCCGCAAAGATAGGGAAAATAACTCAAAATCTCATGCTCATTCACATTTTGCCGAAAAAGAAGAGATAATTTAGGAAGTTTTTAGTGATTCCCGCAGAACGCAGCACCTGGCGGAGGAACAAGAATCCATTAAAATGTATTTACAAAAAACGACCTTCATTTTCTTTTTAAAAACACTTAGTATTTTCGTTAAAATACTTAAGTAAATACATTTAGTTTTGGCATCTAATCAGACATTTATTAAAACAATAATGGAAACCATCAGAAACGGCATCGTCCGCAACGTAGACGAAGGCATTGCCTCCGACGGGCAGTGCATGGAACTCATCAACGCACGCATCAAGAACGGAGCCGTGGATCCGATATCCATGCATGTCTTTCTCTGCGACCTCCCCCCTTCCCGGTGCGCACTATCATTGGCATGAACAGGCACGCCGGTACATCGCCTTGGACGGGGAACAAGCCATATCCGTCCGGGAAGACGGAACGACAGGCCAGACACTGTCGCCGGACATCGCAGCGGCACGCCACGTGGAGTTCCTGGGCAACGTCGCCATATTCTTCCCCGACGTCCTCTTCCTGGGTGGAAAGAAGAAACCACACCGTCCCCTGACGACATCGACATGCAGTCCGAACTATCCAAGGAAAACCAACTCCGAGACCTCCTTGTCGCCAAGAAGAAAGCAGTCATCGGTTCCTCCGACTGGCTCAAAATCGTGCAGACTATCGCAGACATCACGCAGGCAAAGAAAGACGAAATACAGACCGAGGACAACACCATACACTACTACCTCCCCCTCACCTGCTCCCAATGCTCCCTCTACAAGGCAGCCAAACGCAGGCAGTCGACCGCGCAATGAAAAAGGCGGGTCAACGCCCGCCTCAAAAGTGTATTTCACAATGTATATGCTACAAAGTATGGCTATAATGATAATTCATTATCATTTCATATAAAATCAAATATATATAATTAGACAATACACCTGATATTGCACAAATCATTATGCAAGAAAAATAGCAAGGTCGCTTCTTGATAAAAACATAAATGCTATTTATGCTGTTTACAAATCCTCTTCCTTTTTCAAAAAAGATAGGCGCAAACAGACATAGAGGGGATAATGCTATAAGATAAGTAATAATGCCAGGAGAGTCACTTATGCCCAATTTGTTCAAGGTAAAATAATCATAGAAAAATATAGTCGATATAACCATTGGGATATACCAAGAAAGAATCAGCCCTGACGTATGAATTATCCAATTATCGTATTTCTTCAAACCATCAATATACCTTTTTGCAGATTGATAGGTTATGGAAATTAGAAAAACAAGACACGAAAGCGCATATTGTTCCCCTATCCATAAAACTATGGAAATTATGGAGGCAATTAACATGGAAACAACAAACATACATCTTCCGAATATCAAATTGCCATTCCTTTTCTTCTCTATGAAGCCCAGCATCCAATATGTTATAAATAATACAGAAAGAGGTATGGCCATTTTAAGGAGTAAAGTCAATATAACAGCCAAAGATAAGGCTGTTATTCCCAATATGGCTGGACTAAATATGATAATCAAAACCAGCAAAAGGATGAGAATGATATGCATAATAATATTGTATGATGATTATTCTTGCGAATATACAAATCATATGCGTTTGAGCCATCTTCTTGATTTATGTTATAAAACACAATGAGCCGCCTTCCCGGGCGGCTCATTTCAAGCAAGGATAAAACGAAAGGTTCAACCCACGCCATTTTTCTCTCTTTCAATCCGTTCCTTCACAAAATCAGCCACGACTTTCACATAATCATTTTCCGGCTCAAACATGTCAGAACTATATCCTTCGCACATCTGCGCAAGGGCTTGGACTTCACTTTCTAATCTCACAAGCCTGCTGGAATAGAAAGCAATCAACACCCCGTCTGATAAAGGCTCGGCAGATTCACCGTTGATAAGGAACCCGTCCCTGATTTCAATGTCAGCCCCTGTCATCTTTCAATTCCTCCTTCATCTCTTCCATCACCCGCACCTCCTCCAGCGCGGCCTTGTCCTCCTCTTCCGTGGCGGGCGCATTCTCCCTCCGTTCCTGCAACGCCTGGTAAGCCTTCAGGAAATCCCCGTAAAACTCCAGGTCCGGCACGGACTGCGCCATCACATACAGCGAAGTCACCCAGTTCTCCAGGTAAGGACGCAACGCCTCGTCCTTCGCCATCATCAGCAAAGACCCGTACATCATGCTGTCTCCCCGGTACCTCACCGTCCAGTTCCCGCTCACAGCCTTCACCGACACCCAGTCCATACCGTTCCCGCTCTCTTTCACAATCACGAAGTTGCCCACTCTCGCAACCACATTCTTCTCTTTCTTTTCACTCATAGTTTTACCTCCAATTCCTTATCAGTCAAAAAGTAATATAAATTCTGCAACTGGTGCAGATACTTAAGCCCTTTTACCTCCTCATAGTTGAATCCAAAGAAATACTTGGTAGCTCCCTGAGGCGAATCAATATAAAAATCACCGTCGATGTAAAATATATAAGAAACCCTTAAACTAAGAGCCTGTCGTACATTTGTACGTTTGTTAGAAGTTTGATAATTTAGTTCTTTGAATAGGCATGGACAAAGACCGTAGAGCTTGTGGTTATGGAAACCGTTTTAAACGTTCAGTCCCCATGCCTTTACATCTGAAATCTGGATAGTTCGTTGGGGTTGGGACTAATGATCCCGTGTTAGCGACGATAGATTACAGGATGTATTCAACCAAATTAAAGACGTTATGACTTACATTGGAATCGACATCAGCAAGGCCAGCTTCGTGGCTGCTTTTCCGACAGTATCGGACTACCAGACCCGTTTAAATTTTGAAGTTTGATTATTAGTGGTACGATAAAAATCAATTCGCCTTTATTAAACTATTAATATTTAATCAATTACAGTCATTCTTTGACTTTTTGATTTGAAAATGATTTATTAGTCCTGTTGTTCTCCAAAAGCATCAGGATTATGAATCAAGGCAAGTTTGTATTTTCCCAAGTCATGGAGCTTATTCCGCTTTACCAGTTCGATAAGATAGTAAAGCGGTACAAAGGTGATTGGCACACTAAGAACCTGAACAGCTATAACCATCTCCTGCATTTGCTTTTCGGGCAACTGACGGGGTGCGATTCGCTCAGGGACATCTGCCTGTTCCTTGAGACCCATTCCAGGATGCTTTATCATCTTGGCTTCCCCATACATCCTTGTCCCGTGCCAACGAGAACAGGGATTACCGCATTTTCGAGGGTTTGGGATGCTTACTTATGGAACAGGCAAGGATCTTGTACTCAAATGCCGAGTTGTCCGACATAACCATAGACAATGTGATTTATGCCTTGGATTCCATGACCATATTGACCAGCATAAAGCTCGCAGCATGGGCTTTTGAGAAATACGGCAAGGGCGCGTCAAGATGCATACACTGCTCGACCTGAGAGGAAGCATACCTGCCAATATCCACATCACGGACAGAAAATGGCATGACAGCAACGAACTTGACCGACTCTCTCCTGAACCATACGCGTTTTATGTCATGGATAAGGCGTATGTAGATTTCAAGGCCCTCTTTACGTTTCACCAGGCCAAGTCGTTCTGGGTATCCCGTCCCAAGGGGAACATGAGATTCGCCATCATCAAACAGATGGAGATCACGGATTCGAAATCACGGATATTGGAGGACTCGCATATCAGGCTTACCGGCTACGAGTCAAGCAGGCTTTATCCCGACAATATGCGGTTCATACGCGTGTACGACCCGAATAATGACGATATTATAAACCTTATATCCAACAATTTCAAGGTCGGTGCCACGGAAATATCCGCCCTGTACCGCCACCGATAGGACATAGAGGTCTTCTTCAAGTGGATAAAGCAGAACATCACCGTGAAAACCCTTTGGGGGTATTCGGAAAACGCGGTCAAAGTAGAACTCTGGGCGGCGATTATAGCCTACCTTACGGTGGCAAGAATAAAAGCCGATTACAAAAGCCCTTATTCAATCACCGAGGTGGCAACTTTGATCCGTATCTCCGCCATGGAAAGGACTGACCTGCGAACCTTG
>CASEKR010000023.1 GCA_949288585.1 uncultured Bacteroides sp. | reverse complement strand
GCGCACCCGTGCCACCCGGTCTTCCTTCACGTCTTTGGTCATCGGATTGTCCTGAAGGTCGAACATCCATACGTATTCTTTCGTTTCAGCCATGATAATCTGTATTTAAAGGTTAATAATGAAGAAAAAAAGGGCACCGCCCGGTGGCGAACCAAAGCGGCACCCTTGCCTAACTAAAGTATGGAGTGATTATTCGCCTTGGTAATCTTCGGCGTTCAACTCGTAGGTCATGGCCTTCGAGTTGTTCATGTTCACGTAGATGCGGTAGCTGCCGGCCTTGAACTGGATGTTGTTGCCGTCGCCCAGCGTGCCTTCCTCTGCGTCTCCCGGCAGGCCCAGCCACGTGTCCGTGTCGGTCAAGAACTTGATACCGCCGTCGGCAGGGCTGTCGCTGCTGAACGTGAAGTCGATGTAGAACCGCTGCGTCTCCGGGTCGAAGTTCATCTGGTTCTCAGGCTTTGAAGTGTCCCACGTCAAGCCTTCTGCGCTGCCCACCAGGTACAGGGCGTCGAAGCTGCGGTTCATGGTCAGTACCAATGTCGAGTTGTTGAAGCTGAAGTGGTAGAAGCGATGGCTGTAACAAGAAATGTTGCTCGAACTGCCGTCGTTTATCAGCGTGATGCTGGCGGCCTCTTCATCGGGTGCGGCGGCATTGCCGTCCGTGCCCCAGTTGCCGTTATCCCAGTTGTCGATGGCACCTTTCAACTTGAAGCCGTTGGCTGCTTTTTCGTTGAAGTCGATGATGCCTTCGAAGTTCACGCCGTCCTCGCTGAAACTGAAGAGCGATTGTTGCGATTCATCCTGTGCCCATCCGTTGTAGTCGCCGATGACGTAGATTTCCGGATACTGTATATCCATGCTGTAAGGCGTGATGTTCAGCGTCAGCACGTTGGAGTACAGCGGCTCTTTGGCCTGCGAAATGGACGAGGCCAGGCGGATTTCGAAGTTCCTTGCGCTGAAGTCTTCTTCTATCCCGTAATCATGCAGCAGGTTGATGATGGCCGAGTTCAGGCTGCCCACCGTCACCTCCTGCGAGGTAGCCGTGGTTACCGATGCCAGCGAGCGGGCGTGTGAAAAGTCTTTGCCCGCCAAGTCCAAGTCGATGGTGGTCGTTACGATGGCTGGGTAGCCCAGGTCGGGCTTTGTCCATTCCAGCGTGAAGGCCACGTTCTCAGAGTTGCGCGATTCCAGCACGTAGTTCGTCGTCGTCAAGTCGCTCAGCACGGCAGCCTGTGCCGTCTCCGCATTGTAAGTCGCGCCGTCGAGGTCGCTCTCGCAGGCCGCAAAGGCCAAGGCAACCCCCAATACAGGTATATAATTGAGTAGTTTTTTCATAACTATATGTTCTTTAGTATAAGTAATAGTGAATGATGATAAACTTAGTCGGCAAGGGGACAAGCCGGCAAGACTGCAAGCTCCTTGTCCCTGAAGTCTTGTCCCCTTGTCTGCTAAAGATTTAATAACCGGGGTTCTGCTCCAAGCTGCCGTTCACGCTCAAATCCGTTGTCGGGATGGGATAGAGGTTGTAATGGTCGTCCACGCCTACGCCCGTCGGCGTGCCGCCCTTTTCTACCCACAGGTAGCTGCCCGTGGTGAACAGGCCAAAGCGGATGAGGTCTGTGCGACGCGTGCACTCGAAGTACATCTCACGCTGGCGTTCGTTCAGCAGGTTGCCATACTGCACGCTCGTCGTCGTGCCGCCCACGGTGGCGTTGGCCGTCAGCCACGCGCTGCCGATGTCGTGGCTGTGGTCACCGTAACCACGTGCGCGCAGCTCGTTGATGTAGCCCACGGCTGTCTCTATGCTGCCGCCCTGTCCGCCGCGAGCCACTGCCTCGGCATAATTCAGGTAGATTTCGCCCAGACGGAAGAGCGGGAAGTCCATGTCTACGAACGTGGCGTTCTTCCTGCGTGTCAAACGTGTTGTAAGACGTGGTGATGTCGATGGCTTTTCCGTCGCCGTAGAAAATGCCGCGCTTGTCCAAGATGTTGTCGTCCGTCCAAGTGCTCTCGTCGTCGCTCGGGAACTCAAAGGCTCGTGTCAGGTTGCCTGTGGCACGGAAACCGGCCCATCCGCTGCCGATGCCGCTTGCCGTACCGTCTTCTGGGCTGCTGGCACGTGTAGCCAGTACGAACACGCCCGGGCCGTAAGACCGGGTCGTCTCGCCGTCGGCCATGACGGGGAAGATAATCTCCTTGTTGGCATTGGGGTTCTCGCCATTATCTGCCATGAACAGCTCGGCATAGTTGTCGGCCAAGTCGTAACCGGCAATGAAGATATTGTTGCAGCGTGCGATGCAGTCGTCATAGCGCGGCGTGCCCGTATAAACCTCTGCGTTGAGATACATGCGCGACAGCAGGGCGTCTACGGCAGCCTGACCGGCGCGTCCGTATTCAGCCTTGGCGGGCAGGTCGTTGTAGATGGTCGTCAGTTCGCTTTCAATCCAGTTGAACAAGTCGGCGCGCGACAGTTGCGAAGGGCTCAGCGAATAATTCTCTTCTGTGATGAACGGCGGGCGTCCGAACAAGTCCATCAGCGAGTAGTAGGCCAATGCGCGGCAGAAACGAGCCTCGGCGGCATACTGTGCTTGCGGTATTTCGGCAGGCGCGTTGCCAATGTTGTTCATAAAGTCGTTCACCAAAGCCACGATGTACATGGCGCGCTGATAGGCGCCTTCGATAGGCTCTACCTGCGCCGTGGTCCATGTCATGGTGTTCATGGAGCTTACCCATGCGTCGCCCCAGGCATTCTTGGCTTCGTCTGAGGGTGTGGTCTGCAGGGTGAACCAGCAGCGCAACAATACGGTGTTGCCCGGGTCCAGTTCGCTGATGTCCGAAGACGAGTCTCCGTCTTGTCCGGAAAGTGACCATACGGAGTAAATCTTGTTCAGAGCCATCGTGTAGCTCTCGGCACTGTCGTAAGCCACGTTGGAGGTCACCACGTCGGGATCCAGCGGGAATACGTCGAGGTCGTTCACGCAGCCGCTGAAGGTTACCAGTCCGGCTGCCAGCATGGATGCTGCAATGTATTTCAGTTTCATAATAGTCAATGCGTATTAAAAGTTAAGATTGAGTCCTAAAGTAAATGTACGGGGGCGGGGCCACATGTTGCCGTCCACGCCGTTCACGCCCGGAATTTCGGGGTCGATGCCCGAATACTTCGTGATGGTGAACACGTTCTGCACGCTGAAGCTGATGCGGCCCGACAGTTTCTCTGTGAAGAACTTGTCGAACGAGTAACCTAATGTGATGTTATCCATCTTCAGGTAAGAAGCATCCTCCAGATAGAGGTCGGTCAACTGGCTTTCCACGTTGCTGTGGGTGTAGCGGAATCCTCCGGTCTGTTCCAAAGCCTCCTTGTTGTGGTTGCTCAGCGTGCCTAAGCCGCCATAGTTGGCATACGTGCCGTGTTCGGCTGTCTGCTGATTGAAGGCATAGTTGCCGAGGCTGGCGCGGAGGTTGAAGCCCAAGTCCCAATTCTTCCATTGGAATTGCGAGCTGAAGCCCATGTACACGTCGGCCAGCGGGCTCTTGCCGGTGAAGTAACGGTCGCCGTCGTCAATGCTGCCATTGCCGTTGCGGTCTACGATGGCTCCCTGGATAGGCTTCCCGTTTTCGTCATATACTTGTTCGAATACCCAGAAGGTATAAGGCGCATGGCCCACTTGGTGTCTGGCCACGGGCGTATTCGTGCCGAAGCTGACGGTAGAAGCCGCGATGCCTTCGTAGTCGGGGTTGTAGTTGGCGGTCAGCTTCGTAATCTTGCTGTCATTCCATGTGATGTTGTAACCAATCGTCCAAGAGAAGTCTTTCGTCTGGATGGGCACGGCGTTGATGTTGAACTCGACGCCCTTGTTTTCCATTTCGCCCACGTTGGCCGTAACCCGGTTGGTGAAGTTCGTGCCGGCCGGCGCGCTGACCGTATTCAGCAAGTCTTTTGTCTTCTTCACGTAGAACTCCAAGCTACCGCTGATGCGGTTGTTCAGGAAGCCGTAGTCTACGGCCACGTTGTACGTATGCGTTTCTTCCCATTTCAGGTCGGGGCTGTAGCCGTCCGGTTTCAGCAGGTAAGTGCCGTTGTACATCGTGTTGTTGTTGGTGCTGAACACATACTTCGTCAGGTACATGTAGTCGCCTATGTCCTGCTGGCCCGTCACGCCGTAACCCAAGCGGAGTTTCAGGTTAGACAGCACGTTGCGGGTGTTCTCCATGAACTTCTCGTTTACGATGCTCCAAGCCACGGCCACGGAGGGGAACATACCCCAGCGGTTGTTCTCGCTGAAGCGCGAAGAACCATCTCGACGCAGGGTAGCTGTCAACAGGTAGCGGTCCATCAGGTTGTAGTTCAAACGTCCGAAGAAAGATACTAAGTAGTTCTCATACGGAGTCCGTTTGCTGTCGTCGCGGAAGTAGCGTTGTTCGCCCTCGTTCCAAGTCCATCCGGCGGGAGCGCCGATGCCGGCAAATTCTTCTGTTACCACGTTGGACTTCTGTTGGGTGAAGTTGCTGTAATAGAAGTGCTGCCAGGAGTAACCTACCATCAGGTCTACATTACTCTTGATAGGCTCGAAATAGTGTACGTAGTTGGCATAGAAGTCCAGCAAGTGGTTGCGGCGCAGGTTGCTCCACGAACCGCCTTGACCTAAGTTTGTGAAATCTTTATCCAAGGCTGCCTGGTAGGAATTGGGATTCACGAAGTTGTCGCCGGTGGTCTTGGCTACGTCGTAACCCAAGTTCAGGTTCAGGCGCAGGTCTTCGAAACCGTGAATCTTGTAGTCCAACTGGATATTACCCAAACTGCGCTTGGTCGTTCCCTGATTGTTCACGTCATACAACAAAGACAAGGGGTTAACGGCAGCATTATCGTCCGGTTGATAAGTTATCGTACCGTCCGCATTAGCCAGAGTATTGGTATGGCCATAGAATCCATTATAACCGTTCAAGCCATCCAAGTAACTGCCCGTTGCATAGACAGGCTTAGTGGGGTCGTAGTAAACAGCAGCACCCACGGCGCCGGAATCGGCAAAGCGGTTGTTGTTGATCGTTCCCTTCACGTTGATATCCACGCTCAGGTGGTCGTTGAAGAACTTCGGGCTGAGGTTGATAGCACCCCAATTGGCTTTCAATGGTGCTGTACACGTCCGTGCCTCTGTATTGGTCCAGCATGGTGCGGTAGAACTCGTTGCCGTCCATCACGTTGACGCGCTTGTACGGGTCTTTGTAAGAATAGGTACTGCTGTATGTCACCTTAATCTTGCCTTCCGAACCTTTCTTCGTGGTGATGATGATGACGCCATTCGATGCACGCGAACCATAGATGGCCGTGGCGGAAGCGTCTTTCAGCACCGTGAACGTGGCGATGTCGTTCGGGTTGATGGTAGCCAGGGCATTGGGAGTGCCGGGAGCCGCGTCGTTGGATACGGGCACACCGTCAATCACAATCAACGGGTCGTTGCTGGCCTTCAGCGAGGCACCGCTACGGATACGGATGGTCGAGCCTGAACCCGGGCTACCGTCGCCGCTGGTCACTGACAAACCGGGAATCTTACCCTGCATCAGTTCTTGCGGTGAAGTGACGGCGCCACGGTTGATTTCCTCGGCCTCGATGGCGACCACCGAACCGCTCAGGTCGCTCTTCTTCACCGAACCATAACCGATAACCACCACTTCGTCCAGGGGCAACTCTTGTGTCTGGTAGCCGATGTAGCTGATGACGATGATGTCGCCCTGTTTGGCTTGCAAGGTAAAGTTACCGTCGAAGTCGGTAATCGCACCCGTTGTTGTGCCCTTGACTTGAACACTTGCACCGATGATACCCAGTCCGGTCTCATCTTTCACAATGCCTTTGACCGTCATGCTCTGGGCAAAGGCCTGCACAGATAGCAAGATGCCTACCATCCATAGTAGCAGGAACTTGCATGAACTTCTTAGATTTCTTACTTTCATAATAGTTAATTTGAAGTTTGTATAAAGTAATTAAGTAAATAGAGAAAATTCTCTTATAACTTATCCTCTCTATCCCGCCTGTCTGTTCCAGACGGGATAGGGAAAGGATGTCACCTATTGAAACCTGAATCTTTTTACCTTATCTGTTCAACAATCTTCCTTGCAAATGGTTTGCAGGAAGGCTGTTTTCTTGCTTTATTTGATTTCCTTGATGGAGATGGCATACCCGCCGCCTACGGCAGCTTTCAGTTTCAGCTTGCTCTTGCTGGTCACCTTTTTCTTGGTGATGGTGTAAGCCTGCGGGTTCGTCTCCCAATGAGCATCCTTGGCGTCGGCATAGATGGTGGCCTCATACTTCTTGCCCGGGGTCAGGAAGTCCAGGCGCAAGTCCGATTCGTGGCCGTTGTAACCGGCTGTGCATCCTACGTACCAGTCATCCGTTCCTTTGGCGCGGCGGGCGATGGTGATGTATTCGCCCGGTTCGGCCTCCAGGTACTTGCTTTCGTCCCAATCTATCGCCACGTCCTTGATGAACTGGAAGGCATCCATGAAACGCTCATAGTTTTCAGGTATATCCGCAGCCATCTGCAACGGGCTGTACATCGTGACATACAGTGCCAGTTGGCGTGCCAAGGTAGAACGCACATGCGAGTTGTTGCCGGGGTTCATCTTGCTGCAATCCATTTCGAAGATGCCGGGCGTATAGTCCATCGGACCGCCTACGAGCCGTGTGAACGGCAGTATAGTCGTGTGGTACACTTTGTTTCCGCCGAACGATTCATACTCCGTGCCGCGTGCCGATTCGTTGCCAATCAGGTTGGGATAGGTGCGGCACAGGCCGGTGGGGCGTACAGCCTCGTGGGCATTGACCATAATCTTATAGTCGGCTGCTTTTGTCACTGCATGGAGATAGTGGTTCACCATCCATTGGCCGTAGTGGTGCTCGCCACGGGGAATGATGTCGCCCACGTATCCGCTCTTTACCGAGTTGTATCCGTTGTCTACCATGAACTGGTAGGCCTTGTCCATGTGACGCTCGTAGTTGCGCACGGATGAAGACGTTTCGTGGTGCATCATCATCTTCACGCCTTTGCTTTCTGCATAGCGGTGGATTTCCTTCACGTCGAAGTCCGGATACGGCGTCACGAAGTCGAATACATAGTCTTTGCTCTTGCCGAACCAGTCTTCCCAGCCTTCGTTCCAGCCTTCCACGAGCACGGCGTCAAAGCCATGTTCGGCGGCAAAGTCGATGTAGCGTTTCACGTTCGCCGTGTTGGCCGAGTGACGCCCGTTGGGTTTTGTCTTGGAATAATCGGTTTCGCCCAATTTCACGCTGTACAGGTCGTCGGTATAGGCCCAGGTGCCTTTGTTGGTAATCATGTCCCACCATACGCCCACATACTTCACGGGGCGGATCCAAGACGTGTCGGCATACTTACAGGGTTCGTTCAAATTAAGAGTAAGGCGTGAGGCCAGCATGTTGCGTGCGTCGTCGCTCACAATGACGGTGCGCCAAGGCGAGTGGCACGGCGTCTGCATATAGCCCTTGTCGCCCTTGGCGTCGGGCGTGAGCCACGATTCGAACACCAAGTTTTTATCGTCCAGATTCAAGCTCATGCAGGAATAATCCACCAACGCCGCTTCGTGCAGATTGATGTACAACCCGTCGTCCGTCTTCATCAGCAAAGCGGTCTGCACGCCTGTGGGCGAAAATACCGTCTGCGACGAATTGGGGGTCACGGCCTGCTTCATCAGTCCCCGGATTTCGGACAGGCGCGAGATGGTGTAGTCATACTCTTGCGTGTCATAGTCGCCCGGAATCCAATAAGCCGTGTGGTCGCCCGTCATGGCGAACTGCGTATGCTCTTCCTTAATGACGAAATAGTTCAGGTTCTTCTGCTGCGGGAACTCGTAGCGGAAGCCCAATCCGTCGTTGAACAGGCGGAAGCGGAGGACGATGCTGCGCTCGTTCTTCGGCTGGTCGAGGGTGACGGCCAGTTCGTTGTAGTGATTACGGATTTCGCTTTCTTCGCCCCACACGGGTTTCCACGTCTCGTCGAAAGCGGAAGTCTGCGTGTCCTTGATGACGAAACCTGTCATGAGGTTGGCTTTGGAGTCTATGAGTTCTTTGTCCTTTTGGCTCATCTCGGTCCATTCGAAGTCTGTCTTCTTGTCGGCATCTTCTTTTTTCAGTTCCAGTCCCAAGGTGCTGGGTTTGATGACCGCCTGTCCTTTGTAGAACAAATCATAGGTGGGGGCGCCTGCCTGGTTCAGGCTGAAGTTCATCTCCAGGTTACCGTCCGGCGAGGCCAGTTTTTGGGCCGATGCCAAGAGGGCGGTGCAACAGAAAGTTGCGAGGGTCAGTTGTTTTTTTAGGTTCATAGTCTCGTGGTATTAAGGATTAAGGTACGGCTCTTTGTGGGCTTACCCTCTGCGAAGGTAAGCCCTTTGGAGCCTCACTAATCCATGTAGAATGAAAATATAAGTTACCAGAATCTTTTCTTATAGGTAATCGTTTGGACTTTAACCGGTTGCTGAAAATTCCTCTGTCGGAAAATAGAAATCGGTTAGAAGCAAAGCAGCAGCGATTCGCGTTCTTTGAGCGACAACTTCCCGGTCAGATTTACCGTTTTTCCGCTCAAGAAGTCGACAGCCTGCGCCTTCGGCAGCACCTCTTTGTAGGGAGCCAGGTCCAGTTCTTGCGGCTTGTCCGTACCGTTCATGATGACCACTACGGACTGGTCGCCATACTTGCGCTCGTAGACATACGTGCCATGCGCGATGGAGAAGTGCTTCATGCTGCCTTTGCCCACAGCTTCATTGCCCTTGCGCCATTGCAGCAGCTTGCGCGTGTAGTCGAAGGCTTCGTTCTGCAAGTCGGTGCGTCCTTGGGCCGTAAAGGCGTTGGTCTGGTCGCCGGGCCATCCGCCGGGGAAGTCCTTGCGCAGGTAGCCGTCGCCCTGTCCCTTGTCGCCCGGCATCAGGATTTCCGTGCCGTAGTATATCTGCGGGATGCCACGGGTGGTGAGCAGGTAGAGCAAGGCTTGTTTGTAGCGTGTCAGGTTTTTTGTCTGCTCTTCGTTGACGTAGAAGCGCGAAGTGTCGTGGTTGTCCAGGAAGATGAGGAGGTTCAACGGATTGGCATAGACTAAGTCCTGCGTGTTGTAGTCATACAGGTTGTACAAGCCGCCGCCCCAGTCGTTGGTCTCTTCGTCGAAAGAGCGATTCATTAATGCCTGCAAGGGGAAGTCCATGACGGTGGGCAGGTTGGAGTTGCGCGGGGCGGCCAGCTTGCTGTCCTTCTGCCAGAAAGACACCAGCACGTTGCTGTTGAGCCATGTTTCGCCCACGATGTTGAAGTGCGGGTATTCCGTGAGCACGTCGTGACACCACTGGGACATGAAGTCGAAGTCGGCGTAAGGGTGCGTATCTTGGCGTATGCCGTTGATGCCTGCAAATTCTATCCACCAGATGCTGCTTTGGATGAGGTAGCGTGCCACGTGGCGGTTGCGCTGGTTCAAGTCGGGCATGGCCTGGGTGAACCATCCGTCGGTGGCTATCTTGCGTTCATACTCAGAGGCATGGATGTCCTGCACGGAAGCGGTCTTGAAGGAAGTCTGCACGTAGTTCGACTTGAAGTTGAACCAGTCGTCAGAAGGACGGTCTTTGAAGAGGTAGTTGTGGCTCCCGCAATGGTTGAAAATCATGTCCATCACGACTTTCAGACCCTTGCTGTGTGCCTGGTCCACCATCTGCTTGAATTCGTCGTTGCTGCCGAAGCGGCGGTCTGCCTGATAATAGTCTGTGATGGCGTAGCCGTGGTATGAACCTTCCGGCATGTCATTCTCCTGCGTGGGGTTCAGCCAGATGGCTGTCACGCCCAGGTCGGCGATGTAATCCAGGTGCTCTTCGATGCCTTTCAGGTCTCCGCCATGGCGCGCATACTGCTCCGTGCGGTCCACCTTGTTTTCCAACATGCCTTCCACTACGTCATTCTCCGGGTTGCCGTTGGCAAAGCGGTCAGGCATGATGAGGTAGAGCACGTCCTCGGAAGTAAATCCTTGGATGTCTTCGCCCTTGCGCGTGCGTTGTTTCAACTCATAAGGGACGGTCGTGGTCTTTTTGCCCTTCTTCAGGACAATGTTGAAGGTTTGCGGCGCGGCTTCCGACAAGTCTACATATAATAATAAGTAGTTGGGGTTGGCCTGCTTCACCACGTCTTTCAGCATCACGTCCGGACTGGAGAGGCTGACTTCCGACGAGGCTATGCCTTCGCCATACAAAAGGATTTGTAACTCTGGATTTTTCATCCCTGCCCACCAGAACGTGGGGGCAACTTTCTCGATACTTGCTGCATGGGCGGCATTGTGCCATCCGAATAAACTGAATACAGCCATGATGATAACGAATATCTGTTTCATGATACTTTGTTTTGGTTCAGTGCAAATGTAGAGGGTTTGTGTGGACGAAAATCCCGTTGGAATGTTTTTGTAAATGAATTTTGCTTTTAATACATTGAAAAACAATACTGTATGGTTTCGCATACCCTCTGAAAATATAAATGATTTCTAACCTTTTCATGCTGTCTGACCCCACTTTCTTTTGTATCCGGGCCGTGTTTTGTTCGTTTCCATGCGCTTAAGCTAAAAACGAACCAATAACGAGCCAATAACGAGCCAATAACGAACCAATAACGAACCCAGGCCGGACGGCAATCGGCAGGAAAAACAGGAGGATGGGCGGGACAGATTTTTTTTTGCCGCATTTGTTTGTTCTGAAATTGTTTTTTTCTTTACATTTGTGTGAATTATGAAATCTATATAGCATGAAACTGTTTGTAACCACCTTTGTTGCGCTGCTTTTTTCCGTAGTTGTAGCTCCAGGCCTGACGTCGGCGTGGGGAAATCAGGCTGATTCGGTGCGGGTTATCTTGGAAAAACTGGATGAGGCCATCGGACAGAAAGATGAATACTTGGTGCGTAAGCATGCCCGCATACACGATTTACGGAGGAGCCTGGAGCGTACGGCCGAGCCGGTAGAGCAGTATGGCATATATAAAAAACTGTTTGATGAATACCTGCATTTCCAAGCCGATTCGGCTGTGTACTACCTGAACCGGAGAGCCAGGTTGCTGCCCATAGAAGGCCATGCGGACTGGGACGAGGAAGTCCGGATTAACCGGGCAGCCGTGTTGGGTGTCATGGGACTGTATGCCGACGCCTTGCATCTGCTGAAAGGAATCGATGCGGATTCACTGGGGACAGACCTGCGGATGACTTATTACCATGCCTGCCGCACCTGCTACGGGTGGCTGGCCGATTACACCATAGAGAAACGCGAAAAGCAAAAATACCTGGCTGATACGGACTTGTACCGCGATTCCATCATGTTGTTCGCTTCGAGGGATTTGGACCGGGACATCGTCCGGGCTGAAAAAGCGGCCTTGGGCGGGCAGCCCGACGAGGCTGTGGCCATCTTGCGACGGTTGCTGGAGGAAACGGACGACATGGAAATCTTGTCTTACCTCAATTATACGATGTACGAGGCATATGAGGCCAAAGGCGATGCGGACAGGCAGATTTATTACCTGGCGCGTACAGCCTTGTGGGACATGGAGCGCGTGGTGCGTGAATATGCTTCTCTGCATAAGTTGGCGCGTTTGCTGTACGAACAGGGCGACATAGACCGGGCTTATGCCTACCTGAACTGTTCGATGGAGGATGCGGTGGCTTGCCATGCGCGCCTGCGTTCGTTGGAAGTGACAGAGATTTATCCCATTATCGACAAGGCATACAAGGCAAAGGCTGCCCACGAACGGGCCGTGGTAAGGGGGTTGCTGGTGGGCATGAGCGTGCTGGCCTTGCTGTTGATAGCCGCAGTGGGTTATCTGTATTATTGGATGAAGAAACTGGCAACCATGCGCCGTAGCCTGTATGAGGCCAACAAACAGTTGCAGGCTGCCAACCGGAACCTGGAGCAGACGGGGAAAATCAAGGAAGTCTACATCGCCCGGTATTTGGACCGCTGTGTCAGCTATTTGGATAAACTGGAGCAGTACCGCCGCTCGTTGGAAAAACTGGCGATGGCCTCGAAGACGGATGTCTTGTTCAAGACCATCCGTTCAGACCAGTTCTTGCGGGATGAGCGGAAGGCCTTCTACCGCGATTTCGATAAGTCGTTCTTGGAACTTTTCCCCCATTTCATTGAAGATTTCAACCGCCTGTTGGTGGAAGACGGGCGTATTGAGGTGAAGCCTGGAGAACTGCTGAACACGGAACTGCGCATCTTTGCCCTGATCCGCCTGGGCGTGACGGACTCGAACAGTATCGCCCACTTCCTTGGCTACTCCCTGGCTACGGTTTATAACTACCGCAGCAAGATTCGCAACAAAGCAGTGGGCGACAAAGACAAGCTCGAACAAGAAGTGATGAAGGTCTGACGTCAGTTTTTCCCTTCTTTGATGATGCTCACGCAGCAGGCGCCGGCAATCAGCAGGATGCCTGCCAGCACCAGCATGTCGGCCTCGGGAGGCACGCTGCCTTCGGTGGTGAACAGGTGCAGGATTTGCCCACCGGTGGCGGCAGCCACGATTTGCGGCACGCAGATGGTGCCGTTGAACAGCCCCAGGTAGGTGCCCATGTGGCCTCCGCTCAGTGAATTGGTCAGGATGGTGAAGGGCAGGGCCAACATGGCAGCCCAGGCGCATCCGATGAGCAAGAAGGAGACGAACAGCACGTATTGGTCGTGGATGAAATAGGTGGAGATGAAGCCGATGCCTCCTAATACCAGGCTGAGCGAATAAGACAGCTTGCGGTTCTTGAACATGGGTAACACCATGGCCCAGATGACCGAACCGATGGCCTGCACGGCAAAGAGGATGCCTACCCAGTCTCCGGCATTCTGGTACTCCTGCGATTGGGTGTTGAGCACCACGCTTGTCACGCCGTCTTTCACCAATTCGACGGAAGGAGTGTCAAACACATTGGCGGCAACCGTGCCGTTGGTGTAGGTCCACATGAGCATGAAGGCCGCCCAGCAGAAGAACTGCACCAGCCCTACGGTCCAGAATGCTTTGGGAGCCTTGACCAGCAGCTTGAACACGTTTACTTTTTCTTCTTTCTCCTTGTTGTTGATGCCATGGTATTCGGCATACAACTGTGGCGGGTATTCCTTGACTTTCAGCGTGGTGTAGATGACGCACAGGATGAGGATGGCTGCGCCGATGTAGAAAGAATAGATGACAGAGTTGGGGATGACTCCTTTGGGAGCTACGTTGCTGATGCCGATGGCCGCGAAGATGAAGGGAAACAGGTATCCGGCCAGGCTGCCAGCATTGCATAGGAAACTCTGTATGGCATAGGCCAGTCCTTTTTGTTTCTCGTTCACCATGTCGCCCACCATCATCTTGAAGGGTTGCATGGCGATGTTGATGGAGGTATCAAGCAGCATCAGCGAGAACAGACCGAATATCATGGCCGCAGACACGCCCATGCCGAAACTGCCGGCATTGGGCAACAGGCACATGACCAGCACGGCGATGATGGCACCTACGAACAGGTAGGGGATGCGCCGTCCGAAGCGGCACCAGGTGCGGTCGCTGAACACTCCGATAAGCGGTTGCACGATGATGCCCATCAAAGGGGGCAATATCCAGAAGTAACTCAGACTGTGTGGGTCGGCGCCCAGCGTGGAAAAGATGCGGCTGATGTTGGCGCTTTGCAAGGCGTAGGCTATTTGTACGCCGAAGAAGCCGAAACTGATGTTCCAGAGCTTCCAGAAACTTTGGTTGGGTATTTCTTTCATTGGTTTTGGTGTTGTAAATAGGAATTTATAAGTTGACAAGGGGACAAGTTAACAAGGCAACGAGGCCTGTTAGTAAACAGATTTACAAGTGATAATCCCTGTCCTCGTAGTCTTGTTAACTTGTCAACTCGTCAACTAAATTATCATTTACCGTCCGCTTTCGTCTATCATCCTTCGGATTTTGTCATTGAAATCGTGTTGTTGCATCAGGTTTTCCAGCGTGAGGTGCATGCGCCAGCGCCAGTAGTGGTGCGGGTTGGCGGGCACATTGATGCGCTCGATGTCAATGTCAGGGTTGCGCAAGGTCTCGTCCATGGATGTCCAGTCTTGCCAAGTGAAGATGCACAGCATGGAGGGGCTGTACAGGTGGCGGCGGAGGACGTCTTCGCAGAGCCAGCCGGGGGCATGACGGGGCAGTTCTCCCCAATGCTTCAATTCGTGGTAGAAGAAGCGTGCAGAGGTGTTGCGGTCTTCTTCCCACCAGCCTCGGAAGGTGGTCATGTCATGCGTGCCGATGGTGCAGACGGAGCGGAAGGGGTAGGATCCAACGTGGCCGAATTCGTCTTCCGGATGCTTGGGCATGCGCTGTATCTCGAGCGACAGAATTTGGAGTTGTTCCATCACCCAGGGCACGCAGTCGGGCACCATGCCCAGGTCTTCGCCGCAGACGAGCATGGAGGTGGATTGGGTCAGTATGGGCAGCCTCTTCATGGCTTCCTGGTACCAGAATTGGTTGTGGCGGCGGTAGTAGTAATCGTTGTACAGACGGTTGAAAGCATCTTTTTCCTGGGGATTGAGTTGGCGGTAGATGTAATCGTTCTGTACGGCAATGCGCGGGTGGTACATCTCCGGGTTGTCCCGGTCGGGGATGAACAGCACGTCGCTGACCAAGGCGTAGAGACCTTCCCGCAGGTTGACGGTGTCCGGGTCGTCTTTCCCGGCGAAGTAGGCCTCAATCTTTCTTTGGGTGTCAAACTCCGGGCACATGGCATAGATGCCGTCGTGCTGGTGTTGGACGAAGGTGTCCCGGACTTCCTGGGCACGCGGGCCGAACATCTGGTTGAGCATGAAGTCGTTGATGAACGGGCGTGTCATGAAGTCTTTCTGGAAATACAGGCCATAGCTCTGTATCTCGCTGACACTCATGGGTAAAGATGGTGAGAACTGGCCTAAAAGCCCGTGTACGGAGTGGGTGGGTATCTCCCAAATGCGGAAGAAACCCAAGATGTGGTCGATGCGGTAGGCCGTGAAGTAGTCGGCCATCTTGCGGAAGCGCCGTTGCCACCATTGGTAGCCGTCTTTTTCCATCACTTTCCAGTTGTAGGTGGGCAGTCCCCAGTTCTGGCCTTTGGTGGAAAAAGCATCGGGCGGGGCTCCGGCCTGTCCGTTCATGTTGAAGTAATAAGGCTCTACCCAGGCTTCTACGCTGGTGCGGCTGATGCCGATGGGAATGTCGCCTTTGACAATGACGCCCCGCTGCCGGCCATAGTTGCAGGCCTCCAGTAGCTGGACGTGCAGCACATATTGTATGAAACAATGGAAAGCCGTTTCGGTATAGGCTTCATTCTCCGGCGAACAGAAATGTTCGGCGATTTCAGAGCGGTAGGTGCTGTATTCCTGCCATTGGTGGAAGTCGGGTGTGTGGAATCTGTCCCGTAAGTAGCAGAAGGTGGCGTAGGGGCGCAACCATTCGACGTTGTCGTTATAGAACGTCCGGTAGCCTTTGGAGGCCAAGATGGCTTCTTTTTCTTGCAGGAACAGGGCTTTCAGGTAGTCCCTTTTCCACTGGTTCACTGCCTCGTAGTCCACTTGGGGAAGCGCGTTCAGTTCCTTCCGCTTTTGTTCGAAGGTGATGGCCGCTTCGCTGTCGTGCAAAGAAGGCAGTTGCCGCAGGTCGACAAACATCGGGTGGAAAGCATAGATGGAGATGCTGCTGTATGGATAGGAGTCCGTCCAAGTTTCCGTCATGGTAGTGTCATTGATGGGAAGAATCTGCACGGCCCGCTGGTGGGTATCCGCCGCCCAAGCGATGAAAGTCTTCAGGTCGCCGAAGTCGCCGACGCCGAAGCTGCCTTCTGAGCGGAGGGAGAAGACGGGGATGGCGCTTCCGGCTATTTTGTAGCTTTCGCTGGGGAAGAACGCTTCTTCTTCCGGTCCGGCATAGGTCTCTCCCGGTTGCAGCGCAGGGATGGCCGATGTGCGGTTGGCGCATGTTTCCCATTCGGCGATGCTCCCGTCGTCGGGGGAGAGGGACACATATTTATATTGGAACACGGGGGGCAAAGATGTGGCGTCTAAGGCCAGTTGCCATACGTCTGGACGGATTTCTGTCAGGCGGAGGGGGGATGATTCTCCCCAGTTGCCTAAAGCTTTGCAGCTTCCGGCCAAAGCCAGTATCCGCCGTTGGGTCCCGCCGGAAGGGCATAACACGCGGAAGATGACGCTGGACTCGCCTTGGGCGTAGGGAAGCGGTTCGCCCGGCATGAAGGCATCTTCTCCTCGGAAGGCTGAACTGAAACGGTAGGAGGCGGCAGGAAGGTCGCGCCAGGTGTCTTGCAGCAGGTAGTGGCATTGCCTGTCGGGCGAGGGGAAAAACAAGTGGGGGATGGCCCCGAACTCGTGGCGGATACACTGGTTGTCGCGGTAGACGGCATAGCGATAGGGAACCGGCGTGTCGTCCGATGCAGGTTGGTAGTTGCTTTGGCCTTGCCATTGGATGCCGTCGACGGTAGACAGTTCTACTTCGAAACCGTCGTCCATAAGAACACGGAGGCTTTCGCCCCAGTTAGTGTGATACTGAATTCGAAAGGTAATTGTCATATATGTTTCGGTATTAGTTATTACAATATGCTTGACAAATATAGCGAGACTACCTGAATGCGCCTGCCCAAAGAATGAAAATATAAATCAATATAGACTAAAAATGCCTTCAGAGATACCTATACGGAAGGTTTGGGGGAATGAAAATATAAGTATGTAGGAAGGGGGTGACCGTTTTTTCACCTTGCCGGATGCGTGTGCATGGCCGGAGGGAGCATTTCCATTTTTGTTCCTTGAATGGGTGTCCGAACTGTTGACATAGTGATGGAAATCAGCCTTTTAAAAATGAAAAGCTATCTATTTTCTTTCTATTCCGGTTGATTTGTCAGAAAAAGGCTGTATCTTTGAGCAAAATCCAAATAGTTTACATCTAAAAAGTTACTCCATGAAGTTGAAACACTTACTGATTCTGCCGGTGCTGACCGCAGTGGGCTGCCAAGAGATGCAGCGGGATTCTTATGATTCATACGACGATTATCCCATGCCGAAAGGCGATTGGGAGGAAATGGTTTATGCCCCGGAGGCGACCCAGTTCGCGCTTTGGGCTCCTACGGCTGAGGAGGTGAACCTGAAACTGTATGCCGAAGGGGCGGGCGGGGAGCCTGTCCGGACCTTGCCGATGAAGGAGGCTAAAGGCGGCATGTGGCGCACGACTGTGGACGGGGACCTGAACGGGCAGTTCTATACGTTCGACGTGAAAGTGGACGGCGCCTGGCTGGGCGATACCCCGGGCGTATGGGCCAAGGCGGTAGGGGTGAATGGCAACCGGGCTGCCGTAATAGACTTGGATGCCACAGACCCGGAAGGATGGGAGCGCGATGTGCGCCCGGAGTTGAAAAGCTTTGCCGACATTATTATTTATGAGATGCACCACCGGGATTTTTCCATCGACTCGTTGTCGGGCATATCGCACCGGGGCAAGTTCCTGGCTTTGACGGAAGCGGGCACGAAGTCGGCCGGGGGGCAGAAGACGGGCATTGACCATCTGAAGGAGTTGGGCGTGACGCACGTGCACATCCTGCCGTCGTTTGATTATTCGTCGGTGGACGAGTCCAGGCTGGACGTGCCCCAATATAACTGGGGGTACGACCCGAAGAATTACAATGTGCCGGAAGGCTCGTATTCGACTGACCCCTATCAGCCGGAGACACGCATCCGCGAGTTCAAGCAGATGGTGATGGCGTTGCACCGCGCCGGCATCCGGGTGGTGATGGACGTGGTGTATAACCATACGGCGGTGACGGACGGCAGTAACTTCGAGCGCACCGTGCCGGGCTATTTCTACCGCCAGAATCCCGACGGGACGTTTGCCAATGCTTCGGCCTGCGGCAACGAGACGGCTTCGGAGCGGGCGATGATGCGCCGTTACATGGTGGAGAGCGTGAAGTATTGGGTGGAGGAATACCACGTGGACGGCTTCCGTTTCGACCTGATGGGCATACACGACCTGGGCACGATGCGTGCCATCCGGCAGGCGCTGGACGAGATTGACCCCACGATATACATCTATGGCGAAGGTTGGGCTGCGGGCGCGCCGCAATGGCCGGCCGATTCGCTGGCGATGAAGAACAACATCGACCGCCTGGCGGGCGTGGCTGCCTTCAGCGACGAGTTCCGCGACAGCCTGCGAGGCCCCTTCGGCAATGACGGGCTTGGCGCATTTATCGCCGGGCTGGAAGGGCATGAGGCGGGCATCCGCTTCGGGCTGGCGGGCGGCGTGGAGCATCCGCAGGTCAACGAGGGGGCGGCGCACCGCGTGCCCAAGTTCTGGGCGTTGCAGCCCACGCAGTTCATCAGCTACGTCAGCTGCCATGACGACATGTGCCTGGCCGACCGCCTGAAGGCGACAATGCCCGATGCTTCCCCGGCCGTGAGGACGGCGTTGCATAAGCTGGCGGAGGCGGCCGTGCTGACGTCGCAGGGCGTGCCGTTCATCTTCGCGGGCGACGAGGTGATGCGCGACAAGCAAGGGGTGCACAATTCTTATAACAGCCCGGACAGCATCAATGCCATCCGTTGGGCGCTGAAGGCTGAGAACCGCGAGGTGTTCGACTATGTGCGCGGCCTGATTGAGATGCGCCGCAGCCATCCGGCCTTCCGCCTGGGCGATGCCGGCCTTGTGAGGGAGCATCTGGAGTTCCTGCCGGTGAAGGAGAGCAACGTGGTGGCTTTCCGCTTGAATGGCAATCCGGCGGGCGATGCGTGGAAGGATATCACCGTCATTCTGAATGCCCGCGCCCGGTCGACGGCTGTCGACCTGCCCGAAGGCACGTGGCAGGTGGTGGCGCGCGACGGGCGCATCGACGTGCAGAACGGATTGGGCACGATGCCCGGCGGGCAGGTGATTGCCGGGCCCCGTTCGGCGCTGATTCTGCACCGTTGACGTGACTTTCCCATAGTTTTCTGGAGGAGGGTGTATCAAAAACGGGAGATGCTTCACATGCGTTCAGCATGACAGTTTGACTGCAACGTCCGTTTTTGATGCACCCTCCTCCTGCTTGTTATCCGTCAAGCCAGCGGATTGCTGTCCGACCCTGGTGCAGATTATCATTCAACCCTGGTGCAGATTATTGTCAAACCCTGGTGCAGACTACTGCTCAACTCTGGTGCAGAATATTATCCAACTCTGGTGCAGACTATTGCTCAACTCTGGTGCAGAATATCATTCAACCCTGGTGCAGATTGTTATCGGGCATTGTCGCGGATTGCTATCCGGCCAATCAGCGGACGTCGGCAGCTTGCCAAATGTGGTTAAAAAACGTGCTTTTCCGCAGATAATCCTTATATTTGCCCCGATAGTTCGATAAGGGAGAAGAAAAGTGACGAAATACGCCCTCTGCTACATACTCTGCCTGTGCCTGTGCCTGAGCCTGCCGGCGGGCCTCTCAGCCAGGAAGCGCGCCCCCCAGCCTCCGCCCGCCCCGCAGGAGGTGGCGGCCGACTCGCTGATGTCGCGGGTGATTCTCTGCGCTTCCACCTATGGCAAGTCCGTGGCCGCTTACAAGTCGAACCTCTATATCAAAGGCTACATCAACATGCCCAAACGCAATTTCCTGTTGCGCTTCTGGCCTTCCATCTTCCGCCTGCGCAAGGGGGTGGACGAGTACATGATGGAGGCTTACGGCGAGTTGCGCTATACTGCCCCCGGACAGTATGACCATAAGATAACGGCCATGACGGGCACGACGTCCGACTTCTGGCAGATGGACCACCGCTTGCACGAGTTCTTCCATGTCAATGTCTACGCTCCCACGCTGATTCGCGACAAGCTGCTGTCGCCCGTGGCGCCCAATGCGCCCCGCTATTACCAGTACCGGCTGGACTCCGTGTGGGGACCCGCGCACGAACGGACGTACAAGATACGTTTCCAGCCCCGCAACAAAAGTTTCCAGTTGGTCGACGGCTACCTGGTGGTGACGGACAACGTCTGGAGCATCCGCCGGATGGCCTTCTCCGGGCGGAGCGAATGGTTCGCTTTCGATGTCTCGCTGGAGATGGGCGACGTGGGCAGCCAGGATGAGTTCCTGCCGCTCCGCTGCGTCGTGGACGGGCGTTTCGCCCTCTTGGGCAACCGCATCGAAGGGCGTTATACCGCCAAGTTGGATTATCATGAGATTACGCATCGCGGCACGTTCCCCGCACCTGTTGCGCCCCGCCGCGACCCTTACGACTTGACAGACTATTATACGCTGCGGTGTGACACCAATGCCTACGTGCGCGACACGGCCACTTTCAAAGCCCTGCGCCCCGAGCCCCTTTTGCCCCGCGAGCGGCAGGTCTATGCCGATTTCTTCGCCTCGCGCGACACCGTCGGCCAGCGCCGGCGCAACAAACACCAGGCATTTTGGGGGCAGGTGGGGGACGTCTTGCTTCGCGACTATACCGTAGACATCGCCCACGTCGGCAGTGTCAATTGCTCGCCGCTCATCAACCCCCTGCTGCTCAGTTACAGCGGTTCCAACGGCTTGTCCTACCGCCAGCAGTTCAAGTACAACCGCCTCTTCTCCGGCGACCGCCTGCTGCGCGTGGTGCCGCAAATCGGTTACAACTTCACGCGCAAGGAGTTCTATTGGTCCATGGGAGCCGATTTCGATTACCTGCCCCGACAGAGGGCGGCCCTCCACCTGGAGATTGGCAACGGCAACCGCATTTATAGCAGTGACGTTCTGGAAGACCTGAAGGCCATCCCCGACAGCGTATTCGACTTCAACCAGATACACCTGGACTACTTTAAGGACTTCTACGTCCGGCTGCGCCATACGTGGGAAATCGTCAACGGGCTGACGCTGGATGTCGGCCTTTCCATCCACCGGCGTACCGAGGCAGAGCCTTCGCGCTTCGAATATATCTACCCGCAGACGCCGCCGGTGCGCTCGGTGACAGACGATGCGGCAGGTTCTCCTGCCACGCCTGTGCTTCCGGCCTATGACCCTGCCATCCTCAACAAATTCCGCCATGCATACAACAGCTTTGCCCCCCGCATTGTCCTGACCTGGACGCCCGGGCAATATTACTACATGAACGGCTTGCGCAAGGTGAACCTGTATTCCCGTTATCCCACCGTCTCTGTCGACTGGGAACGCGGCATTGCGGGCATCCTGCCCAATTCGGGCAGTTTCGAACGCATAGAGTTGGACTACCAGCATAGTGTCCGCCTGGGGCTGATGCGCGATATTTACTACCGTTTCGGGTGGGGAATGTTCACCAACCAGAAGGAACTATATTTTGTCGACTTCGCCAACTTCGCCCGCCATAACCTGCCCGTGGGTTGGAACGACGAAATCGGGGGCGTGTTCCAACTCTTGGACGGTCGTTGGTACAACTCCTCGCGCAGCTATTTCCGTGCCCACCTGACTTATGAGACGCCTTTCCTCCTGATGCGCCACCTGATGAAATATACGCAGTATGTGCTGAACGAACGCCTGTATCTCAATGCCTTGGCCGTTCCCCATCTGAAACCTTACATCGAACTGGGTTATGGCATCGGTACCCATGTCTTCGACTTCGGGCTTTTCGCCGGTTTTGCCAACTGGAAGTTCCAGCAAGTGGGCTGCAAGTTCACCTTCGAACTTTTCAACCGTTAGGCGCGGCTTGTTTTTTTCAGGGAAACATGCCTGTATATAGATGGTAAATGCCTACCTTTGCCGCAAAAATATAGCAGAAGACTATGGGAATGGTAATAGGTATAGACGTAGGTGGCAGCACCACCAAAATCGTAGGCATTGACAAAGGGCATATCCAATCGCCCATGTTCATCACGGCAGCCGACCCGGTGACCTCTTTGTTCGGCGCCTTCGGCAAGTATATATACGACAATGGCATCCGCTTGTCCGATGTCGAGCAGGTCATGCTGACGGGTGTCGGGAGCGCTTTTGTCAACAGCCCGCTGTATGGCTTGCCTACCCGTAAGGCCGATGAGTTCCTGGCCAATGGCCTGGGAGCCCGCCATGCTTCGAACATCGACCGCCTGATTGTCGTCAGCATGGGGACGGGTACTTCATTCGTGCGCATCGACGGCCGTAAAATCAAGCACATCGGCGGCGTGGGCATCGGAGGAGGCACCCTGATGGGGCTGTCGCGCCTGTTGCTGAAGACCAGCAATATCATCCAGGTGGCAGAGATGGCCAAGAAGGGAGATTCCACCCATGTCAACCTGCTGATTGGGGATATCTGCAATACGGCCCTTCCGGATTTGCCGGTCAATGCCACGGCCTCCTTGCTGGGCAAGGTGGACAGCAATGCTTCGGAAGACGACATCGCCTGCGGCATTATTTATATGGTGTTGCAGACCATCGGCGGCGCTGCGGTGCTGTCGGCCATTAACAGCGATATCAAGGACTTCGTGTTGATTGGAAACTTAACCAAACTTCCCCAATGCCACGAGGTGTTCTCTAAGATGGAGAGCATTTACCACGTGCGTTTCCATGTTCCTCCTTATGCCGAATACCGGACTGCCATCGGGGCAGCCTTGGCATATATCAGCGAGTCGTCTCCAGAAAACAGGTAAGTGCGATAAACGTTTGCCCGCAGTGCGCAAGGAGCATGAACCTTGTGCACTGCGGGCAAATCTGTAGTTCGGCGTTCAGAAGGGGAGACGCCGGCATTGCATTTCTACGCCTGCCTCCCGGATATCTGCTCCCATGGGCGGGTTGCGCTTCAGGAGTTTCAGCCCGATTTCTTCGATGAGGGGGAAATCTTTGAAGAGGCGTTCGCAGATGCGTCCCGCTGCGTGTTCCAATAACTTGGAAGGGCGACTCATTTCATCTTTCACGGCCAGGAATACGTCGGCATAGCTGACTGTGTCTTCCACCTGGTCGCTTTGTGCTGCCGCTTCTAAGTTTACTTTAAGCTGCAGGTCTACCGTAAATTCGTTTCCTACGACGGTTTCCTGCGCCCCTACGCCATGGCGGGCGTAGAAGCGCAGTCCGTTCAGTAGGATATGGCTTTGGGTTATCCGCATCGCGAAGCTCCGCAGGTTTTACAGATGAGGCACCCTTCCTGGTACACCAAGGTCTCGTTGCCGCAGTTCGGGCATTTCCTTCCCTTGACTTCCGTGCCGTCGGACACGTATTTCTTCAGTGCGCGCTCAACGCCGTTTTTCCAGGTGTTGATGCTTTCGTTGTCCAGTTGGAGCGAGCTGACCAGTTTGATGACTTGCTCGATGGGCATGCGGTAGCGCAGCACGCCGGAGATGAGCTTGGCGTAATTCCAGTATTCTTTGTTGAACTTCTCGGACAGGCCTTCGATGGTGACCTTGTAGCCGCGTTTGTTCTCGAACTGGAAGTCATAGTGCTTGCGGCCGTCGTCGTCATAGTTCTTGATGATGTGGCCCGTAGTGACGCTCTTTGGCAGGACGATGCCTTCTTCGTCGTCCAGCACGCCGGTGAATATCTCGTAAGGATGGCCGTTCAGCAGGCCGACGAATGCCACCCACTTTTCTTTGTTGTTCTGGAAACGCACGACGTCGGCTTCCAACACCTTGGGACGTGTTTCTACAATCGTAGGCGGCTTGCAGGGGGGCAGCTCGTCTTTCTTGTCGTTCTTGGTAGAGATGAGCACGCCCGAGCGGGAGCCTTCGCGGTAGACGGTGCATCCTTTGCAGCCCGATTTCCAGGCTTCCACGTAAAGGCGGTTCACCAAGTCCTCGCTTACGTCTTGCGGCAGGTTGATGGTTACGCTGATGGAGTGGTCCACCCATTTCTGGATGCGGCCCTGCATCTTGACCTTCATGAGCCAATCCACGTCGTTGGACGTGGCTTTGTAATAGGGCGACTTTTCGACCAGTTCGTCGATTTCTTCCTGCGTGTATTTCCGGGCGGGGTTGTAGCCCTGTGCTTCCATCCAGGTGACGAACTTGGGATGGAAGACGATGTATTCTTCGAAAGCGTCTCCCGTCTCGTCCACGAAGTCGATGTGCACGTTGGTGTCATTTGGGTTGACTTTGCGGCGGCGTTTGTAGACCGGGAGGAATACGGGTTCGATGCCCGAGGTCGTTTGGGTCATCAGGCTTGTCGTGCCTGTCGGGGCGATGGTGAGGCAGGCGATGTTGCGCCGTCCGTATGCTTTCATTTCTTCATACAGAGCGGGGTCGGCTTCGCGCAGGCGGTTGATGAAGGGATTGTCCTTTTCGCGTTCGGTGTCGTAGATTTCGAAGGCGCCGCGTTCTTTGGCCATCTGCACGGAGGCGCGGTAGGCCTGGATGGCAATGGTGCGGTGCACTTCTTCGGAGAAGTTGGTGGCTTCTTCCGTCCCGTAGCGAAGTCCCAGGGCTGCCAGCATGTCGCCTTCGGCGGTAATGCCTACGCCGGTGCGGCGGCCTTGGCCGCTTTTCTTATAGATTTTTTCCCAAAGTGTCCTTTCCGTGTGTTTGACGTCTTCGCTTTCGGGGTCGGAGTCTATCTTTTCCATGATTTTCTCGATTTTCTCCAATTCCAGGTCGATGATATCGTCCATGATGCGTTGGGCCAGCGCCACGTGTTTCTTGAACAGTTCAAAGTCGAAATAGGCGTCTGCTTTGAAGGGATTGACTACGTAGGAATAGAGGTTGATGGCCAACAGGCGGCATGAATCGTAGGGGCACAAGGGGATTTCTCCGCAGGGGTTGGTGGATACGGTGCGGTAGCCCAGGTCTGCATAGCAGTCGGGCACGGATTCCTTCAGGATGGTGTCCCAGAACAGTACGCCCGGCTCGGCCGATTTCCAGGCATTGTGGATGATTTTCTTCCACAGTTCCGCAGCGTTGATTTCTTTTTTCACGATGGGGCTTTCCGAGTCGATGGGGTATTGCTGGACGTAAGGATTGTCTTCTGTGGCGGCTTCCATGAATGCGTCATCCAGCTTTACCGACACATTGGCCCCGGTGACTTTGCCTTCGGTCATCTTAGCGTCGATGAAGGATTCTGCATCGGGGTGTTTGATGGACACGCTCAGCATCAAGGCTCCCCGGCGGCCATCCTGGGCCACTTCGCGCGTGGAGTTGGAGTAGCGTTCCATGAAAGGTACAAGTCCGGTGGAGGTCAAGGCTGAGTTTTTGACCGGCGAGCCTTTGGGGCGGATGTGCGACAAGTCGTGGCCGACCCCTCCACGGCGTTTCATCAGTTGTACCTGTTCTTCGTCTATCTTGAAGATGGCGCCATACGAGTCGGCCTGCCCGTCGATGCCTATGACAAAGCAGTTGGACAGGGAAGCTACCTGGTGGTTGTTCCCGATGCCTGTCATCGGGCTTCCCTGCGGGATGATGTATTTGAAGTGATCCAGCAGGCCGAACAGTTCTTCCGCTGTCAGGGCATTCGGGTATTTGGCCTCGATGCGTGCCACTTCGTTGGCAATCCTCCAGTGCATGTCTTCTGGTGACTTTTCATAAATGTTCCCGAAAGAGTCTTTGACTGCATATTTGTTTACCCAAACCCTTGCAGCCAACTCGTCTCCTTGGAAGTATCGCAAAGATTCTTCAAAGGCTTCTTCATAAGAATAAATTTTCTTTTCCACGATGCTTTTGTTCCTTAGATATTTGCAGTTAAGAATAATTGTTGTAGAGGTGATGCTTGATCCGAACCAATGTTTTTGCAAAGCTATGAATGTTTTTCTTTTTATCCAAGAAAAGCAACCTTTTTTATTTTAGTTTTGATGAAGTTTTCCATTTCTGTTTATTAAACTATTGCTTTTCAGTGTGATTTGTATTTGTGGTTGTCTCGAAAGTTTTCCAAAACTGGAAACCTGTTCTCCTTTTCTATATAGCGGGCATGTTTGGGAAAGGAAACCTGCCCTGCTTTTTTCTTTCGGTGGATGGGGCTTGTATGTGCTTCTTTTTTTATCTTTGCAGGAAAATCATAGATAGCAATGGAAAGTTTGAAACAAAGAAGGACGATTAGGAAATATCAGCCGGAGGATATTCCGGATGATTTGTTGAATGAACTGCTCACGGCTTCGTTCCGTGCCTCTACTGTGGGGAACATGCAGGCATACAGTGTCATTGTGACGCGCGACGCGGACAGGAAAGCCAAGTTGGCTCCAGCTCATTTTCATCAGCCTATGGTGCAGGCGGCGCCGGTGATTCTTACGTTTTGCATTGACCTACATCGTTTCAGTAAGTGGTGTGAATGCCGGAAGGCGGAACCCGGTTACAACAACTTCGAATGGTTCGTGACAGGAGCGATTGACGCCCTGCTGGTGGCGCAGACTTTTTGCGTGGCGGCCGAAGAACGGGGGCTTGGCATCTGTTACCTGGGTACTACCACGTACAATCCCCAGCAGATTATAGATGTCCTGGAGCTTCCCGACTTGGTTTTTCCTATCACGACCGTCACAGTGGGGTGGCCGGATGAGCATCCTGCCCAGGTGGATCGCCTGCCATTGGAGGCCGTTGTGCATGCTGAAACCTACCACGATTATACCCCGGCGGACATAGACCGCTTATATGCCTACAAGGAATCCCTTCCGGAAAACAAGCAGTTCATCTTGGAGAACGGGAAGGAGACTCTTGCCCAGGTCTTCACGGATGTGCGTTATACGAAAAAGGACAGTGAAGCCATGTCGGAGTCGCTGTGGAAGGCCATGAAGAAACAGGGGTTCTGAAGTGATTTGGCTTTGAAAATGCAAATGCAAGTGCGATTGTAGTGTACTTGCATTTGCATTTATACTATTCTAACTTTTTCATAATATCCAATAAAATTTTGACTGGATTAGACATTTCCTGTCATGTTGAGGCAGAGCGCAACGTAGTCGAAATATCTTCCTGATTCTTTTCTTTTTTCGGCCCTAAACGACTTGCCCAAGTGAATTATTAATCACTTCTTAAGCCGTTAACTGTTCATTGTCAGAGTGGTCAGTTAGTGGTTCAGGTAGCCGTCAGTTAATCATTCGAAAGATACGTCTATAAGGGATCCCTTTTGCCTTTTTCACTTCTGGCGGAGGGATGGCAGAAGTGTGGCTTATCTCTTGAGCGCGGCTTGTATTTCGTCCATTTCCGCTTGGAAGGCTTTGTCTACTTCCTTCAGTTCCTTGATGTTCTTGCAGGCATACAATACAGTCGCATGGTCCTTGTTGCCTATCAAGTGACCAATTTTCGAGGCAGACAAATCGGTGTATGTCTTCGCCAGGTACATAGCTATTTGGCGTGCCTGTACGACTTCGCGCTTCCTGGATTTGGTATGGATGGCAGATGTTTCAAGTCCATAGTGGCTGCACACCGTTTGGATGATGTCGTCGACGGTGACTGGTTTGTTTTCATTGTGCGTCACTTTTCTTACAATGCGCTGGGCCAGTTCCAGGTCAATGTCTTTGTTGTAGACGGTCGAGTGGGCCATGATGGAGATGACGATTCCTTCCAGGTCGCGCACGCTGTCGCTGACGTTTTCGGCAATGTAATCGATGACTTCTGGGGGGAATTTCAAGCCATCCCGCCGGATTTTGTTGCAGAGAATGTCCCGGCGCAGTTCAACGGTCGGCTTCTCCAATTCTGCCACCATGCCCCATTTGAAGCGCGTAATCAGTCGCTCTTCCATGCCTTGCAGCAGGGCGGGTGAGCGGTCGGAAGTCAGGATGAGCTGCTTCCCATTCTGATGCAGGTGGTTGAAGATGTGGAAGAAGGTGTTCTGCGTCTTTGTGACCCCGGCAAATTCCTGTATGTCGTCGATAATCAGTACATCAATAGTCTGGTAAAAGTTGATGAAGTCGTTCACTGTGTTGTTGCGTACAGAGTCGGTGTATTGCACTTGGAACAGATGCGCAGAGACATACAATACTCTTTTCTCTGGGTACAGATCTTTAATCTTTGTACCGATGGCATTGATCAAGTGTGTTTTCCCCACGCCCGATGCACCATAGAAGAACAGGGGGTTGAAGATTGTCTTGGCCGGATGCAACGCCACGGCTTCGGCCACGCTTCTCGAGAGTTTGTTGCTTTCTCCTTCAATGAAAGTGTCGAAGTTATAGCCTTCTTTCAGGTGAGGGTCCAATTCCGTGATTAACGGGTGCTGAGGGATATCCTTGGTCTCTTTCTTGGGCGGGGTGGACGTGGTTTTGCCTGAATCGGGGGGGAGTTGTACTATCGTCGGAGGGTTGTTTACCACCATGACATTGTACATCAGTTTGCTTCCTTCGCCAAACACTTTGTAAATGGTTTGTCTGAGCAGATCGATAAACTGCTCTTCCAAAAACTCATAGAAGAACTGGCTCGGCACTTGCAGCACCAAGGTCTTGTCCTCATATTTCAATGGTTTAATTGGAAGAAACCAAGTTTTATATGTCTGCTCCGGCACGTTGTCCCGAATAATCGTAAGACAGCGGTTCCAAAGCCCCACATGATCTGTAACACTCATAGCGGCAACAAAACATTTATTGATTAAGCATAACTTCTACGTTTGCAAAAGTCGCAATCTTATTCGAGAAAAACAAATGGCTTTTTTCTTGCGTTTTTGGGGAATATAATAAGCAGTTTAATTTCAGTCACTTATCATTCTACATAAAAATAGCCCCCTGGAAGGGGCTATTGTGATTTTGTAATGCCTTGTGTTCTTATGTTTTATGGAACCTTTCAGCCGTTTTGACTCGCTTTACTGGAGTAGTTATCCGGCCACCTTTCTTTCTGTATATGGCATTGTTGAGCCGCTTTGTTTCTAAGCAGGTGTCTTGTCTGCTATTTAGACAAAATCTATATAGTATCTTCCGGTCACTTATCTTTTCTGCCGAACAGGGAGAAATGAACGTAACGTTTGGGATGCAGTCTCAAGTCTTCCAGCAGGCTTGCGGCATTGGCCGTGGTAGCGTTCAGGTTGTTGTACAAGGACGGGTCGTTCAGCAGGAGTCCTACGGTGTTGTCTTTGCTGCCCAGCTTGTCTGTAATCATTTTTACATTGGCCAGCGTGGAGTCCACTTTTTGCATGGCGGCAGCATAGTCTATCTCTTTCAGGTTGCCCGAGATGGTGGCGAAGTTGTCGCTGATGGTATTCAGTTTCCCGGTCAGTTGGGGAATGTCGTTGGTCATTAATGTCTGTAATTGGCGGCTGCTGACGGCCAAGTTGGCAGTCAGGTTTTCCACATTATGCAGCGTGGCAGGGATGGCAGGGTCTGCCAGCAAGGTATTCAGCGAGGCCATGATGGAATCCAGCTTGGGAAGCATCTTCTCCAACTGGGGTACCAGGTTGCCTACTTGCCCCATCATACCATTGTTCAGGTTACCCGGGATGGTGTCGCCCGTCTGGTATTTTTCGCGCGGGTTGTTAGCCAGCAGGAGGTTCATACGTACGCCACCCAGCATCTCAGCGGCCAGTTCAGCGGTACTGCCCTTGGGAATGCGCAAGCCGGGTTCGACATCTATTTCGACAACGACGTTGCCTGAGTGTTCATAGTCATAGTACAGTTCGCGCACGATGCCTACGCGGAAACCGTCGGCAAAAACTGGACTTGATTTAGTCAGCCCGTTTACGTTTTGGAACTTGACATAGAAATAGCTGGTGGGTTTGAACAGGTGGATTCCCTGCAGGTAGTTGATGCCGTATATCAAAACGCAGAGTGCGATGATGCCTGCAATGCCTATTTTAACTTCTTTGGTGAAAAACTTTTTCATGACGGTTCTGTTTTTACGTGATTCTTGTTTGGGATTATTGATGTTCGTTATATTCTTGTATGGCTTGGTGGATGTCTATCTTTTCCCCTTTTTTGAAGGCGATGATGAAGGCATCCTTGAATTTGGAGGCTATGGAATGCTTAAGGTGCTGGATTTGTCCGTAGTCGTTTGAGGCACCATAAGTGTATTTGTACAAGCCGTTTTCTTTGTAGTGGTGTACGTCTTTCAGTCCTTTCAATCTCTTGTCATTGGGGAGGAGAAGCTGTGAAGAGGCAAGAATCTGAATTTTGAATACAGGCAGGCTGACCGATGCGCTTGTACGGGCTGCCTCCTGTGCGCCAGAGGTCGTGGCGGGGGCAGGTGCCGTGTAATGGTGAGTCCGGGCTTGTTGTTCTTGTTTGTAGGCCAGGAAGGCACGGAAAATCCCGTTGGACAGGGTATTGATGCCTTCCTTCGAATTCAGGTAACGCTCTTCCGAAGGCGTGGAGATGAAGCCCAGTTCTATCAGGATGCTGGGCATGGCGCTGGCTTTTAGTACCAGGAAACCTGCTTGGTGGACTCCTCTGTCCACACGCCGGCAGGTCTGTTTGAATTGTTGTTGTACCAGCGAGGCCAAGTGTACACTCTGTGACATGTATTTGTCTTGCATGAACTCAAAGATGATGTATGACTCGGCAGAGTTAGGGTCGAAGCCCGCGTAGCGTGTTTGGTAATCGTCTTCAAACAGGATGACGGAGTTCTCGCGTTTGGCCACTTCTAAGTTGGCTTGCGATTTGGCCAGTCCCAGGGTCCAGGTGGAGGCGCCTTTGGCGGTGTGGTTTCTGGCCAAAGAGTTGGTGTGGATGGAGATGAACAGGTCAGCTTTGGCTTCGTTGGCTATCTGCGCACGGCGGTTCAGGGGGATGAAGACATCCCGTTTGCGCGTGTAGATGACTTTGACATCATGGCATTCCTTTTCTATCAGTTCACCTACTCTTCGAGCTACTTTCAGGTTGATGTCTTTTTCTTTTGAAATTCTGCCTACTGCGCCTGGGTCGTGTCCCCCGTGTCCGGCATCAATGACGAGCACAAAATCTTTTGCCTCGCTGTTCCCATAACACGGGAGCGACGCAAGTAAACATAGCATCCAAGCGAAGGTGCTTATATATAATATGTATAATCTCTTCAGTTGCATACCAGAAGTCGGTGCAAATTTAGTGGAATTTTATAGAAAACTCGTGTACGCGGCTTAAGTTTTATGTATTTTGTGAGCATTTGCAGCACTTTTTTGGCGGCAAAGACCATATTTCCCAAAGAAGGAAGTAATTTTGCGCGCTGAAAACCAAGGCTGGCCATGATGATTATATGACCGCACGGGTTATTTTTTTAATAAGTAAGCTATGTTTATTCGTTTCCTTAAAGATTGGACGCTGCCCGTGGCCATGGTGACGGGTACGTTGGTGTACTTTTTCTTTGCCAAGGTTTCTTTCTTGGCTCCCGCCAAACCGGCTATCAATGCCGTGGTGGCAGTGTTGACCCCTTTGCTTATTTTTGCCCAACTCTTGCTTACTTTTTGTAAAGTGGAGGTGCGCGATCTGAAGCCTAAGACATGGCATGCTTGGCTTATTTTGTTTCAACTGATTTCTTGCTTGTTGATGGCAGTCTTTTTGGTGTATTGCCCGATGAATGAAGTCTATCACGAGGTGTTCGAGGCCGCCATGGTCTGCCTGATTTGTCCTACGGCCACGGCCGCAGCTGTCATTACCGGCAAGTTGGGCGGAAGTGCTTCGAGTTTGACTACTTATACCTTGTTATCCAATCTCCTGGCAGCTGTGGCTGTGCCGTTGGTTTTTCCCTGGGTGGAGCCTCATGTCGAGATTTCTTTTGGGGCTGCTTTTCTTAAGATATTGGGTAAGGTGTTCCCTTTGTTGATTTGTCCTTTCCTTTTGGCTTGGTTCTTGCGAACTTTCGTGCCCCGTGTCCATGCTTGGTTGCTGGGGCTTCACGATGCAGCATTTTATTTATGGGGTGTGGCTTTGGCCATCGTGTCGGGGCAAACCGTCCGCTCGTTGGTTAATAGCGATGCTCCTGTCTCCGTGGAGTGGTTGATAGCATTGGCGGGTTTGGTGGCCTGCTGCCTCCAGTTCTTCTTGGGCAAGCAGATTGGCGGACATTACAAAGAGCGTATCAGTGGTGGGCAGGCTTTGGGACAGAAGAATACCGTGTTGGCTATTTGGATGGCTTATACCTATCTGAATCCCTTGGCATCCGTTGGCCCTGGTTCATATGTGTTGTGGCAAAACATCATCAATTCTTGGCAATTGTGGAAGAAACGCAAACAGGATGCCCGGAAGCCTCTTTGATGACGCATTGGCAAGGCGGTGCCAAGGTATCGTCAAGGCAAATCCTGGAGAAGGGCGTTAATCTACGGGGCAGGCGCGGGATAGTTGAAGAATAATTCGTACTTTTGCACCCTGTAAAGCAAAGAATGCAATGAATCCGTTAGACATTATAAATAAGTATTATCCGGGAGAGAGCGAGCTAAAACATATTTTGCTGGTACATAGCCGTTCAGTAGCCGACAAGGCTTTGCAGATAGCGGAGCGTCATCCCGAGCTGGCTTTAGACAGGGATTTCCTTTACGAAGGAGCCATGCTGCATGATATCGGCATTTTTCTGACCGATGCCGATTCTATTTTCTGCTTTGGTGATAAACCTTATATCTGTCACGGCTATTTGGGAGCCGATTTGATGCGTGCCGAGGGATATCCGCGACATGCCTTGGTGTGCGAACGCCATACGGGAGCCGGCCTTTCCCTCGACCAGATTCTTGCGCAAGACTTGCCTGTTCCCCATCGCGACATGGTGCCCGTGTCTATGGAAGAACAGGCCATTTGTTTCTCAGACAAGTTCTTTTCCAAGACCCATTTGGAACGCGAAAAGTCTGTGGAAAAAGCCCGTAAGAGCCTCGAGAAATACGGAGAAGCAGGTGTGCAACGTTTCGACCAATGGTGCAAGATGTTTTTATAGCATCTAAATTTGTGTGAAAAGCAGAAGAATCCATATTATTTTCCGTACTTTTGCCGCGCCGAGTGCAATTAACATACTGAGTGACGTCATTGAAAGCGAATATATTCATATCAATCATACTATTGTTTGTGTTGCTCCTCATCTCCTCCGAGGCTGATTCTCAGCGTCGTGGTAGAGAACGCAGGGTGCGCCAAGAGCGCGTGCAGCCTTCCATGCAACTGGGCGATTCGTTGCCCACCGATTCCTTGTTGGCAGACTCTTTGCAAACGGATACCATGCCCAAAAAGAAAGAAGGGCTTGATGCTCCCGTTTCTTACGAAGCCAATGACTCTATCGTGTTCACTCAAGACGGTTATGCCCATCTTTACGGGGAAGGCAAGGTGAATTATCCTTCCCAAAATATAGAACTGACGGCCGAAGTCATCACCATGAATATGGACAGCAGTACGGTCTATGCCCACGGCGTGGAAGATTCTTTGGGGGTGATGCAGGGATTACCCGTGTTCAAGGACGGAGAGACACCCTATGAGACCAATACCATCCGCTACAATTTCAAGAGCAAGAAAGGCCTTATCAGCAATGTGGTCAGCCAGCAAGGTGAAGGTTACGTGACCGGTAACAATGCGAAGAAAGGTGCCGGTGATGAACTTTATATGAAGAAAGGCCGCTATACGACCTGTGACAACCACGAGCATCCCCACTTCTACATGCAGATGACTTACGCCAAGGTGCGTCCGAAGAAGAATGTAGTGACGGGTCCCGCTTACTTAGTGGTGGAAGACGTTCCCTTGCCTTTGGCTGTCCCTTTCTTTTTCTTTCCTTTCTCCAGCAGTTACCAGTCCGGCTTCCTGATGCCTACCTACATGGACGATTCGAGCCGTGGCTTCGGGTTGACGGACGGTGGATATTACTTTGCTATTAGTGATGAGATGGATTTGAAGGTTCGGGGAGACATTTTTACCAAGGGGTCGTGGGCTTTGCGGGCGGAGAGCAATTATGTGAAACGGTATAAGTTCTCAGGCATGTTCCAAATGGACTACCAGGTGACCAAGACGGGCGACAAGGGTTTGAGCGACTATTCTGTGGCGAAAGATTTCAAGATTGTGTGGTCGCATCGCCAGGATCCGAAGGCCAATCCGAACTCGACTTTTTCAGCCAGCGTCAACTTCTCCACCAGTAGCTATGAACGTACCAACATCAACAACCTTTATAACTCTCAGTTGATGTCGCAAAACACCAAGACGTCCAGTGTGAGCTATTCACGCAACTTCTTCGACAACCTGCTCAGCATCTCGGCAACGGCCAACATTGCCCAGACCATGCGCGATTCCTCTATCTCGGTCACGCTGCCTGACCTGAATATCTCGTTGAGCACGGTTTATCCTTTCCGGCGCAAGAAGCGGGTAGGGGACGAAAAGTGGTATGAAAAAATTTCGTTGCGCTATACTGGCCGTCTGACCAACAGTATCCAGACAAAAGACAATTTGCTTTTCAAGTCGAGCCTGGTGCGCGACTGGGAAAACGCCATGCAGCACAATGTGCCTATCAGTGCCACCTTTACGTTGTTCAATTACTTCAATGTGACTCCCTCTATCAACTATACCGAGCGATGGTACACCCGCAAGGTTTCAAGGGATTGGGACCAGGAACGCCAGCAGGTGGTCAACACGGATACCGTTTTTGGCTTCCACCGTGTTTATAATTATAGTGCAAGCGTCGGTATTAATACCAAAATTTATGGCATGTATAAACCATTGTTCTTTCCCAAGAAGGAAATACAGATTCGCCATGTCATCACGCCGTCTATCAGCCTGAGCGCCTCTCCGGACTTTGGCGCTTCGCGTTATGGATATTACGATTCCTATGTCCGTACAGACCGGAATGGCATACCGACTGATACCGTGCGTTATTCATACTATGCCGACCAACCTTTCAGTCCTCCTGGCACGGGCAAGTCTGGTACGGTTTCTTTCGACCTCTCCAACAACATTGAAATGAAGTTCAAGGACAAGAATGACTCAATACGAAAGATCAGTCTGATTGACGAATTGGGTCTGGGCATCTCTTATAACTTTGCGGCCAAGGAAAAGCCGTGGAGCGACTTGGACTTCCGTCTGCGCATGAAGCTGACTAAGAACTATACATTGAGTATGTCCTCGCGTTTTGCCACTTATGCTTATGAGTTTGATAAAAACGGTAACGTATATGTCGGCAACCGAACGGAATGGTCCTATGGGCGTTTCGGACGTTGGTCTGGTTATGGCACTTCTTTCAGTTGGACGCTCAACAATGACAGTTGGAAGAAGATTGTCAAACTTTTCACTGGAGGAGATGACGATGAGGAGGAAAATACTGAAGGAGAAGAATCTTCAGCCGAGGGAGAGACTGGCGAGAGCGGAAGAGGAGCGGACAATAAGAAGAAGAAACAGCAGGCCGAAGTGGACGAAGACGGCTACCAGGTGTTTAAGATGCCGTGGTCCATTAATTTCAGTACCGGCTTCAATATCTCCGAAGACCGTACCAAGCCTATCAATCGCGAGAAGATGCGCTATCCCTACAAGTTCAGCCTGAACGCATTGAATATCAATGGGAATATCAAGATTTCTAACAAGTGGTCCATTAACTTCAATTCGGGTTACGACTTCAACATGAAGGAAATCACGCAGACTACCTTCAATATTACGCGCGATTTGCACTGTTTCAGTATGTCGGCCAGCATAGCGCCTTTTGGCCGTTGGAAGTACTACAACTTTACTATCCGTGCCAATGCCAGCATCTTGCAAGACCTGAAATACGAGCAGCGCAGCCAGACGCAGAGCAATATACAGTGGTATTGAGGACGTCTGTCCGGAAATTCAAAGCGCCTCTCCAACCCGGTTGGAGAGGCGCTTTGTTGTATAAGGTTTCTTGGCTGTTCTTACCATACGATGGGAGTTTCTCCGTGTCCCTTCAGGTATTCGTTGGCGCGGCTGAAGTGGCGGTTACCGAAAAAGCCGTTATAGGCTGAGAGGGGAGAGGGGTGGGCGGATGCCAAGACCAGGTGCCTGTTTCGGTCGATGAATGCCCCTTTGCGTTGCGCGTAGGCTCCCCACAGGATAAATACCAGGTGTTCTTTCTCTTCTGCCAATATCCGTATGGCGGCGTCGGTAAAGGTTTCCCAGCCATGTCCTTGATGGGAGCCTGCCTGGTGGGCACGCACGGTCAGGGTGGCATTCAGCAGCAGGACGCCTTGTCGTGCCCAGCGGGTCAGGTTGCCGGTGGCGGGCATATCGGTGCCTATATCATTCTTTATTTCCTTAAAAATGTTGAGCAGTGAAGGCGGGAAGGCTACCCCGTCGTTTACGGAGAAGCATAGCCCGTGCGCCTGTCCCGGTCCGTGGTAGGGGTCTTGCCCGATGATTACAACTTTCACCTGGTCGAAGGGGCACAGGTTGAAGGCGTTGAATATCAGCCGTCCGGGAGGATATACAGTCCCTTGGCGGTATTCTTCCCGCACGAAATCGGTCAGTGTCTTGAAGTATTCTTTGTCAAACTCCGGTTGTAGCCTTTGTTTCCAGCTTTCCTCTATCTGTACGTTCATGTCTTGTCTTGGTTTGTCCGGGTTTAAATCAGGTGTATGTGGTGTTCCTTGCAGGTTTTGCGCATTTCTTCGGGCCAGATGCTGGCCTGTATTTCCCCGATGTGCGCCTTCCTCAGGTAGAACATGCACAGGCGCGACTGCCCGATGCCTCCACCGATGGAGAGGGGAAGGGTGTCGTCCATCAGCCTCTTGTGGAAATACAGTTCCAGCCGTTTCTCTTCGCCTTCCAGTTTCAACTGGCGCATTAAGGCTGCTTTGTCTACGCGGATGCCCATGGACGAAAGTTCTATACTGCGCTGCAATACTTCATCCCACAGCACCAAGTCGCCGTTCAGTCCCGGCAGTCCGTTCAGTCCCGGGCTGGTATAGTCGTCATAGTCCGGCGCGCGCCCGTCGTGTTTCTTCCCGTCGCCCAATTGGCAGCCTATGCCGATGATGAACACCGCTCCATATTTCTGGGTGATGGCGTGTTCCCGGCATTTGGGTTCCAGGTGGGGGTAGAGCTGGCGCAGTTCTTCGGCATGGATGAAGTGCAGTTTTTGTGGCAGGCAGGGTTTGATTTGTGGATACATTTCGTAGACCATGTATTCCGTGCGTACCATGGCGGCATAGATGCGTGCCACGATTTCTTTCAGGAACTCCACGTTCCGGTCTTCCGGGGTGATGACTCGTTCCCAGTCCCATTGGTCCACGTAGAGCGAGTGCAGGTTGCCCAGTTCTTCGTCGGCGCGGATGGCGTTCATGTCCGTATAGATGCCATATCCCGGCTCTATGCCATATTCGGCCAGCGTCAGCCGTTTCCACTTGGCCAGTGAATGCACCACTTCCGCCTGGGCGTCGCCCAAGTCTTTGATGGGGAAGGTGACCGGGCGTTCCACGCCGTTCAGGTCGTCGTTGATGCCCATTCCTTTCAGCACGAACAGGGGGGCGGTGACACGCCGCAGACGCAGTTCGGATGAGAGGTTCAGTTGGAAAAACTCTTTTATTTGTTTGATTCCCAGTTCTGTTTGTTTCAAATCCAGCAAAGGTTTATATCCTTCGGGAGTTATCAGATAGCTCATAAAATATACGCATTTTGTTAATTTGTTCGGCAAATATATGAATAATATTGATATGTGCTATGCTTTTAGGAGAATAAATAGCAAAATGATTGCTATTTTATTTTTTCTTCCGCTTTTAAGACTTATTAGGCTTGCCGCTAAATAAAAAGTGCGGAAATATTAGGAGGATGCCATCCTTTTTCATACCTTTGCATCCGCAATTCCGGCTCCGTAGCTTAGTGAATAGAGCGTCAGATTCCGGTTCTGAAGGTCCTGGGTTTGAGTCCCAGCGGGGTCACATGGTAAGAATCCCTCGATAGTCTCATGATTATCGGGGGATTCTTTTTTGTTGTGCTTTACTAACAAGTTATATATAATACCCGTTGGCGGAATTAAATTAGCGCATATTTAACTCTGCCAATGGGTCTCTCATTTTTATAGTTAATATATTGCAGGATTGTAAGTGCGCTAATCT
>CASEKR010000022.1 GCA_949288585.1 uncultured Bacteroides sp. | reverse complement strand
GTGCTCGCGTCGGCGATGGTCGGAAAGCTGCGCGACAAGAGTTGCAGGTAGCGCAGGTCGTTGACAATGGATTCAGGACTGATGTTTCCCATGTAGGATATTATTAATAATGTGCTGCAAAGTTAGTCATTCGTCCCATCCCGTCCAAATATCCTTCTGGAGAAATGAGAAACAGAATCAAAGCAGGAACATCAACAGTACCTGCGCGATGACCACCCGCAGGAACATGCTCAAGGGGTAGACCGTCGCATAGGCTACCGAGGCATTGTCTCCCGGCAACGTATCATTGGCATAGTTCAACGCCATAGGGTTGGCCATACTGCCGCAAAGCATTCCCACCGTGGAGCCGAAATCTGTCTTCATCCCTTTGAAAGCCACTGCGCCCACAATGAGCACCGGCATCAGCGTCAGCACGAAGCCCGTGCCTATCCACAGTAGGCCCTCGGGGCGGAACACGGTCTCGAAGAAGTGCGCGCCAGCGTCCAATCCCAGGCAGGCCAGGTAGAGCGAGAGGCCTAGGGAGCGGAGCATCAGGTTGGCGCTGCGCGTGGTGTAGGTAATCATGTGCAGGCGTGGTCCAAACGTGCCGATGAGGATACCCACGATGATGGGACCGCCCGCCAGACCCAGCTTGATGGGGGCACTGATGCCCGGCAGGGAGATGGGGATGGCGCCCACCATCAGGCCCAGCACGATGCCGATGAAGACGGCCACCAGGTTGGGTTCCTTCAGACTCTTCACGGCATTGCCCAGCACGCGCTCCACGTTGTGTAGGGCGGCAGCCTCGCCCACTACGGTCAGGCGGTCGCCCATCTGGAGGCGCAGGTCGGCCGTGGCCAGCAGTTGCACGCCGCTGCGGTAGATGCGAGTAATGTTCACCCCGTAAATATTGCGCAAATGCAGTGAACCCAGCTTCCGGCCGTTCAGTTCGGGGCGGGTAACGACGATGCGTTGCGAGATGAGTTGGCTGTCTATGGCATTCCAGTCGATGTCTTTCTTATTCCAGTCCGTGTGCTCTTGCTCGCCGAAGAGGACGGTCAGCGTCGGGGCGTCCTTCTCGGGGGTGAGCACTAGAAGCCGGTCTCCCTCACGGATGATGGTGTCCGACGTGGGGATAGTCACCTTGCCGTCCCGCCACAGGCGCGAGATGACGAATTTGGCGTAGTGTAGGTCGCCTATCTCCTTAATGCTCTTGTCGAAAATGGCGGGGTTGTGCACCTGGAAGGCGGCGATATAGGGTTTGTTCATGTTCTCTTTCTCCTTCTCCTGCAAATCTTCCTTGCGGGCAAGGAACTTGCGCATCAGCAGGATGGCAAGAATGACGCCCACCACGCCCAGCGGATAAGTGACCGCACAGCCCAAGGCCGGCGGGGCGGCGTCCATACCCAGTTGCTTCAACGTCTGCTGGGCCGCGCCGAGAGCCGGGGTATTAGTTGTGGCCCCGCAGAGGATGCCCACCATGTCTGGCAAGGAAATGCCTAAGCCCAAGCTGCCTAGCAAGGCCATCAAGGTACCCACCAGCACCACGGCGATGGCCAGCATATTGAGCCTCATGCCGCCGCTGCGGAAGGAACTGAAGAATCCGGGGCCCACCTGCAAGCCCAAGGCGTAGACAAATACCACCAGGCCGAAACTCTCAGCGTAGGTCAGCATCTGCGAGTCAATCTGTAGTCCCAGATGCCCGGCCAATATCCCGGCGAAGAAGACGAACGTCACGCCCAGCGACACACCCAGGATGCGCACCTTACCCAGTCCCAGCCCGATAGCGGAGATGAGCGAAAGCACCGCGAGTGCCTGCAAGGCCGTGTGCTCCACAAACAAACTATATAACCAGTCCAAAGCCGTGCCGGATTAGGATTTGCCGCCTTGGTTCTTTGCCTTCTTCAATTTGCGCCGCTCACGCACCACCTCGATGATGGCGGGCAGGATGGAAATGACGATGATGGCCACCACCAGAATCTTCAGATTCTCCTGAACGAAAGGCAGGTCGCCGAAAAAATAACCGGCATAGCAGAATAGAGCCACCCACAGGGCACCGCCCGTCACGTTGTAGAGCATGAAGTAATAGTAGTGCATCTTGCCCATCCCGGCCACGAAGGGCGCGAACGTGCGGACAATGGGCACAAAGCGGGCGATGATAATGGTCTTGCCGCCGTATTTCTTGTAGAACTCGTGGGTCTTATCCAGGTAGCTCTGCTTGAATATCTTAGAATTGGGATTGCTGAACAGCCTTTTCCCGAAGTAATGCCCGATGGCATAATTGCTCGAGTCGCCCAGGACGGCCGCTGCAAAGACTATCAGCGCCAAGATGTTCACCTCCAAAGGCATGTCGGGCTGCGCGGCAATGGCACCCGCCACGAACAGCAGGGAATCGCCCGGCAAGAAAGGTGTGACCACCAGACCTGTTTCGCAGAAAATCACCAGGAAAAGAATGGCATACGTCCACAAATGGTATTCCTGCACAATGCTAATCATGTACTGGTCGATGTGCAGTATAAAATCAATGATGAAATCCATAACTCATGTTTTTTGTTTCAACATTTAATTTAAAAGGCGACCGCAAAGTGTCCTGCAGCCGCCCCTTCCAAAATCCAGGTAGTGGATACGAGAATCGAACTCGTATTGCATGCGTGAGAGGCATGTGTCCTAACCGTTAGACGAATCCACCGATTTATATCTTGTTTGTACACCCTCAGGGATTCGAACCCTGGACCCACTGATTAAGAGTCAGTTGCTCTACCAACTGAGCTAAGAGTGCAGTTCACTACTGGCGGAAGCGGGGGGATTCGAACCCCCGGTACGGAAATACCCGTACGTCAGTTTAGCAAACTGGTGGTTTCAGCCACTCACCCACACTTCCTTTGTGACCAGCATTTTTTCAAATGCGGTGCAAAGGTAGGCAAAGTTTCCGAACGTGCAAACCTTTTTCCCACATTTTTTGAAAAAAATCTTTTTGTAACCGGTAAATAAGGTGGGTATCAAGCAAAAAACTTATCTTTGCCGAAACTAATCTCAAACGAATGGACACATTATTTAAAGAAGTAATCAACGAATGCATCAACCGGCGTTATCCGGACATGGACACGGAAGGCCGGCACCTGCTGAACGAAATACTGGTTCGCAAAGACATAGAGAAAGGAGAAATCATTCTGAAGGAAGGGCAAATCAGCCACGACTTCATCATCGTGGCCCAAGGGATGGTGAGACAGTTTTACTATAAGAACGGGAAAGACGTCACCGAACATTTCTCATACGAAGGAGATGTGATCATCTGCATCGAAAGCATCTTGAAGCAGGAACCTACCCGGCTCATGGTGGAAGCCTTGGAAACCGGCACCATCTACCTGATTCCGAACCAGCAGTTGCAGAGGCTCTCGAAGGCATCGTGGGAGGTAAACATGTTCTACCGGAAAATGCTGGAATACAGCCTCATCGTCTCGCAGATAAAGGCTGACTCCTGGCGGTTTGAAACGGCACGGGGACGCTACCAGCACCTGATGGAAACTCAGCCAGAAGTCATCAAGCGTGCCCCTCTAGCTCACATTGCCTCCTATCTGCTGATGACGCCGGAAACGCTCAGCCGCGTACGGGCAGGGGCATTATAACCGGAGTAGGAACGACGGGGGAAACAAGGACAGGAAATCGGAATTCACTTAATTAATATATCGCTGAACATGCTTGGGAAAGCTGCAAAAATCTACGTGGCCGGACATCACGGACTGGTGGGGTCGGCCATTTGGAACAACCTCTTACAACGGGGATACACCAACCTGGTGGGCAAGAGCCATCAGGAATTAGACTTGCTGGACGCCGTGGCGGTCCGGCACTTTTTTGACGAAGAGCGCCCGGATGCCGTAGTCTTGGCCGCCGCTCATGTGGGGGGCATCATGGCCAACTTGAAGTACAGAGCCGATTTCATCTACCAAAACCTGCAAATCCAGCAAAATGTGATAGGCGAAAGTTTCCGCCACGACGTACAGAAGCTCCTGTTCCTGGGAAGCACCTGCATCTATCCGCGCGAGGCGCCGCAGCCCATGAAGGAAGAGTGCCTGCTGGCCTCCCCGCTGGAATACACCAACGAGCCGTATGCCATCGCCAAGATTGCCGGATTGAAAATGTGCGAAAGCTTCAACTTGCAATACGGCACCAACTACATCGCCGTCATGCCCACCAACCTCTACGGCCCCAACGACAACTTCCACCTGGAGAACAGCCATGTACTCCCGGCCATGATGCGCAAAATCCACCTGGCCAAATGCCTGGAAGAAGGCGACTGGGAAGCTGTGCGCAGGGACCTGGACTTACGCCCTGTGGAAGGAGTGGACGGCAACAGCAGCCGGGAAGAAATCTTAGAGAAACTGGCCAAGTTCGGCATCACGCCGACCGGCGTAACGCTTTGGGGGACAGGGACACCGTTGCGCGAGTTTCTGTGGAGCGAAGAGATGGCAGACGCCAGCGTGCACGTCCTGCTGAACGTAGACTTCAAAGACACCTACGCGCCGGGCAGCCGGGAAATCCGCAACTGCCACATCAATGTGGGCACGGGCAAGGAGCTCAGCATCCGCGAAGTGGCAGGGAAAATCATGCGGGAAATCGGATTCAAGGGGGAACTGCGTTGGGATGCCTCGAAGCCGGACGGCACCCTGCGCAAGCTGACAGACGTCAGCAAGCTGCACGCACTGGGCTGGCATCACAAGATAGAGATTGACGAGGGCATTCACCGGCTGTACGAATGGTACCTGAAAGGAATTTGCATCAATCACAAAGAGAATAAATGAGAATTTAGTTGACGAGGAGACACGTTAACAAGGCTACAAGGACAGGGCTTATCACTTGTAGTCTTGCTCTTTAACGAACCTTGTTGCCTCGTCAACTTGTCCCCTCGTTAACTTTTAAATTATCATTTATCGATACTGTATCATCCGGCTGATATACTTGCCGATGATGTCAAACTCCAGGTTGACCACGCTGCCCACGCGGATGGCATGGAAATTCGTATGCTCAAACGTATAAGGGATGATGGCCACTTGGAACGTGTCGTCCGTCGGATTGCAGACGGTCAGGCTGACGCCGTTCACGGTGACAGAGCCCTTGTCCACGGTGATATAACCCCGCCTGGCCATTTCCTTGTCGAAGGCATAGCGGAACGTGAAGTAATAGCTTCCCGCCGCATCTTCCACGGCTACGCAGGTGGCTGTCTGGTCCACATGCCCCTGCACGATATGCCCGTCCAGGCGGCCGTTCATCTGCATGCTACGCTCCACGTTCACCTCGTCTCCCACCTGCAACAACCCGAGGTTTGAACGCTCCAGCGTCTCTTTCATGGCCGTCACGGTGTACGTGTCATCCGTCAGACTGACCACCGTCAGGCAGACGCCGTTGTGCGAAACGCTTTGGTCGATTTTCAACTCGCTCACGAAAGAGCATGTAAACGTAAAGTGCACATTCTCCTGGTCCTTGACCATTGCCACCAGCGTGGCGCATTCTTCTACTATTCCAGAAAACATAAGCATTAGTTTAAACTCCGGGACAAAGATACAAAAGGCTGGGGATATACAACAAAAAACGGAAGCTTTTCACAAAGCCTCCGTTTTCAGTTTTCAATAGGTATTAGTTTTTTTTTAAGGTAAAAAGATTGTTTTCAGGATAACGGTGCAAATGTAGGCCTTTTTGAAGCCACCAACCAAATAAAAATATATGTCCTATAACACATTTTTGAAAAATCTTTTGGTTTCGTTATCATTTCGAAGGGCTTTTCTACATTTACAAAGTTTTTCAAAAACAAAGATAAGTTTATTTCCCGGATAAATCCGCCCGTCAGCCTGGAAAAATCTCTCTGCCCTTCTTTATTTCTCCACCGGATAGCCTTCGTCTGTCCGTCCGCTATGCTTCAGCACCTTGGCGTCGATGAAGAAGACGATTTCTTCGGCGATGTTCGTGATGTGGTCTCCGGAACGCTCCAGCTTGCGGAACACGCTAAGCAACTCCAGGCAATAATGAGCCGACTCGGGATGCCGGGCGATGTAATCGGCCAATATGGCCGGGGCTGCGGCATTGATTTCGTCCAGGAGATTATCCTTGGCAAAGACGGAGATGGCCAGTTCCTGGCTTTCCTCCTGGAGGGCGCGCTTGGCCAGTTCGAGCATGGAGAGCACCTGGGCAATCATCTCTTTCAGGCGGAGCTTCTCCATCAACTCTGCATCCATGACGGGCTCCATCGTGTTCAGGGCAAAGCGGGAGATGCCCTCGGCAAAGTCGCCCAGACGCTCCAGGTCGTTGTTGATTTTCAGCATGGCCAGCACGAAGCGCAGGTCGATGGCCACGGGGTTATAGAGGGCGATGATGTCCTCCACGTCACTGTCAATCTTCAGTTCGAAGGCATTGACACGGCGTTCGCACACGCATACTTGCTGGGCCAGTTCGCGGTCGGAAGTGAGCACGGAATCGCCCGCGCGTTCCAGTTGGTTGTAGACCAGGGTCCACATCTCGTCTATTTCTTTCTTCAACAAGACGAGTTCTGATTCTATGAATTTCACCATATTGTTTTGAGTTTAAGTTGTTCGAATGATAATTTATATGCGCGCTTTGCGCGCAGTAGTTAAAGGAGTTAGAAGAAGTTTTAGAAGAAGTTATCGTCCGCCAAGGCAGACTTAGAAGTTAAAGCCAATAGTTGGTCCGGCGATTTGTATATATGCCACAAGGTATTGGCTTTAACTTCTAACGGAGCGAAGCGAAGTGATAACTTCTATAACTCCTATAACTTCTCCGGCGGCCTCCGGCCGCTAAATCCCTATTTACCCGAATCTTCCCGTGATATAATTCTGCGTTTCCATCTTCTTCGGGTTCGTGAAGATGTCCTTCGTGTCGCCTATCTCCACCATGTTGCCCATGTAGAAGAAGGCGGTGCGGTCGCTGACGCGGGCGGCCTGCTGCATGTTGTGGGTGACGATGACGATGGTATAGTCCTTCTTCAGTTCGTGGATGAGTTCCTCCACCTTGGCCGTCGAGATGGGGTCGAGGGCCGAGGCAGGCTCGTCCATCAGGAGCACGGAGGGGGACACGGCCATGGCGCGGGCAATGCAGAGGCGTTGCTGCTGGCCGCCGGAGAGGGCGTAGGCGGACACTTTCAGCTTGTCCTTCACCTCGTTCCACAGGGCGGCGCCTTTCAGCGTCTCCTCCACCCGTTGGCGGATGAAGGCCTCGTCCTTCACGCCGTTGACGCGGAGGCCGTAGGCCACGTTCTCGAAGATGCTCTTCGGGAAGGGGTTGGGACGCTGGAAGACCATGCCGACGTTCTTGCGCAACTCGTCCACCTGCACATTCTTAGTGTAGATGTCCTGCCCGTCGATGAGGATTTGGCCCTCCAGGCGGGTTTCGGGGATGAGGTCGTTCATACGGTTCAAGAGGCGCAGGAAAGTGGACTTTCCGCATCCCGACGGGCCGATGAAGGCCACCACCGACTTTTCTTCAATGTCCATGCTGATGCCCTTCAAGGCGTGGAAGTTGACATACCAGAAGTTGACATCGCGCGTTTCTATCTTGTTCATGGGTCTAAAGGGTTTATTTGTCTATTATTACTATGCTTAATGTTGTCAATCACTGATGGTCCCCAGGCATTCCCTGGCGCAGGGGGCGTGTATTCCCTGGTGCAGAGAACGGATAACCCCTGGTGCAGAGGATGGGCAATCTCTGGTGCAGAGGAAGCATATCCTCTGGTGCAGAGAACGGGCAACCTCTGGTGCAGAGAATGCGCATTCCCTGGCGCAGAGGAAAGACGCGCCTCCGCAGAGGGGAGAAAATACCCGCAGGGTCAGTTCGTCTTAATCTTCTTCTCGAAATGCTTGCGCAGCGCATTCGCCAGCAAATTTACGAAAAGAATGATAATAATCAATACCAAGGCCGTGCCGTATGCGATGGGCAACTGCGCATCGAGGTCCGTGCCGCTGGTGGAGATGACGTACAGGTGGTAGGGCAAGGCCATGCACTGGTCGAGGATGCTGCCGGGCAGTTGGGGCAGGAAGTAGGCGGCGCAGGTGAAGAGGATGGGCGCCGTCTCGCCCGACACGCGGCCCAAGGCCAGGATAAGCCCGGTGATGATGTTGGGCATGCCCATGGGCAGGATGACGTGCCAGATGGTCTGCAGCTTCGTCGCGCCGAGCGCCCGGCTGCCTTCGCGCATGCTGTCCGGGATGGCCTTCAGGGCTTCCTCCGTAGTGCGGATGACCAGAGGAAGGGCCAGCAGGCCCAGCGTCAGCGAACCGGCCAGGATGCTGTCGCCGAATCCCAGGTAGTTGACGAAGAGCGCCATGCCGAAGAGGCCGAAGACGATGGAGGGGATGCCGCTCAGGTTGTTGGTCATCACGCGGATGAAACGTACAATCCACCCCTTGGGCGCATACTCGTTCATGTAGATGCCGCTCATCACCCCCACGGGGAAGGCGAAGAGGGCGCTGCCCACCATCAGGTAGAACGTGCCGACAATGGCGGGCCAGATGCCGCCGGCGGTCATGCCGTCCGTCGGGGCAGTGAAGAGGAAGTCCCAACTGATGACCCCTATACCTTTATATAATATGAAAGCAAGGATGGCGAAGAGTATCACCACCACACTCAAACTGAGCAGACGGAACAGGCCGAATGCCACTTTCTGCGTAAAACGTTTTGTCATAAGTTGTATCTTTTTGAGGAGTTAAAGAAGTTAAAGAAGTTAGAGGAGTTAAGGAGTTAAGCCGATACTTCCGTATATGGCTCCGTTGGCTTGCTATTGACTTAACTCCTCTAACTTCTTTAACTTCTTAACTCCTATCATTTCATTTCTGCTTATTAGACACGGCCTCGACCGTAGAGTTAATCAACAAACTGATGAAGAAGAGCACCACGCCCAGCATGAACAGCGCGCCATAGTGCGCCCCGCCCGCAGGAGCCTCGCCCAGTTCGGCGGCAATGGTGGCGGGGATGGTGCGCAGCGGCTCCAGGATGCTGTGGGGGATGACGGCGGCGTTGCCCGTCACCATCAGCACGGCCATCGTCTCGCCCACGGCACGGCCGATGCCCAGCACCACGCCGGAGGTGATGCCGGAGATGGAGTACGGGATGACTACCTTATATATAGTCTGCCAATGCGTGGCGCCCAGAGCCAGACTGGCCTCGCGCATGGCACGGGGACAGTTGCGCATGGCGTCCTCCGCCACGGTGATGATGGTGGGCAGAGCCATGATGGCCAGCACCAGCGCGCCCGCCAGGCCGCTCTCGCCCACAGGCAGGTTGAAGGACTCCTGCAGGAAAGGCACGATGACTATCAGGCCGAAGAAGCCGTAGACCACTGACGGGATACCGCTGAGCAGTTCGATGACGGGCTTCAGCATATTCCTTACCTTGTGGTTGGCCACTTCGGACATGTAGATGGCCACCGCCAGGCCGAAGGGCAGAGCGAAGAGGATGGCGAAGAAGCTGACCCAGAGTGTTCCCGTAATCAGGGGCAGGAAGCCGAACTGTGGCGCCGGCGTGGCGGTGGGGAACCATTCGGCCCCGGCAAAGACGTCGGCCACGGAGATGGTGTTGTCCTTCACCAGGCGGACGGAGTCGGGCTGCACGATGAACTGCCCGGGGACGAAGGCGACGATGCCCGGCGTACGCTCCACCAGCGACGTGATGCAGGCGCCGGCATGTTCGTAGGACGCGCCCAGCTGTTCTTCGGTGAAGTGCGCGGTCACGTCCTCCAGGCGGAAGAGCCGGATGGGCATGTCGGCCCCGCCCACTTCCTGCCAGTTGGTGATTTCCTCGTCGAAGATGTCTTTTATCTCCTTCGGCGACAGTTCGTCCACCACGTTCTCCCGGTTCAGCGCCAGCACGTATCCCTCTTCGATGACCTTGCTGCCGAAGAGGCCCAATGCCTCGGAGAAGAGGAAGAGCACGATGAGCACGATTGCCAGGCTCGTCACGAAACCGCTGCACGTCAGCAGTCCCGAGATAATCTTTTCCCATACGTTTCTCATATCTTACAAGCGTGTTAGGTTTTCCGCGTGCAAAGGAAGGGGATAGATGTTAAGAACGTGTGACTGCGGGTTGAAGGAAGTGTTACAGACGTGTTACATTCCTGTTACATTCACAAAGAAGATGCGTTTTGTAAAAGGAATGTAACATCTGTTCCTTTACTTTGCAGGCAGAAAACCAAAGGAACATACTGCAATGAAACTGACCCCTCTCCTACTGCTGACCCTCTCCATGGCCGCCCTGTCCGCCCCCCTGAACGCCCAGCGCATCAAAGGGAGCGACACGGTGCTGCCCATCGCCCAACAGACTGCCGAACGCTTCATGGCCCTCGACCCCGGCGCCCGCGTCACCGTCACCGGCGGGGGCAGCGGCGTGGGCATCTCGGCCCTGCTGGACGGGACGACGGACATCGCCATGGCCTCGCGCGCCATCAAGTTCGGCGAGCAGATGAAGGCCAAGGCCGCCGGCGAAGACCTGGCGGAGGCCATCGTCGCCTATGACGCCCTGGCCGTGGTGGTCCACCCGTCGAACCCCGTCAGCCGGCTGACCCGGGCGCAGCTGGAAGGCATCTTCCGGGGCAAAATCACCAACTGGCGCGAAGTCGGGGGCGAGGACCGGCGCATCGTGGTCTACTCCCGCGAGACGTCGTCGGGCACCTACGAGTTCTTCAAGGAAAGCGTCCTGCGCAACAAGAACTACATGGCCGGCAGCCTCTCCATGCCCGCCACGGGCGCCATCATCCAGTCCGTCAGCCAGACGAAGGGCGCCATCGGCTACGTCGGCCTGGCCTACGTCTCGCCCCGCATCAAGACGCTGGCCGTCTCCTACGACGGGCGGGACTTTGCCCAGCCCACGCTGGAGAACGCCGTCAGCAAGGCCTACCCCATCGTCCGCCCCCTCTATTATTATTACAACGCCAAGGACTCCGCCGCCGTCGCCCCCCTCATGCGCTTCATCCTCTCCCCCGAAGGGCAGGACATCATACGCCGCAGCGGATACGTCCCCGTGCGTTAGCCGGGCGAAGAGCATAGGTTAAACCAGCAAAGGGCATACCTTTTCACAAGAAAGGGTGTGCCCTTTCTCTATAAAGGATATACCTTTGACAGACAAAGGATATATCTTTGACTGACAAAGGATATACCTTTGTACTATAAAGTATCATACTTTATCCATTAAAGTATCATACTTTACCTATTAAAGTATCATACTTTATATATCAAAGGTATATCCTTTCCTCTGCGAAGGTGCCACCTTTCCTCTGCGAAGGTGCCACCTTTCCTCCGCGAAGGTATGCCCTTTCATTTACAAAGATATGCCCCCTCCGCAGAAGAGGCCGCACCCCGCATGCCCCCTGCCAAGGCCCCGCTACCCCACGGCCGGACACCCGGACGGGCCGCCCGCGCAAACATCCCGACGAAAAGCAGGGCATAAATGACGTTATCCCGAAAATTAGTCGTATTTTTGCAGGCGAAACAGATAAAGGAACATCGCCATGGCAGAAATCAAAACCGAAGAGACAAGCGAAAAGAAGAGCTTGAACTTCATCGAACAGATAGTAGAGAACGACCTCAGCGAGGGCAAGAACGGCGGACGCGTGCAGACACGTTTCCCGCCCGAGCCCAACGGATACCTGCACATCGGCCACGCCAAGGCCATTTGCCTGGACTTCGGCATCGCCGCCGCCCACGGGGGCGTGTGCAACCTGCGTTTCGACGATACCAACCCCACGAAGGAAGACGTCGAGTACGTGGAAGCCATCAAGGAGGACATCCGCTGGCTGGGATACCAGTGGGGGCACGAATACTATGCCTCCGACTACTTCCAGCAGTTGTGGGACTTCGCCATCCGCCTCATACGCGAGGGCAAGGCCTACGTGGACGAACAGACGTCCGAACAGATTGCCGCCCAGAAGGGCACGCCCACGCAGCCCGGACAGGAAAGCCCCTACCGCAACCGCCCCGTCGAAGAAAACCTGGAACTCTTCCAGAAAATGAACACGGGCGAGGTGGAAGAAGGCGCCATGGTGCTCCGCGCGAAGATAGACATGGGCAACCCCAACATGCACTTCCGCGACCCCATCATCTACCGCGTCGTCAAACACCCCCACCACCGCACCGGCACCCAGTGGAAAGCCTACCCCATGTATGACTTCGCCCACGGGCAAAGCGACTACTTCGAGGGCGTCACCCACTCCCTCTGCACGCTCGAGTTCGTCGTACACCGTCCCCTCTACGACCTCTTCGTCGACTGGCTCAAGGAAGGCAAGGACCTGGACGACAACCGCCCCCGCCAATACGAGTTCAACAAGCTGAACCTCAGCTACACCCTCATGAGCAAGCGCAACCTCCTGACCCTCGTCAAGGAAGGCCTGGTCAGCGGATGGGACGACCCCCGTATGCCGACCCTCTGCGGGTTCCGCCGTCGCGGCTACTCGCCGGAATCCATACACAAGTTCATCGACAAGATTGGCTACACCACCTACGACGCCCTCAACGAATTTGCCCTACTGGAGAGCGCCGTCCGTGAAGACCTGAACGAACGGGCCACGCGCGTTTCCGCCGTCCTCGACCCCGTCCGGCTCGTCATCACCAACTACCCCGAAGGACAAGTGGAGGAACTCGAAGCCGTCAACAACCCCGAACGCCCCGAAGAAGGCACCCACCTCATCGAGTTCAGCCGCGAACTCTGGATGGAACGGGACGACTTCATGGAGGTAGCACCCAAGAAATATTTCCGCATGACCCCCGGACAGGAAGTGCGCCTGAAGAACGCCTACATCGTGCGCTGCACCGGATGCAAGAAGGACGAAGCCGGCAACGTAGTCGAAGTCTATGCCGAGTACGACCCCGACAGCAAGAGCGGTATGCCCGGCGCCAACCGCAAGGTGAAAGGCACCCTCCACTGGGTGAGCTGCGCCCACTGCCTCGAGGCCGAGGTCCGACTCTACGACCGCCTCTGGCAAGTGGAGAACCCGCGCGACTCCCTGGCCGCCATCCGCGAAGAAAAAGGCTGCGACGCGCTGACGGCCATGAAGGAGATTATCAACCCCGACTCCCTCCACGTCCTGCCCCGATGCTACGTCGAAAAGTTCGTCCAAGGCATGCCGCCCCTGACCTACCTCCAGTTCCAGCGCATCGGCTACTTCAACGTAGACAAGGACTCGACGCCGGAAAAGATGGTGTTCAACCGCACCGTCGGGCTGAAAGACACCTGGAGCAAGCTCAACAAATAGCCACTATCTCCATCCAACACCCACATTCGATATATACTATATGAGTAAAAGAAATCTGCTATCCGGTAGGGAAAAAGAACTGCAAGAGATGGCCGAGCGCTACGAAAAAGCCAGGCAGAGCCGGCAAGGCATCTACCTGGACGCAGAAGACCTGGCCGACCTGGCCGACTGGTACAGCGTCCGCCAGCAGTGGGACAAGGCACTGGAAGTCACCAACTATGGGCTGAAACTGCATCCCGGCAACATCTCCCTATTGACAGAACAGGCATACCTGTACCTGGACGACGACGACCTGGACGCCGCCCAGGAGATTGCCTACCAACTGGACCCAAGCCAGACTGACACCAAAATCCTGCAAGCACAGATTTACATGCTCGACGACGAAGAAGACAAAGCCAACGCCCTGCTTGACACCATCGACGACCGGGACGACGTGGACACCATGATCAACGTTGCCTACATGTACATCAACGTGGGACTGCCGGATAAAGCCTTGGCCTGGTTGGAGCCGGGCATCGGGAAATACAGCGACGACGAGCCATTCCTGGGCGTGCTGGGCGACGTCTACCACGGCGTCAAGCAATACGACAAGTCCATGGAAGTCTACAACAAGCTGATAGACATGAACCCCTACTCCGCCTTCTACTGGTTCGGGCTGGCCCGCTGCTACTTCGACCAGCAGATGTACGGCAAAGCCATCGAAGCCTGCGACTACGCCATCGTCGCCGACGAGGACTTCCCCGACGCCTACCTGATGGAAGGATATGCCTTCCTCTACCTGCAAAACGACGAGAAAGCCCTGGAATGCTTCAAGAAGGCAAAGGGGTTGGGCCTCGTCTCGCAATGCTTCATCGACACGCTGGACGGGCTGGCCAAGACCACGGAGAAGAAATGGGAGGAAGCCATCGGCTACCTGCAACGCGCCCTTGACGAATATGAGGAGGACATCATACTGACACGCGCCACCATCTATGCGAACATGGCAGTGTGCTACCGCAAACTGGGACAACACCGGCTGTCCGACCAATATTGGAAGAAAGCCTACAAGGCCGACCCGAAGGACCCCGACACTTATCTGCTGGAAGGCAGGATGTGGATAGAGGAAAGACAACTGGAGAAAAGCCTCCAATGCTGGAAGAAGGCACTGAAGTATGCACCATACTCCATAACGTGGAACGAGATAGGCATGACGTGCGTAGAGAACCTCTATTTCGAGGAAGCGAAAAACGCCTTCGAGGAGGTCAAGAAGATGGAACCGGACTTCTACCAAATCAACGAGAGGCTGGCTACCACCTACCTGCTGCTGAGGGACAAGGAGAACTTCCAGAAATACAACCAACTCTGCGAGCATCCGCTCACCATAGACAACCTGATAGAGTTGCAATCCCTGCTGAACGGCGAGGACAAGGAGGAACTGAGCCAGGCGCTGAAGAACATCCTCAACGCCTTGCAATAGCAGGCACCAAGATAGGCAAAGAGGCTGCCCCCCCAGGAAGGAGGCAGCCTCTTTTTTTGCATCATCAAGGCATGATTTCTATCGTATATCCGCCCTCGAACACAGCCCCGGGAGCCAGATGCTGCACCCAATCCTTGTCCTTCAGTTCGCCGGAATAACGGGCACGATCGCAACGCCCGTACCACGGCTCGATGCAGACGAAGGGGGCATTCTTGGCAGGAGGCGACCACAGGCCAACGACAGGCGCGTCGAAATGCAAGGCCAGACAGGGCTTGCGGTCGTTGCCATACAGGACGACCCGCTTCACCTGGGCGTCTTCCAGGATAAGGGCATCGCGGTCGAAGGTATGCACATCAAGCGGCAAGAGGCCATCATCGTCCAGACGCAACGGGTAAACGGTGGAGACGTCCATGCACCCTTTCTCCGCTATCAGGCCGTAACGCAGCCCTTCCTTCCGGTCGAAGCCGAAGTAACCACGCTGGGAAGCAGCCGGGTCATAGTCCGGGAAGTAGAAAGCCGGATGGGCGCCTATCTGGAAATGCAGGGTCTCCGCACCCGGATTGGCCACCCGCCACACCACCCCGATGCGGCGTCCCTCCAGCCGGTAGCCAATCTCCAAAGAGAAGGAGAAGGGATACTTGAGGCGCGTCTCCTCGTTGTCGGACAAGCGGTAGAGCAACCACGAGGGAGATTCTTCCACCAGTTCGAAATCCATGTCGCGGGCAAAACCGTGCTGGGTCAAGGTGTAGGTCTTCCCTCCGTGCCGGTACACATTCTCCCACACGCTGCCCACGATGGGGAACAGCACCGGCGAATGGCGTTTCCAATAAGCCGGATCGGCCTGCCAGAGATACTCACGACCCTGGTTGTTACGGATGCTGCACAACTCAGCACCATGCAAAGACACCTGGAGTGTCAGTTCTGAATTAGATAAAGTATTCATCAGGTAGATATTTAAGAGGTTCATCTGTTTCTTCCAGTCCGGACAAACAAAGGTAAACAATTCGCAGGGAATACACGCAAAAAACGCAGATTTCTTTACACAAACTGACAGGATGGAGAGGCCATAGCCGGAGGGAAGCCGGCGGAGTGCCGCAGTTTACCAGGCTGGGAGCAGTACCTAGCATGGAATCATGCTACTCTTTTCTGGGAATCATGGTACATGATTCTAGGAATCATGGTACTCTTTTCTAGGAATCATGGTACTCTTTTCCTGGAATCATGTACCATGATTCCCATCCAACTGCTACACCTACCCCGGCCGACTCCTACTCCCGACACGGCTGGCACAGGCTACGAAGAGATTTCCGCACGGATGGGGACGTTTTTCCGCACAAGTGCGTAACTTTGCAGCATCAAAAATAACACAGAGACATGAAGAAGTTCATCCATCAACCCCGATTCACCCCCAAAGGGTATTCGGACGAAGTAGAAAACAAAATCCAACATTACAAGAAAGAAGGCATCCGCCTCCCGCAACGCCACCTGCTGCGCACGCCCCAGCAGATAGAAGGCATCCGCGCCAGCGCCCGCATCAACACGGCGCTGCTGGACTACGTGGCCGCGAACATACGCGAGGGCATGACAACGGCCGACATCGACCACCTGGTCTACTGCTTCACCACGGACCACGACGCCATCCCCGCGCCCTTCCTCTACGAAGGCTTCCCCAAGAGCGTCTGCACCAGCATCAACGAAGTCGTCTGCCACGGCATCCCCAGCACGAAGGAAGTGCTGAAGGACGGCGACATCATCAACGTGGACGTGTCGACCATCTACAACGGCTACTTCTCTGACGCCTCGCGCATGTTCCTCATCGGAAACGTCAGCCCCGAGATGCGCCGCCTGGTAGAGGTGACGCGCGAATGCCGCGACATCGGCGTCCGGATGGCCCAGCCCTGGACCCGCCTGGGCGACGTGGGCGCCGCCATACAGGAACATGCCGAGAAGAACGGGTACAGCGTCGTGCGCGACCTGTGCGGCCACGGCTGCGGCGTCAAGTTCCATGAAGAGCCCGACGTGGAGCACTTCGGCAAACGGGGCACGGGGATGCTCATCGTGCCCGGCATGACGTTCACCATCGAGCCGATGATCAACATGGGACGCTACGACGTCTATATCGACGAAGCCGACGGCTGGACGGTGCTGACGGACGACGGTCTGCCCTCCGCGCAATGGGAAAGCCAAATTCTGATAACCGAGACGGGCAACGAGGTGCTGACAGAGTAAGCGCCACAGGCCATAAAGAAGCGGGGCTGCATCTTCTCCAGACGCAGCCCCGCTTCCTATGCTTGAACCCGAAAGGTTCTTACTACTTCTCATCTGTCAGGTAGAAATCCACCGTACCGGCATGTACCAGGTCCTCATGCGTGATGCGGACTCCTTTGTGCTTCCGGCCGTCCAACTCAATCTTACCTATATAAGGAGCATCCTGCCCCCCAGCGGGACGATGGACGTTGATGACCAGTTCCTCGTTCTTATAATAACGCGGGTCAAGCTTGATGGTCACCTTGTCGAACATCGGCGTGGTCAGCGTATATTCCGGCACGCCCGGACAGTCCGGATAGAACCCCATCATACTGAAAATGGCCCACGAAGACATGGTGCCCGTATCGTCATTGCCCGGTATGCCGTCCGGCGCATCCTTGAAGTAAGTATCCACCAACCGGGGTACCAACTCTTGCGTGCGCCACTCCTCGCCAGGGAAGTAACTGAACAAGTAGGGATAAGCAATGTCAGGCTCATTGGCCGGGTCGTAGCGCCCATTGTCGAAGACAGACTGCAACTTATCCACAAACGCCTTGCGCCCGCCCATCAGCCGGGCCAGCCCCTTGACGTCGTGGGGCACGTAGAAGGTGTAGTTCCAGGCATTCCCCTCGTGGAAACCGGGGTTCTCCTCGAAGTTCGCGCCCTGCATCGGGTCGAAAGGCGAATAGAACGTACCATCGGGCAACTTGGGACGGAACGTGCCGAACTCCTTGCAATAATAATTCTTGTATCCCAACGAACGCCGGTAGAACAGCTTCGCGTCATCTTTCTTTCCCAAAGCCTCCGCAAAGCGCGAAAGGGCATAGTCGGCAATATAATACTCCAAGGCATGGGACACGGAATTGTCATTCTTGGCACGAATGGGCACATAGCCCAAGGCATAGTAATCGTCGGCATCGGGGCGCATCAGGTTCTCTGCCCCCGGCAAGGTGGCCGACTTATACATGGCCTCGTATGCCAAATCCACGTCAAAGTCCCTCAGTCCCTTGAACCATGTATCCACAATGACCGGAATGGCCGGGTCTCCCTCCATCGTGAGGGTCTCGCGCCCATACAACTCCCATTTAGGCAACCACCCGTGCTCGCGATACATGCCCAGCATCGTGTTCACCATATCCATCTGGCGGTCGGGGAAGAGCAGTGTCAGCAACTGGTGTACATTGCGATAAGTGTCCCACAGGGAGAACACAGTATAGCGGTTACCCTTCGTGGTCATAATCTGGCCGCTCTCCATGGCGGGATATTGCCCATTGACGTCGTTCAGGATGTTGGGGTGTATCAGCAGATGATAGAAAGCAGTATAGAAAACACGTTTCTGCTCCTCCGTTCCGTCCTCGACCAAGACACGACTCAAATCATCGTTCCAAGCCTCCCGGGCAGCCAGGCGGATGTCGTCGAAAGAACGTCCGGCCTGTTCTTGCTCCAGGTTCAAGCGGGCATTATCTATGCTGACGAAGGAGACACCCATGCTGACCTCGATTTGTTCCCCCTCGGCAGTATCGTATGTGAACCAGACGCCCACGTCATCACCGCTCATCTCTTTCCGGTAATTGGTATAAATCTTCTTTTTCCCGGCCGTGGCGTCCCATTGCGCTTCCGCCGTCATCGGCCGCATCTGCTTCCAATAGCCGGAAGACTTGGGCGCCTTGTTCACCCGCATGACAAAATAAATGGGGAAGACTGCCTGTGGGTTATAACAGAACGTGCCCAGCAGTTTAGAGCCTTCTATCTCCGTGTCACTGACAAAACGAACCGTCGCTCCCGTCTCATTCGTCAAACCTTCCCCCAAGTTCAGCAAGATATTGCCCTGCCCGGCAGGAAAAGTAAAACGGGTACGCCCCGTGCGAAGGGTGGCTGTCGCTTCCGTCAGCACATCATACTTGACCAGACGATTGGAGTAATACCCGGGCGTAGCCTGTTCGTCCGTATAAGAACTGCCATATTTCAGACAATCAACCTCCAAGTCCCCAGTAGTGGGCATAAGAAGGAGGGAACCCAGTTCAGGGCACCCCACCCCGCTCAGGTTCACATGGGCAAATCCCGTGAAATAAGTATTCTTATATTCATAAGGAGTAGACCACCAACGGCTGTCCTTGTCACGATTTCCGTCCACACTCCCCAACACATTAAAAGGTACAACGGACATCATGCCCTGCGGACATATGGCTCCAGGATTGGTTGTGCCATAATTAGTGGTTCCCACAAACGGGTTCACATAATCCACCGGGGCTTTCCCGGCATCCGCCCGTCCCACCTGGGGGAGTAGCGCCATGGCAGCCAATAAGCCACCCAAACAATAAGTCTTAAAATGTGTCATAAGTTCGCGTTGCATTATCTGTATTCTTTAATTCCAAATCCGCTTCCCCAGTCCGTCGGCTTATCTGTCATGATGATTTCCAACGTTCCTCCATTCATCAAATCTTCATGACTGAAGAAAGGAGACTCCAGCGGAGTTCCGTTCAGCGTGGCCGACTGGATATATTTGTTTTGGGATGAATTATTAATTGTCTTGATGCAGAAGTTCTTCCCTTTCGGCAGATTAATGGTCACGGCATCAAACAGCGGTCGGCCAATGGAATATTCAGGACGGCCGGGACACGGCTGGTAAAATCCCATCGCATTCATGATATACCATGCTGACATCTGCCCGCAATCTTCATTGCCCGACAATCCATCCGGCATATCCTGGTACTGCGTATGCAGCACATTGTCTATTAATTCCTGCGCCTTCCAAGGTTGTCCCAACGTATTATACATATAAATAATGTGATGGCTCGGCTCATTGCCATGAGCATATTGCCCGATAAGCCCGCTAATATCGGCCGAAACCTGCTCGCCTTCCAACTTGGCATCCGTCGTGAACAGCGTATCCAACCGGGCCAACATAGCCTCACGTCCTCCCATCAGTTCTGCCAACCCCAACACATCGTGCTGCACCGACCACGTCCATTGCCAGGCATTTCCTTCGCAATAGTCATCTGCCCGATGGTTGCTTGCATTGGGATTGAAAGGCGTGCGCCATTGCCCCGCCAGGTCCTTGCCACGCATATAACCCGTAGAAGCATCGTAATAATTGCGATAATACTGTGCACGTTCCGCATAGATCCGTTGGGTAGCCGTATCGCCCAACGCTTCCGCCAAGACACTGATACACCAATCGTCATAAGCATATTCCAAGCCCTTGGCCACAGACTCCATTTCCACATCACAAGGCACGTAACCACGTTCATTCTTATAGAACTTCGATCTCGGCATCAAAGCATTGTGCATCAAATAGCCCGTAGTTGCAATAGGTGCGATGGTATCATATTCGGCACTACGCATACAAGCTTTAAGAGCCAACTGCGCATCAAAGCTCCGGTCTCCCTTCATGTAAGCGTCCACTATGACAGGCACCGCATGATAACCAATCATCGTTCCTGTGTAGTTGCCTGCCAATTCCCACATAGGCAGGATTCCCCCCTCTTGATATTGACGTAACAAAGTCTGAATATACAATGAATTCTGCTCTGGCTCAATAATAGTCAACAAAGGATGCACGGCCCGATAAGTATCCCACAAAGAAAATACAGTATACATGGGACGACCGGCCTCTGCCTGCCGGATACTACGGTCTATACTCCGATAACGCCCATCGGCATCTGTAAACAAGACTGGCGAAACAGCCGTATGGTACAAAGCCGTATAGAAAATCCTCTTCTGCTTCTCATCCATTGTTTCGATATCAATCTTCGACAGATAACGATTCCACACTTGCCGTGCCCTCTCCCGTGTACCGTCAAAATCCCATCCGGTTATCTCCTCCAGATTCCGATGGGCGCCCTCTGCATCTACCGAAGAAAGAGCCACCTTAACCAACACCTGTTCATCCTTCTGTGTATGAAACTTCAACAACGCTTTGCACACATGAGGCATCTTCCGTCCGTCTTTTGTATCGATATCCATCTTTACCAACGAACAAGTAAAGGGTTTGGAGAATACGGCTTCAAAATACACATCTTGCTTCCATGCCCAACCACTGGTATATTTGTATCCACGTAAGGTCGAATCATTCACTTGCTCCAGTTCCAAGGTCCGATTGCGTTGATTCAAGAACTGGATGCAATAATCCAAGTCAAGGATAAAGCCTGCATCTTTACTTTCAGGGAACGTATAACGATGCAACGCAACCCTTTCCGTTGCTGTCAATTCAGCTTTAACACCATACCTCTCCAAAAATACAGAGTAATAACCGGGCGAAGCTTCCTCTTGTTCATGCGAAAATGCAGAAGCATAAGGTAAAGTCTGGTTGCCTTCTTCCCATCCCTGCCATTGTTGCTCCCCCACAGTAGGCATCAACAAAACATCGCCAAAATCGCTACACCCGGTTCCACTGAGATGCGTGTGTGAGAAGCCATTAATGGTCGAATCGGCATAATAATAACCCGCACTCGCATCCCACCCATAAATACGTGTATCCGGACTGGGATGAATCATACCATGGGGAACAATGGCCCCCGGATAAGTATGTCCATGTCCACCAGTCCCTATAAATGGATTAACATATTGTGCATAATCCTTGTCTGCCGTCACGGTATGACATCCAGCCAAAAACAGTACTCCGACGAAAGCTTGTAGTATAAAATTCCTGTTCATTGTATATCTAAAAAGATTAATAGGTTTCACGTATATGCTTAATACTGATTTCCTCTTCTCCTGTTAATCCTGGAGCTTCGATAATAATAGTCCGTCGCTCTCCGGGCAAAAGATCAAAGAAATTATCAGTAAACCGTGCACCTTGCACCGGTATCTGTATAAAAACATCTTTAGCCAGTTCCTTGGACGAGAGTGTCACTTCATAACGGCCTTTAACAAATTTCTTCTCACATTTAATTTGAGTCTTCGGCAAATCCAGTTCCTTGGTATAAACAAAATAGTGCGTATCTTGGGCAAGTATTTTCCCTTTCTTATCACGCAAAGTCAACAACAAGAAACAATCTGTGCGCTCTTCAGGCGTCACCCATTGCCTAATCGGGCAAACATATGCTTCACGGGTCGAGTTGGACGGAAGCGTCACTGCAAGTTCACGATGTTGCAACTCTTTTCCTTGGAAATTCATTAAACGCATATCCAGTTTTAAATGGTTCAAATCCTCCAGTTCGTCCGACATAAGATAGATATGCAGGCTATCCCCTTGATTCAATGCATTGATAAACAACGGAGCAAAAGCACGTTTAGCCTGATAATGCAATGCCTTCCAGTTACCATAATAATCAATACTGGACCACGACACCACCGGCCAACTGTCATTCAATTGCCAATATAAAGATCCCATGCAATAAGGGCGTTGACGACGATGAGCCTCAATACTATGTCGTACGCCCATCCCCTGCAAGACCAGCCCCACATACACAAAATCCTCAAAGTTATTCGGCATCCTGAAATATTGTTCCATGCTGGTCGCTATCAGGTCATTCCCCACAGTGCTTTTTTGGTGAGCCGTCATCACCTCTGATTCAATATCATAATCTTCCGGTGAAGCAAAGGTCTCAATTGTCTTCATCTCCGGGAATGATTGGAAGCCATATTCACTGGCAAAACGACTCCATTCTTCATCAGCCGACTCAAAAGGTTTTCGTCCATACCAAATCCCCCAGTTATGGCTATCCCTTATTTTCCAAGAATCAGGTCTGCCCCAATTAGCAAAGTAAGGAGATGTATGCATATAAAAACGACCGTCATCATATTTTTCTATCAAAGCAGGTAGCCATTCATGAAACAGTTTATCATAGTCAACCTGAAAACGGCCATGGATTTTCTCCCCGAAACGTTTCTTCCAACCCCAATATTTGATGCCTTCTTGTATTTCATTATTTCCACACCACATAGCCAAACAAGCATGGTTGCGCAAACGTTTAATATTATATTCCGCCTCTTCAGCCACCCTTTGCAGGAAAGTGGCATCAGCCGGATAGGTAGTGCAGGCAAACATAAAATCTTGCCAAATCAAAATACCATTTTCATCAGCCAAATCATAAAAACGGTCATCCTCATACACGCCCCCACCCCATACGCGTATCATATTCATGTTGGCTTCTTTGATATCTCGGAATAATCTTTCATAACGTTCAGAAGTCACACTTGGCAATAAAGCATCCGAAGGAATATAGTTAGCCCCTTTGGCAAACATCGGGATACCATTCACTTCAAAATAAAATGACTCACCTTGATTATCTTTTTCCGTCACCACCCGAAGCGTACGCAAACCTATGCGATGTTGCTTTTCAGCTATTGCCTTACCATCACAAACCACCTTCGCAGAGAATTGATAGAGCGTAGGATTTCCCCAACCATTAGGCATCCACCGCTGAGGTTTATCAATGGTCTGAGGTATTTGCACCAGATTCATCCCCGGCTGTAATACGATCTTCTTCTTTGCTTGAGAAACTGTTTCTCCTGACAAAGTGCAAACAATCTCCACATCGGCAGCAACCACAGAATCTGCCACGTTCCACACCTCCAAGCGATTGTCCAAGCGAGCCTCATTGTCATTTAAAGACAACTGTTTTACCAGATAATCATCTATCCGCGCCACGTCATAAAGTTGCAGAAAAACCGGACGCCAAATACCGCAAGTCACCAGACGAATACCCCAATCCCAGCCATAGCTATAAGGGGCTTTCCGAGTAAACACGCTTACTTTCTTCTCTGCATGGTCATTATCCGCCGGATATTCAAAGCCATTGGTTTCCCATTGAGGCAAAGCCTTACGGATAGGAGAATGAAACAGAACATACAAACGGTTCTCCCCCAAACGCAATAAATCCTTCACATCAGCCTCATAAGCCTTGAACATATTATCAGAAGAAAATAACAAAGCACCATTCAAATAGACATCCGCATAGGTATCCAATCCTTCGAATACCAAACGGGCGGCCTGCCGCGCTATCTGAGATTCGCTCAACGTAAAAGTTGTCTGATAAGCCCAATCTTCATTTTCCACCCATTGAACCTTTTGTTCATTGGTGCCATAAAAAGGATTTGGAAGGAGGTTATGCCTTAAAAGATCTTGGTGCACCGTTCCAGGCACAACTGCCGGCAACCAATCACCATTTGCCACATTAGAAAAGGTCCAACAAGTATCTAAGCCTACAAATTCTGGGGAGAATCTACATTGACCCGATAATAAAGCAGAATAACACAATAACATGAGGAAAACAATGCGTTTCATGAGTATTAATATTCAAATTTATAAGTTTCTCTTACCTTATTCTCCGTAGGGAAAGGCTACAAAGATGTAACAGTCTTTCCCCACAGAGAGAAAACACGAAAAGGAATATCAGTTCTGCGCTTTCTGCGTCTTCAACTTTTCCTCTATCGGGTCTTGATACTGTGTCTGAAGTCGTACCAATTCTTTCCTCAGATCTGCAGTAATTTGCTCATAACCGGGTTTCCCATACAAATTATGCATTTCAGAAGGATCTTCTTGCAGGTCATATAACTCCCATTCATCTATATCATTATAGAAATGAATCAGTTTATAACGTTCGGTACGTACTCCATAATGACGTTTCACCATGTGTTCAGCCGGATACTCATAAAAATGATAATACAAAGATTTACGCCAATCAGCCGGCTTTTCTCCTTTCAGCAAAGGCAACAGAGAAACGCCTTGGATATCCTCGGGAATAGGAGCACCTGCCAAATCGAGGAAAGTAGGTGCATAATCAATATTCTGTACCATCTGCGGGATTTCTCCTTTAGCTTTGAAATCTTTCGGCAAGTGCATAATCAACGGTGTATGGAAAGACTCTTCATACATAAAACGCTTGTCAAACCATCCGTGTTCTCCCATCCAGAAACCCTGGTCGGAAGTATAAACCACTAATGTATTGTCTAACAAACCCTTCTCTTCCAAATAATCCAGCACACGCCCCACATTGTCATCCAACGACTTCACCACCTTGGAATAATCGCGCATATAACGTTGGTATTTCCATTCGGCTAATTCCTTACCTTGCAAATTCCTCTTGTAGAAATCCTCTATAATCGGTTCATAGAAAGCGTCGTACACTTTTCTGTCCTCCGGATTCAAGCGTCCCACATAGCTTTCATACCGCTCTTTCAGCGGAGTAACCTTATCAGCCCGATTCATCTTATTATCATAAATCAGGTCCATATCCTTCGCAATGCTCATTTCCTGCGCAGCCGCCGCCGGACGTCCTTCATAATCATCGTAGAAATTATCAGGCAGAGGAAAGGTCTTGTCTTCATACAGAGACAGATATTTTAACTCCGGCAACCAATTCCGATGAATGGCTTTGTGATGGATAAACAAACAGAAAGGTTTCTCTTTATCCCGTTGGTTTTCCATCCAGTCAATACTCATGTCTGTTATCAGGTTGGTGATATATCCTTCCTTGCGGATGGTATCATTGTTCATGTTGATAAAATCCGGATTATAATAATCCCCCTGTTCCGGCACAATTTCCCAATGGTCAAATCCCGTAGGCAGGCTTACCAAATGCCATTTCCCGATAAGAGCCGTCTGGTATCCGGCATTCCTCAACAACTTAGGCATTGTCTGTTGAGACCCATCAAAAATGCAAGTCGTATTATCTGTAAAGCCATTAGCATGGCTATGCTTACCAGTCAACATACAAGCACGGCTGGGACCGCTCAAAGAATTGGCCACGAAACTATTGGTGAAAATCACCCCGTCATTAGCAATGCGGTCCAAATTAGGCGTTTCAATGAAACGACTATCATAACAACTCATCATCTGAGCCGTATGGTCATCCGTCATAATATACACAATGTTATACTGTTTAGCTGCTTCTTTTTTATCAGCACATGAAGCCAATGATGCCAAAGCTGCCATCCCTGTCAAAGGATAAAGAAATGCGGGAGTCAGTTGTTTCATAAATCAAAAGTATTATGTGATACAAAATGTAATTAAATTTAGAGGTTTTTCCAAAGGTTTCCTATCTTAATTTATCAATTTCATCTACACTCAAACCGGTAGCCTGGGCTATTACCTCTTTACTCATACCCATAGCCTTCAAATTGAGTGCAGTAGCCATGATACCTTCCGCACGACCTTCCGCTCGGCCTTCTGCACGACCTTCTGCACGACCTTCTGCACGACCTTCCGCACGACCTTCCGCACGACCTTCCGCTAATCCGTCCGCACGGCCTTCGTACCAGCCGGTTTTAATAACACTGCGCTGATAGCGCAAAGCTTCCATGTCGCGATAATAAGCTTGCTTTTCTGCTTTAGGCAGAGAATCTACCCGAAGGCGCTCCCTGGCTTCAGGCAATCCTTTAGCTGTGGCCGTACTGTCTATTTCACCGGTCTTGAGAAATTGTACCCATTCATCCAAAGGGGTCTTGGCCACTTTGTCGAAATCATTCACGCGCAATACATAGTATTCCGGAAAGATATCGCCGGCTTCTTTTCCTACAAAAATCTCGCGTTGGCGGACAGAAAGTTTCAAGATATCCTGCGGATTGTGCAAGCCACGGAATTCCGTTTTCCCGTGATAAACATAATCCTCGCCTTGCCCCAGGTCGAAATAGACGATGTTGATGGAATAAACCTTACGTACTTTGTCGTAGTCATCTCCCAAATTGATGTATTCAGAGATGGTTTTAGAGACGCCGTAAAGCATGCGGTGAAAATAATCCAATTCCCGGTTGTTCTGCACCTCAACGATAAGAAGTCTGCCGTTGCTGTCTTCCACCAACATATCCGCACGGTTAAACTTATCGGTTGCATCTGCCTGATTGGCTTCGCTCTCCAGAAAGCGTTTGATGCGCAGATCTCCTCCCAGGAGGGTAGAAAGGAAACCTTCCAGCACTACATAGTTGCTCTTATCGCGAAGCAACCGTTTCATAGCCCAATCGAAATGTATCAGATTATCTTTCATAAACATTCAGTTCTTAAACGCAAAGTTATGAAATATTCCAAAGAATGACAAATGAAAAAGCGCCCGGGAAGGGAAATCAGACTTCTCCACACTCCCCGGGCGCCATGAACCTATGAAAGCGATGTTATTACCAATTAGGATTCTGTTCCCATGCGCCACCAGTCAAACCACCGGCTCCAATCATTTCCTGACGGATAGGCAATAAATAATCCCGTTCTTCATTGAATTGCCAACCATTAGGATAATTTGCCGGATTAGCTGCAATGATATAGCCCTCGTCATTCAAATAGAAGCCATCACCAGGCGTCAATTTATCCTTGAAATGTTCTTCCAAGGTAGTGCCCGTATAAAGCGCTCCTAACGGGAACTGGCCTACTATCAACTCACCGGCAGCTGCCCAACGCAAAATGTCCGTCAAACGGCAGTTCTCAGCAGCTTTCTCCACACGACGTTCGCGACGTACAGCCTGGATATAGGGATCCAAATTGCAGAAAGGATAATCAGGGTCATCATTGAACTCACGATTAAAATCCACAGGCGGCATACCTACACGATCACGCAAAGGCTGCAAAGCGTCTTTTATCTTCTCCGCATTACCTGCGCCGTCCAACTCAGCCAAAGCTTCGGCATAGTTCAGCAGAATGTCTGCATAACGCACCTGAATGGCAGGAGCCTGTCCTCGATTTTCTTCATTATAAGAAGCATTCAAGGTTGAAGCAGCAAATTCTTCATACTTCAACAAAGAATAGCCTGTTGTGTTCAAGTGATAACCATCTGTACGATCCAGAGGCGGCCAACTAAACGTGGTTCCGTCATTGCGCATTTGTTGCCCCGGAGTAAAGACTGTCTGAGACAAACGCGGGTCTCTTAATTCCGGACTCAACTCACGACCATAAGTTTTTTTGGCTTCCATTTTCTCATCACCAACAAACGGTCTACCATCGATGGTCAAATAATCATCTACCAACGAAGCTGAAACACCCTTGTTTCCACCACCTTCACAAGAATAATAAGTCACATTATGGCCAATACTTGCTGAAGCATCATAACGTTTCCACCACAGGACTTCGGGATTGCCCGTCAAATCGAGCGTCACAAACAAATCGCGATAATCCGTCAACGTATTATTATTCTGGCGGCTGATAGACCATACAGTCCGCGACATCACATCTTCAGCAGCCTCCACTGCCTGCTCCAGCCAATCACGAATTTGCTCATCTGCGTTAGTCAATGTCTCGTCATAGAATTTATCATTTTTTGCCCGGTGGTATTTCTCCCATGTGGCGGCAAACAGGGCAACTTCGCTCTTCAATGCCCGTGCCACATCCCGGTGTACACGTCCACTTGCATTGCTGCTTTGCTCATTCAGGTTTGCAATGGCCAAGTCCAAATCGGCCAATATATAATTGGTCAACTCAGTACGCGTATTGCGAGGCTGTTGCATCAGACCTGCATCCGGGTCAAGCGGAGTATCCACCCACGTCACACCACCATAATTCACCAACAGGTGGTAATAATAAGCTGCACGGAAGTAATATGCCTCACCCAAACATTGCTGGAAAGCAGAAGATGTTTGATCCTCGCAACGGCCTATGTTCTGCAACAAGAAATTCACATTACGAATGGCACTGTAATCGTCCAAATTTGCCGCACTGCTTATAGACAGTTCGCCGGACAAGCGAGAGTCGAACTCATAATACAGCAAATTATCACTTCCCACATCACCAAAAGCGAGTCCACTGTTTGCATTACTGGGATGGGACTTAATAGCCGTATTGGGAACTGTTCCACCACCGCTTTTGGAGACAGCTCCTTGATAGAACATATTCAAATACGTAGTTATCTCATTCGTCGTGCTAAAAGCTTCCGACGTTGCAAGTTCCCCTTGAGGTTCCTGGTTCATGTCAAAGCAAGAAGCCAGCAATCCCAAACACATGGCTGAACTTATCAGTAAATATATCTTTTTCATAATCGTATTCTATATTAGTTACATATTCAAAATGACTCCCACTGAGAATACACGCGTCATGGGGTAGTTCTTACCGGCATAGTCGTTGGAACTGCCATAACCACTATATGTAAATAAGCCTTCCGGATCGAAGATGTCGCTCAACTTCGTAAAGGTCAATAGATTTTCTCCAGAGAAGAACACTTGGGCCTTCGTCAAATGAAGTTTGCTAATCCATTTTTCCGGCAAATCATAGCTAATCGTCAAGTTCTTCAGACGACAATAAGCAGCACTCTGCATATATCTGTCGCTCCTTTCTGAAGTTTTAGCGCGCAGATTCTGTATACGGGCACCAGCAGCCGCAATATACGGTTTAGGATAATAAGCATCCGGATTGTCCTCTGTCCAGTAATCCATATGCTGTTTGAACACATTCACTTGTGCCAATGCGCCAGAACCCCAGAAATAGGCAGTACCCTTGTTAGGAGCCCAGTCACGCTTACCCACACCTTGGAACATCAAGCTCACTGAAAGGCCTTTCCACGAGATAGAGCCGTTGATCGTGTACTGATAGCGAGGAGTCGTATTACCTATCACGGTCATATCGCCCATATCCTGAAGCGTATTAGCGCCATTATTTATTTCACCATCGCCATCCAAATCCCGATACTTCAAGTCACCTTTTTCCCATGCGAGGGGGGACAACTTGCTCAAATCATATTTGCTATTGTACTCGGCAGCTTCTTCATCCGTCTGTATAATACCATCTACGCGATATCCCCAGATTTCACCCATGGTCTTACCTTTATACCAACCTGTACCGCCACCGTCACCAGACGGGTCTGTATAACCACCGTCATAAGCTGTGATTTCAGCCGTAGCATCTGCCAAAGAGCCACCGATCGTATAGTTAATGTCCTCTCCAATCTTTCCGCGCCATTGCAGAGTCAATTCCCAACCACGGTTACGCATCTCCGCATTATTGGTTTCGGGAGCCACAGCACCGAACTGGTCTGCCAAAGCCACCGACGGGCCTAACATGTCTCGCGTGTCACGCTGGAAGATATCGAATGTACCGGTCAACTGATTATTGAAGAAGCCGAAATCAATACCGATGTTCTTATGGTCCACTTTTTCCCATGTCGTATTCGAATCAATTACTTCGCCGGGACGGTAGTAGCCGAGACGTTCACCATTAAAGAACCAGTTACCTATGCCCACCGGATCCATGGCCGAAGCAAAGGTATAGTAGGCTGCTCCGGTTTGGTTACCCAACAACCCCCAAGATACGCGGAGCTTCAAATTGGACATCCAGTCCCTTGTGCTTTCCATGAAAGATTCTTCGCTGATGCGCCATCCCAAAGACACAGAGGGGAAGAAACCCCAGCGGTTGCCCTTAGCAAAGCGGGAAGAGCCGTCGTAACGTCCGTTGACTTCCACCAGATACTTGCCCATATAATCGTAATTGATACGTCCGAAGTAGCCACGGGTAGCCCATGCATAACGTGTATCCCTTACTGTTAATGCACCATCTGCCATTTCCAAACTGGGATTAGCAGAATACTGCAAATCGAGCACTTGATTGTACAGATAACGATACTTATAATATTCTTCCTGATAACCCAGCATAAACGTAAAGTTGTGCTTGTCGTTCAGAGATAAATTATAATTGGTATATAAGTTCAAGGATTGATACTGGTTATTCATGTTATAACGGGTATATTTACCACCTTCTACCACGCCCAACTCTGAACGTGTACCAACATCGTAAGTCACGCCATCGGCTCTGGGAATCAAAGGAGCAATCTGCACGGCATTGTAATCGCGCGTATTATAGCGATAGGTGTAATCCAAGAAAATACGCCAGTTCTTTATCGGTTCAAACTCCAGACCGCCTGTCATGGTCAGGTTGTTGTTTTCCGTCACAGCATTCGTACCACTTTGCAGATAAGGAATCATAGATGCCTCCGTAAAGTTTCCATTAGGGTCGACAACACTGGTTGTCGGACGGAAACGGGCCAAGTTATGATAGAAACCTTCGTTCAATGCGCCATCTCCAAAAGGAGTTTCATTGTTAGAGTTCATATATTTGGCATTGACCTTCAATTTCATCCAATCAGTTACCTTCGAATTGATAGTGGCATTGAAATTGAAACGACGGTAATCAATGTCGGCATAACGCAAAAGCCCTTCTTCTTTGTACATACCGCCCGAGATGTAGTATTGAGCTTTCTCACCGCCACCGCTGATGCTGACATTGTGATTCTGTTTGAAAGCCGCATTCTTGTAGTGCAAATCAAAGTAATCGACATTACCAATACCAGACGCGCTATTAGTAAAGGCATTTACCAAAGACTGCCCCGGTGTCAGGTTCTGCCATGGATCCACACTGCTGGGATCTCTCATATATTGCTCCAACAAGGCTATTCTTTCTGCGCCATATTGCACGGTGCCGTTATTATTATAAGTACCGGCATCAAAATACCGGGCAAAATCTGCGGCATTCACCATCTCCGGCAACGAAGTCGGCTGTGACCATCCCAGCGTAGCCTGATAGCTGACGCGCGTCTTGCCCTCCTTGCCTTTCTTGGTCGTTACCAAGATGACACCGTAGGCGGCACGCGCACCGTAGATAGAAGATGCGGCGGCGTCTTTCAGCACGGAGATGCTCTCAATGTCATTGGGGTTGACATCGGCCAAATCCATTTCCACACCGTCTACCAATACGTAGGGAGAACCGGAACCGGAAAGGTTACCCTGGCCGCGCAACTGCAAGGAAGAGGTAGCACCCGGACGGCCAGCATTGGAATTGTCGATGTACAAGCCCGGCACCATACCTTGCAGGCTCTGGGTGGCGTTGGCCAACGGGCGCTGTTCCAACGTCTCTCCTTCTACCATGGCCACAGAACCCGTCAGGTTGACTTTCTTCTGCACGCCATAACCCACAACCACGACTTCTTCCAGCATCTGGTTGTCTTCCTGCAGGGTGATGTTCAGGATTTTGCCCGGCGTCGCCTGCACTTCTTGCGTTACATACCCGATGTAGCTGATGACCAACGTGGCATTTTCGGCAACTTGCAAGGTGAAATTGCCGTCCATGTCCGTAATCGTACCGTTGCTCGGGTTATCTTTCTCGATAACCGATGCGCCGATAACACTCAACCCCGTAGCGTCATACACTACACCCTTTACCTCGATTGCCTGTTGGACTATGCCCACGGCATCGCTCCCTAAGGACTGGCCTTCCGCGCTTACCATCTGAGGATAAGCCAACAAGGCGGCAGCGCTAAGAAGCGAAATTTGCTTGATAAAGCCTTTACTGAAAAATTGCAGATTCATAAATTCTCGATTTTAGTACTAAATTTAAGCTCTGGTTGATTAATTCACGGACAAATGTACAAAAAATTATTAAGGACGCAAGCGTTTGAGGAAAAATTATTTATTTTTTCCGGAATCTTCTTGCAAAGCCTTAAAGATGTGTAAGAAATACACTTATAATAATGGCGACGGACACCGCCGGGTTAGTATTCAGGAGATGTTTCACTTCGTTCAACATGACAGAAATAGCCATTTTTAAACGACAGGCTCATAAGTATTTTCTCCCCTTATCCCCTCGTTAACTTCTCCCCTCGTCCCCTCGTTAACTCGTCCCCTTGTCAACTTGTCAACTACCTATAATATAATGTATAAGCCCAAGACAGTACAAAGTCGTTACTCGCTCCTACCTCACTCCTACCTTGCTCTTGTGATAAGGCAAGAGCGAGGTACGGCCTTGACAGGATTTCAGACCGGATTTGGAAAGATTCCCAGGTGATGGGAGTCCCCGGATTTGTCCTGCGGCAAAAAAAGAGGCGGGAAAGTGAGAATAATTTTCGTAATAAAAGCAGAAGAGAGAAAATTTTTATTTAACTTTGCGAAGACTAATATTTTTAAAAATTATTGCTATGACAAAAAATCCATTGAAAACATGGGCCCTTTGCCTATTGGCAGGAAGTAGCCTGGCGGCTTGCGGGCCGACAGAGGTACAAACCGGCGACCTGAACGTCATCCCCCTGCCCCAAGAGGTAATCGCCACTGCCGACGCCTCACCCTTTGTTATCCGTTCGTCCACACGCATCTGCTATCCGGAAGGAAACGCGAAGTTGGAGCGCACCGCTCAGTTGCTGGCTTCTTATATTAAAGAGGTGACGGGAACGGAAGTGAAAACCGGAACCCAAGCGGGAGACAACTGCATCGTCCTGGGCCTGGACCCGGCTATCACGCAGAAAGACGGTTACGAACTGAACATCACGGCTGACCAAGTAGTGCTGAACGGCTCGACCGAAGCGGGCGTGTTCTACGGCACGCAGACCATCCACAAAGCCCTGCCCATCACCGGAGGCAAGGCGCTGGGGGCACTGCCGGCCGGCACGGTGAAGGACTTCCCGCAGTATGGATACCGTGGTTTCATGATAGACGTGGGACGCCATTATTTCCCGGTGGCCTACCTGAAGGAATTGATTGACGTCATGGCATTGCACAACATCAACATCTTCCACTGGCACCTGACGGAAGACCAGGGCTGGCGCATCGAAATCAAAAAATACCCAAAGTTGACGGAAATCGGTTCCGTGCGCAAGGAAACCATCACCGGACCCGGCTCGGGCAAATTCGACGGTACCCCCGTCACCGGATTCTACACCCAGGAAGAAGCCAAGGAAATCGTGGCTTACGCAGCCGAACGTTTCATCACGGTCATCCCGGAAATCGACATGCCGGGACACATGCTGGCAGCATTAGCCTCTTATCCGGAACTGGGATGCACGGGCGGCCCGTATGAAGTGGCTACGAAGTTCGGCGTGTTCAAGCAAGTACTTTGCGGAGGGAATGAGAAGACTTTGCAATTTGCCAAAGACGTGGTGAACGAACTGATGGACATTTTCCCCGACGCGCCCTATATACATATAGGTGGAGACGAATGCCCCAAGGCCGAATGGGAGAAATGTCCGAAATGCCAAGCCAAGATTCGCGAGTTGGGCCTGCGAGACACGAAGGAACACAGCAAGGAGAACCAATTGCAGGTGTACTTCATGGGCGAAGTGGAAAAGGAAATCGCCAAACGCGGCAAGAAGATGCTGGCGTGGGACGAAATCCTGGAAGGAAATCCCGACCCCAAGACCACGACCGTGGCCGCCTGGACGGGCGTGCCGGCAGCCATTAAGTCCGCGCAGTTGGGACACCAGACCATCGTCTGCCCCATCAGCCACCTGTATTTCAGCAACCCGGGCTACAACCGCCTGAAGGGCGTGAGCAGCGTGGAGCGCGTGTACAACTTCGAGCCTGCTTCTGACAAGCTGACACCGGAAGAGAAGAAGAACATCATCGGCGTACAGGGATGCATCTGGACGGAATGGACCAAGGACAGCCTGAAGATGGAGTGGCAGATGATGCCGCGCATCGCCGCCCTGAGCGAACTGCAATGGAGCAATCCGACGCAGAAGAACCTGGACGGATTCCTGAAACGCCTGCGCCACCAATTGGATTTGTATGCCCTGTATGGTTTCCACTATAAGGAAGACATCGAAGACGTGGTCATCGAGGCTACGCCCACAGGAAAAGAAGGCGAAGCGGAGATTGCCCTGCGGACGTTCGATAACGCGCCCGTCTATTACACCCTGGACGGCACAGACCCGACAGAGGCTTCGCTGACTTATACGGAACCGTTCGTCATCGAAGGCAAGACCACGACCATCAAGGCCAAGGCCGTACGCGGCGAGCGGGAAACGGCCATCCAGGAATCGACCCTGGAATACAACCTGGCCACAATGCGCCCCATTACCTTGAACTCCGAACCGGCAGGGAGCTACACGTATAAGGGCGGTCCGGTGCTGGTGGACGGCCTGACGGGCGACGACAATTACCGTTCGGGACGCTACATCGGCTTCTATGGCAAAGACTTCGATGCAGTCATCGACTTGCAGGAAGAACGGGAGATTTCTTCGGTATCCATCGGCACATACTTGGTGCCGGGCGACTATATCTTCGGCCTGACCGGCATTGAGGTGTATGGCTCAGCAGACGGGAAGAAATTCCAGAAGATTGCTTCAAAGTCCATCCCGACTTTGCCTAAGGGTAGCAAGAACAATGTATTGACAAGAGAAGAAATAACCTTTGACAAGTCAAAGACACGCTACGTGCGCGTCGTTGGCAAGGGCACGCCTGTATTGCCGAAATGGCACCCGGGGGCAGGCAGCAAGACGTTCCTGTTCATTGACGAGGTAGCCATCAACTAAAGGACTGCAAAGGAGCACATAAAGCCACGTTTCCACGGGCTGTACGGATGAGAGAACCAGAGATTGAGCCGTCCGTACAGCCCATTTTTTCATGCGCATTTCCCCGAAAAATCGCCGACAATTTTCATAAAAAACGCTAAATTGCAAGTAGTTCTGCTGAACAATCCAAGAATGGCATTGTTATTGTGATGTAAGAAAAGATAGAAAACCATATTATCAACCTAAACGACAGAAAACGTATGAAAAAGTTTATTGCATTCATTGCCGTGGCCCTGATGGCCACTACTTCCAACCAGGCATTCGCCCAAACGGCCGCCGGTGACAAGACGACCCTCTCACAAACAATGCGCGACGCAGAACGTGCCCGGCAAAAAGCCGCCAAGGAAGCCGAAGAAGCAGCCGCTTATGCGGAATCCGTGCAAGCACTGAAAGACAACCAATTTGTCCTGGAAGCCGACCAGGTCATTTTCAAAAGGGGTGAAACGGCTTTTGTAAACACCAACACCAATTTCATCTTGGTCAACCAGCAACGGGGCACCGTGCAGGTTGCCTTCAACACGTCCCTTGCCGGTCCTAACGGCATAGGCGGAGTGACCGTGGACGGCACCGTGTCGGGCATCAAGATGAAAACAGACAAGAAAGGAAACGTGACTTACAGCTTCAACATCCTGGGGACAGGCATCTCCGCCCAAGTATTCCTTACCCTTGCCGCCGGAGACAACGAAGCGACCGTGAGCATCAGCCCGAACTTCAATTCGCGGACGCTGACCTTGCGCGGGAAAATCATTCCCTTGGAGCAATCGAATATTTTCAAGGGAAGGGCTTGGTAATAGGAAACTATTTCCTAATTTTGCGCCCATGAAAGCAAAGAATACATTATTTATATTGGCAGGGATACTACTCATCCCTGCCTATTTCGGTTCATGCGGCGTAGACCGGTGGGCTGCTTATGCCGAACAGACAAAAACAGACCGCTGGATAGACGACACCATGCGCGTGTGGTATTATTGGAACCAGGAGATTCCCCATACCAACGACCTGAATTATTTCACTGACCCATTCTCTTTCTTTGCATCCCTACTTTCTGACAATGACGGAAAAGGGGGAAGGCACTACTCCACCATAGACAGCCTGAAACAGAACACCCGGAGCATTCCTTATACGGATTACAGCTATGGTTTCCAGTTCACTACCAACCGGGTGGAAGGCAACGACACGGCTTTGTATGCCCACATCCTTTACGTGGCGCCGGAAAGCCCGGCAGGTGAAATCGGCTTGCAACGCGGGGATTGGATTATGGAAATGGACGGAAAAGCCATCACGGAAGACAACTATGAGCGCCTGTATGGCAGCGGGAGCATGAGGCTGACTGTTGGCTATTACGATGCGGAGAATGACACTATCTTAGCATATGCCGAACCGCAGGACATTGCCTCGGCGCGCAGCATAAACGACAACCCGGTGCATTACCGGAATGTTTACCTGACCGGGGGGAAACGGGTGGGCTATCTGGTGTATAACCATTTTAGTTCCGGCATTACGGACAACAGCCATGAATATGACGACCAGTTGCGGGAGGCATTCCAATATTTCGCAGCGCAAGGAGTCAACGAATTTGTTTTGGATTTGCGCTACAATAACGGCGGGCTACTGTCGTGCGCAGAATTGCTATGCACCATGCTGGCCCCTTCGGCGGCATTGGGGCAGCCCTTGGGATATCTGGAGTTCAACGCCAACTTCCAAGAGCGGGAAAGCCCGCTTTACCTGGACGAAGCCTTGATAGGGCAAGGCGCCAACCTGAACTTGTCAACCTTGTATGTGCTGACAAGCGGGGAAACAGCCTCTGCCTCTGAGATGCTCATCAACTGCCTGAAACCTTATATGGATGTGATAGTGATAGGAGCTACGACCGAAGGTAAGAACGTTGGTTCGGTAGCTTTCACCAACAAAGAACTGATGATCACCATGAGTCCCATCGTCTGCAAGATATATAATTCCGCAGGAGAATCTGATTATGAAAATGGCTTCCCGGCCGATGTCCGTGTAGATGAAAACAGCGACGTGGCCCGTTTCCTGCCTTTCGGCAATCCGGACGAACTGATGCTGAACACGGCATTGGGCCTTATCAACGGCACCCAGCCGGAAACACCCAGTGAAAACCATCTGCGCACCACCGTACTGCAAAATTCTGTCAAGCGGAAAGCGGCACAGGCGGTACGGGTCAGATAAAATAAATGAAGAATGAAGAATTGGCATGTGGAAGCAGAAAAGAGTTTCCACAAAATTCTTCATTCTTCATTTTTAGTTCTTCATTTACTATTCAGCCTTGGCAAAGAATTTCCCGAAGAACAGCAGGTGGTAATCAATGGAGTTGTTCCAATACTCGGAAGTATGGCCACCAGGACGGGTAATAAAGTCGTGGTCAATCTCCCTCTGTAACAATTGTTTATGCAATTCCTGATTGACACCCAAGAAAAAATCATCTTCCCCGCAGTCTATCAATAAGGCCAAATCGCCATTGGCAATTTTATCCAGTTGCGTCATGACCGTATGGGCATCCCACACTTCTTTGTTGGCCGCATATTCCCCTAACTGGTCTTTCATATTCCAGTTGTCCGGGAAGGGACGGATGTCTACCCCGCCGCTCATGCTGCCAGCCGCGCCAAAAGTGTCCTTATGGCGCATGGAAAGCCACAATGCGCCATGCCCACCCATGCTTAAGCCAGAAATGGCACGGAAGTGGCGGTCAGCCTTGGTCGGGTAATGGCTGTCTGTGTAAGCCACCAGTTCGGAAGAGACAAACGTTTCATAGCGGACATCGGCATGAAGCGGACTGTCCCAATACCAACAGTTCTTGCCGTCGGGGCAAACGAAAATCCAACCTTTCTCGTCGGCGATGGCGGGCAATTCCGGCTTCAGTTCAATCCAACTCTTTGCATTACCCCCATGCCCGTGCAAGAGGTAGACGACAGGACAAGTGCCTGCCTTTCCCTCCAAAGCCTTGTCCGGCAGGATGAAAACGACTTTTACTGATTTCTTCATCGAAGGGCTTTCTACCATCAAGGTATCCACCCGTGCTGCATGTAGCGAGAAACTGGTTGCCCACAACAGCGAGACCAATAACAAAAATTTTCCTTTCATATTTCCATGATTTGAATGTTTTTCCGGACAAAAGTAAGCATTTTCTTCCCCATCTCCATACCTTTATGATTATTTCATCAAGGGAATGATAATTTAGTCGTTAAGTTCTTTAGTTTTTAAGTTTATAAGTTCATAAGTTTATAAGTTCATAACTTACTGTCTTACCTCAACTTAAAAACTCAGAAACTTTAGAACTTACAAACTCACATATAAATTCCCATTCACCGCACAAAATCTCCCTGCATCGCACATATATTTTTGTAATCAATGAAAAATTCGTAAGTTTGTGCCGGAAACCATTTAAAAACCTTTATGGAATTTTTAATTATTCTATTTTTATTACTTCTTAACGGCATTTTTGCCATGTACGAATTAGCGCTGGTATCGGCCAGCAAAGCACGCCTGGAAACAATGATGGGAAAAGGCAACAAAAGAGCCAAAGGCGTGCTGCAGCAACTGGAAGAACCCGAAAAATTTCTTTCGACCATTCAAATCGGCATCACACTCATAGGTATT